>CADEEH010000208.1 GCA_902826305.1 uncultured Burkholderiales bacterium
CTATTGCATCGCGGTATGTGTTTGTAACAGGGTGTTTCCTGCTGCTGGCGGTGGCCGTGCGGCTGCTGCTGGTCGAACCCACCGAGATGATGGTCCGGTGCTCGACGCCGCAGTCGGCGGGTGATCTGCTGTGCACGATCCGCTCGGCCGCGGTCGCGAATTTCAGATACAACATCCTCGGCATTGCCAGCCTGTTCTGCACCGTCCTGGCCGCGATCTGGGGATCGCGCGGCTTCGCCTGGGCCGGTCTGGTGATCGGCTGCCTGGGACTGGTGCTGTTCTGTTACGAGTTCTCCGCCGCCGCTGGCGTCGGCGCCCTGCTGGTACTGGTCAGCCGGCCGCCGAAGTCAGGCTCCGCCGGCCGCGCAGCCATGCCGTCGCCCCGAGGATGACCACGGTGGCGATCCACTGCAGCGCCTCGATGTTCTGGATGGTCTCGCGCAGCAGGATCACCACCGCGGTCAGTACCAGCAGGAACCCGAGCGCCAGATCGCGTCGCGCGGTGGCTTCGAGACGATGCCTTGGCCAGTCGTCGGGCACTGGCAGTGCGGCAGGCCACGCAAGAACCAGGCCTGCCGCCGCGGGCAGGATCAGCGCGACCGGGAAGTCGCGATAACGCGGGTCGGCAGCGATCAGCACGCTGATCACGGTGGCACCGAACAGGAGCGCCTGCCGGCCCAGGTGACCGAGCATCGGGCGCGCTCCCCAGGTGGTTGCCGCCTGCCAGGTGACCAGCAGGCAGGCGAGCCATGTGAACGTGCCCGATCCCCATTCGATCAGGTCGCGGTAGGCGGTCAGCGCATGGGCCCAGTGCAGGCTGGACTGCGCGCCGGTGAACGCACCCGCTGCGAGCAGGACCGCCAACGGCCCGGCCCGCAGGCCGCCGCGCAGGCCGGACAAAACGAACAGGATCGCGCCGGCGATCGTGGCGCCGACGGCCAGCGTGCGGCTCGGCCAGTCGACGGTTTCGGCCACCGGCCCGGTCAGTGCGACGCGGACCCTGGCATCGGAGTCGTACAGGCCCCAGTAGCCACCAACCGTGCCCTCGAGCTTGCGTTTCCACGGCTGGTCGAACGCCTCGATCAGGTTGTACTGCAGGCCCTGCGCCTGGGCGAGGTGTAGAAATTCCCGGAAGAACCGCTCCTGGTTGACCAGGCTGGGCACCGCACCGTTGCGCTGCCTCCCGGTGTTCGGCCAGCCGGTCTCGCCGATCAGCAGCGGCTTGCCCAGCTCCTTCTTCATCAGGTCGTGGATCGAACCGACGTGGGCGATCGCCCGTTCGATCGGCTGCGGGTCGTCCTCCCAGTACGGCAGCAGGTGGATCGTCGCGAAGTCCACGTCGGCGGCCAGTGCCGGATGCTGGCGCCAGAACTCCCAGACATCGGCATAGGTGATCGGCACCTTCGTCCGGTTCCGGGCCTCGGCCAGGTAGCCGCGCAACTGCGCCTCGGTCTGGTCGCGGCGCAACAGCACCTCGTTGCCGACGACCAGCGCCCGGACGACGTCGGCATGGCGATTGACGATCGCCAGTGCGCGATCGAGCTCGATCCGGTTCTTCGCCGCCTCCATGCCGATCCACACGCCGACCAGCACCTTCAACCCGTGCCGGCGCGCGACCTCGGGCACCTTGTCCAGGCCCTGGTCGATCGAATAGGTCCGCACACATTGGAAGCGCTGCGCGAGCAGCCGCAGGTCCGCGTCGATGCGCTCGATCGGCGCGACGTAGCCCTCGTCGAACGGGGTCTCGCCCGGTTGCCGGTAGGGGGCGTAGGACACACACTGCAACTTCTTTTCCAGCGCTTCGACCGGTGCCGGGGGCAGCGGCCTGGGGGTGGTGTGCCACTCGATCCAGGCCAGCGAAAGCGCGGTGGCCAGCGCGAACAGCACGGCGGCCAACCAGGCGGGAACGGAACGGGGAGGAATCATCGAGCGGACCAGCCGCCGGCGCAGTCGGCGGGCGGCGTATTCTAAAGGACCGGGTCGGCCGGGTCCGATGTCGGGCCGATCGGCCGTGTCCCGATCGGTCATCGGGCAAAATGGCGCCTTTGCGAGCCGGCGCGACGATCCGATGCCCCAGACGCTCTATCAATCCTCGATCCGCTCGCTGCCGCTGGTCGGCCGCGGCAAGGTCCGCGAGAACTATGCGGTCGGGCCCGACAAGCTGCTGATCGTCACCAGCGACCGGTTGTCGGCGTTCGACGTGGTCATGAACGAACCGATCCCCGACAAGGGCCGGGTGCTGAACCGGATGGCGCTGTTCTGGTTCGACCGTCTGGCCTCGCTGGTGCCCAACCACCTGACCGGCATCGCGCCGGAATCGGTGGTCGCCGCCGACGAGGTCGACCAGGTCCGCGATCGCGCGGTGGTCGCGAAGCGGCTCGAGCCGATCGCCGTCGAGGCGGTGGTCCGCGGCTACCTGATCGGATCCGGCTGGAAGGACTACCAGCGCGAGGGCGCGGTCTGCGGCATTGCGCTGCCGTCCGGGCTTCGGCTCGCCGACCGGTTGCCTGAGCCGATCTTCACCCCGGCCGACAAAGCCGAGATGGGCCGGCACGACGAGAACATCACCTTCGACGACGTCGTCCGGCGGCTCGGCACCGAACTCGCCGGCCGGATGCGCACGGTGAGTCTCGCGTTGTATCGCGAAGCCGCACGGTTCGCGCTCGAGCGCGGCATCATCATCGCCGATACCAAGTTCGAGTTCGGCCTGGACGAAAGCGGCTCACTGGTGCTGATGGACGAGGTGCTGACCGCGGACTCGTCACGATTCTGGCCAGCGGACCAGTATCGGCCCGGCATCTCGCCGCCGTCCTACGACAAGCAGTTCGTGCGCGACTATCTGGAGACCGTGCCGGGCTGGAACAAACAGCCGCCGCCGCCGGCGCTGCCGGCCGAGGTGATCGACAGGACCGCGGCCAAGTACCGCGAGGCGTTGCGGCGGCTGACCGGCGAGACGATCGGGGACGGCGCGTGACGAGGACGACGACGAGAATCAAGACGTCAAAGCCGGTGTCGGCGACGAAACCGGCCGGCAAGACGAAGGCCGGCCCCGCGAAGACCGGCGCCGCGAAGACCGGCGCCGCGACGGCCGGCCGCGAGAAGACCGGCCCCGCGATCTCACCGGTGGTCGGCGTCGTGATGGGCAGCAAAAGCGACTGGGAGACAATGCAGCACGCGGTCGCGATCCTGCGCGAACTCGGTGTGCCGTGTGAGGCGACGGTGGTGTCCGCGCACCGGATGCCCGACGCGATGTTCGCGTATGCCGAGTCGGCCCGCTCCCGGGGGCTGCGCGCGATCATCGCCGGCGCCGGCGGCGCCGCGCACCTGCCCGGCATGCTGGCCGCGAAGACGATCGTGCCGGTGCTCGGTGTGCCGGTCGCCTCCCGCTACCTGCGCGGCGAGGATTCGCTGCTGTCGATCGTGCAGATGCCACGCGGCATCCCGGTGGCCACCTTCGCGATCGGCGAAGCCGGCGCGGCCAACGCGGCGCTGTTCGCGGCGGCCACGCTGGCGGTCGGTGACGAAGCGCTGGCCACCCGACTCGAGGACTTCCGCCGTCGCCAGACCGAGGCGGCGCGTTCGTCGAGCCTGCCCGATGTCTGAGCCGCACCGACGGCTGCCGGTGCCGCCGCTGGCGCCCGGGTCCTGGCTGGGCCTGCTCGGCGGCGGTCAGCTCGGCCGGATGTTCTGCATGGCCGCGCAGAGCATGGGCTACAAGGTCTGCGTGCTCGACCCGGGCGAGGACAGTCCGGCCGGTTCGGTGGCCGATCGCCATCTTCGCGCCGATTATCTCGACCGCGATGCGCTGGCGACACTCGGCCAATTGTGTCGTGCGACGACCACCGAGTTCGAGAACGTGCCCGCGCGTGCGCTCGAGTTCCTCGCCGGACACGGCGTCGTCAGCCCGGCCGCCTCCAGCGTCGCGATCGCGCAGGATCGGATCGCCGAGAAACGTTTCGTCCGTGATTGCGGCGTCGCGGTTGCGCCGTATGCCGAGATCACCGAGGCCGGCCAGCTGGCTTCACTCGACGCGACGCTGCTGCCGGGGATCCTGAAGGTCGCGCGACTGGGCTACGACGGCAAGGGCCAGGCGCGGGTCGACGATCCCGCATCGGCGCTGGCGGCGTTCGAGTCGTTCGGCCGCGTGCCGTGTGTGCTCGAGCAGCGGCTCGAGCTGGCGCTGGAGGTGTCGGTGATCGTCGCCCGCGGATTCGATGGCGCGATGGTCTCGTATCCGGTCGCCGAGAACCTGCACCGCGGCGGCATCCTCGCGCAGTCGACGGTCCCGGCGCGGATCGATCCGGCGCTGGCCGCGAAGGCACGCGCGGCGACCGAGGCGATCGCCGCGCGGCTCGACTACGTCGGCGTGTTGTGTGTCGAGTTCTTCGTGCTCGCCGACGGCCGGCTGCTGGTCAACGAGATGGCACCGCGGCCCCACAACTCGGGCCACTACACGATCGATGCCTGTGTCACCAGCCAGTTCGAGCAGCAGGCGCGGGTGCTCGCCGGATTGCCGCTCGGCTCGGTGCAGCAGCATCAGCCGGCGGTGATGTTGAACCTGCTCGGCGATTGCTGGTTCGAACCCGGCGCGACACAACCTCGCGAGCCTGACTGGCGTCACGTGCTCGACCACCCGCGCGCGAAGCTGCATCTGTACGGCAAACGCGAACCCCGGCCCGGCCGCAAGATGGGCCACGTGACCGTGCTGGCCGACACGCGCGACGAGGCGCTCGAGGTTGCCGGCGTGATCGCCGCACGCCTGGGCTGAGGCCTGGCCGACGATGCCGGACGTGTCGCAGCCGACAGGGTCACGACGATGTCGGCGAGTGACCGACGGGCATCGCGTGCGGATGATCGGATGATCGTCCCCGCCGATCCCGACATGATCCGTGATGCCGCGCTCGGCCTGGCCGCCGGCGCACTGGTCGCCTTTCCGACCGAAACCGTCTACGGCCTGGGCGCCGATGCCGCGAATCGCGATGCGGTCGCTGCGATCTACGCGATGAAGGGACGTCCCGCCGACCATCCGGTGATCGTGCACGTGCTCGATGTCGAGGGCGCGCGCTGGTGGGCCGACCTGCCGCCCGCGGCCGAGCGGCTGGCCGGACATTTCTGGCCCGGGCCGCTGACACTGATCGTCAAGCGGCGCGAGCATGCGCCGCCGTACGCGTGTGCCTCGTCGGACACGATCGGCCTGCGTTGCCCGGCCGACCCGGTCGCCCGCGCGCTGCTCGCCGCGTTCGTCGCGCTCGGCGGCCATGGGGTCGCCGCGCCGTCGGCGAACCGGTTCGGCCGCGTCAGTCCGACCCGGGCCGAACATGTTGCCGACGACCTCGGCCGCGACGCACCCCTGATTCTCGACGGCGGCCCGTGCACCGTCGGTGTCGAATCGACGATCGTCGACCTGTCGCGCGGCCGCGCCGCGCTGCTGCGGCCGGGTGCGATCAGCGCCGCACAACTCGCCCACGTGCTCGGCGAGGCACCGCAGGCGCCGGGGCGCGACGCGCCGCGTGCATCCGGCACACTGGCCGCACACTACGCGCCGCGCACGCCGATCGAACTGGTGGCCACGGAGTCGATCATCGACCGTGCCCGGACGCTCGCGTCGCGGCTCGGACACCTGGGCATCGTCTCGCGGCAGCGTCCGCAGGGTGTGCCGTTCCACGTCTGGCAGCCGGCGCCCGACGATCCGGCGGCATACGGCCGCTGGTTGTACGACGGTCTGCGTACCCTCGATACCCAGGGGCTGGATCGATTGCTGGTGGAGACACCGCCTCGTGGGCCGGCGTGGGACGCGGTGCACGATCGGCTGGCGCGAGCGGCCGCGAGCTTCGACGGGCAGGAAGAATCGCCATGATCGATCTGTACTCCGACACCCAGACCCGTCCGACCGCGGCGATGCGGGCGGCAATCGCCGCGGCCGAAGTCGGCGACGAACAGAAGTTCCAGGACCCGACGATCAACCGCCTGCGCGAGCGCGTCTGCGCGCTGCTCGGCAAGGAGGACGCGGTGTTCCTGCCGTCGGGCACGATGGCCAACGAGATCGCGATCGCCGTGCACTGCCGGCCCGGCGACGAGGTGCTCGCCGAGAAGAGTTCCCACATCATCCATTTCGAAGGTGGCGGCCCGGCCGCGCTGGCCGGCGTGATGATCCGCGCGATCGACGGCGGTGCCGGCGCACCCGGGACCTTCGAGGCGACCGACGTCGCGGCGGCGGCGCGGCCCGACAATCGCTACTTTCCCCGCACACGCCTGGTGTGTGTCGAGCAGACCGCGAACCTCGCCGGGGGCCGGGTCTGGCCGGTGGACCGCCTGCAGGCCGTCGCCGCGGCCGCACGCGAACGCGGCCTGGCCACCCACATGGACGGCGCGCGCCTGATGAACGCGGTCGTCGCCAGTGGCGTGAGCGCCGATCGTCACGCGGCGGGATTCGATTCGGTCTGGATCGATTTCTCCAAGGGGCTCGGCTGCCCGTTCGGCGCGATGCTCGCCGGCTCGCGTGACTTCATCGCCGAGGCGTGGCGCTTGAAGCAGCGCTGGGGCGGCGCGATGCGCCAGGCCGGCATCGTCGGTGCCGCGGCGCTCCATGCACTCGACCATCATGTCGAGCGGCTGGCCGAGGATCACGACAACGCACGGCTGCTTGCCGCCGAGCTGGCGTTGCTGCCGGGTGTTGTCGTCGACCCGGCGACGATCGACACCAACATCGTGTTCTTCGGCCTGTGCGACACGGCGCTCGATGCGCCCGCGCTGGTCGCGGCGCTCGAGGCGCGGGGTGTCGTGATGGGTGCGTTCGACGCGACGACGATCCGCGCCGTCACGCACCTGGACGTCAGCCGCGACGACGTGCTCAGGGCCGCGGCGGCCGTGCGCGAACTGCTTCGCTGATCGCGAGCGCGGCCGCGTAAGCGGATGACCAGGCCCACTGGAAGTTGTAGCCGCCGAGCCAGCCGGTCACGTCGACCACTT
>CADEEH010000209.1 GCA_902826305.1 uncultured Burkholderiales bacterium
CACTCCGCCCGAACGGTAGATTTCCGCCGATGGCCGCTTTGACAATTTTGCGATACCCGGATCTGCGCCTGCACCGTGTGGCGCAGCCGATCCGCGAGGTCGACGACCGGATCCGCAGGCTCGCCGCCGACATGGCCGAGACCATGTACGCGGCCCCTGGCGTCGGTCTCGCCGCGACCCAGGTCGACGAGCCGGTCCGGCTGGTCGTGATCGACGTCTCCGACGCACGCGACGAGTTGCGGGTGTTCGTCAATCCCGAGATCGTCTCGGCCAGCAACGAGCGCAGGTTGCACGAGGAAGGTTGCCTGTCGGTGCCCGGCATCTACGACGACGTCGAGCGGGCGGAACGGGTCACGGTGCGTGCACTCGACCTGCAGGGTCAGCCGTTCGAACTCACCGCCGAAGGACTGCTGGCGGTGTGCATCCAGCACGAGATCGATCACCTCGACGGCAAGGTCTTCGTGCAGTATCTGTCGCGCCTCAAGCAGAGCCGCATCCGAAGCAAGATGCTGAAGCTGGATCGCGACGCCGCCTGAACCCCGCGCTGGCGGTTCGGCGTCCTTCGCTTCCCGCTTTCCTCGATTGGCTGGACACCGCGGTCCGATGAGAACGGTCTTCGCCGGAACACCGGAGTTCGCGGCCGGCGCGCTCGCCGCGCTGCTCGACGCCGGCCATGCCGTTCCCCTGGTGCTGACCCGGCCCGACAAACCCGCCGGCCGCGGCAAACGCGCGCAGGAAAGCCCGGTCAAGCAATTGGCGCTCGCCCGCGGGCTGACGATCGCACAGCCGCCGACGCTGCGCGATGCCTCGGCGCTCGAGCCGATCCGTGCCGCCGCGCCCGAGGTGATCATCGTCGCCGCCTATGGCCTGATCCTGCCGCGGACCGTGCTCGCGATCGCACCGCGGGGCTGCATCAACATCCACGCCTCGCTGCTGCCGCGCTGGCGCGGCGCCGCGCCGATCCAGCGGGCGATCGAAGCCGGCGACCACGAGACCGGGATCACGATCATGCAGATGGACGAAGGCCTGGACACCGGCCCGATGCTGCTCGCCCGGTCCATGCCGATCGGCCCCGATGACACCGGAGGCACCTTGCACGATCGCCTGGCCGGCCTTGGTGCGACGCTGATCGTCGAGGCGCTGGCGAAACTGGAGGCCGGCGGGCTGACCCCGGTCGCCCAGCCGGCCGACGGTGCGACCTACGCGGGCAAGCTCGACAAGAGGGAGAGCGCGATCGACTGGCAGGCCGACGCGACGCGGCTGGCCGACCGGATCCGGGCGTTCGACCCGCACCCGGGTTCGACCATGGTGCTGGCCGACGATCTGCAGACCGTGCTCAAGGTCTGGCGGGCGACCGCCCTGCCGCTTCCCGGCGCCGGGCAGCGGGATGGCCCGGACAGCCCCGGGTCGGTCGGGCAGGATGCCGGCGGCCGGGCCGACGCGGCCCCGGCGGCCGGCGACATCGGTGGCCTGCGCGAGCCCGGCGAGGTGCTGCGCGCCGGCCCGGCGGGTGTCGACGTCGCCTGTGGCCGGGGCGTTCTGAGGCTGCTCGAGTTGCAGCGGCCCGGCGGCCGTAGACTTCCGGCCGGCGAGTTCCTGAAAGGTTTCCCGATCCGCGCCGGCCAACGCCTGTCGACCCGATTCGCGGGCGGCCAGTTCACGGGTAACAAGGTGTAGACGAGACTTGCATCCGACGGCGCAGTCCCCATGTCCCGGGGCGTACCAACGTGGCGGCCGACCCCCGATCGGGTCGAGGTCGGCGCATCGCAAGCAGGCAAGGAGACAGGACCGATGTTCAACTGGATGAAGACGGCGATGCTGATGGCGGCGATCGTCGCGCTGTTCGGCATGATCGGCGCGGCGCTCGGCGGCCAGCAGGGCATGCTGATCGCGCTCGGTTTCGCGCTGGTGTCCAACTTCTTCGCGTACTGGTTCTCGGACAAGATGGTCCTGAGGATGTACAACGCGCAGGAAGTCGACGAGCAGAGTGCGCCGCAGTTCTACCGGATGGTGCAGGAGCTGGCCGGCAAGGCCGGGCTGCCGATGCCGCGTGTGTACCTGATCGACGAGGCGGCGCCGAACGCGTTCGCCACCGGACGCAACCCGGAACATGCCGCGGTCGCCGCGACCACCGGCATCCTGCGTGTGCTGTCCGAACGCGAGCTGCGCGGCGTGATGGCGCACGAGCTGGCCCACGTCAAACATCGGGACATCCTGATCTCGACGATCTCGGCGACGATGGCCGGTGCGATCTCCGCGCTCGCGAACTTCGCGATCTTCTTCGGCGGTCGCAGCGACGACGGCCGGCCCGCGAATCCGATCGCCGGCCTGCTGGTGTCGCTGCTGGCGCCGTTCGCCGCGATGCTGATCCAGATGGCGATCTCGCGCGCCCGCGAGTTCGAGGCCGACCGGGGCGGTGCCGAGATCAGCGGCGACCCGCAGGCGCTTGCCTCGGCGCTGGAGAAGATCCATCGTTATGCGCAGGGCATTCCGCTGGCGCCGGCCGAGGCGCATCCGGAGACCGCGCAGATGATGATCATGAACCCGCTGTCCGGGGGCGGCCTGGCCAGCCTGTTCTCGACCCATCCGGCGACCGAGGAGCGGGTCGCCCGCCTGATGGCGATGGCCGGGCCGCGTGCCTGAGGCACGGGCCAGCCTCGCACGGGAGTTCCTCGCGGCAGCCCGGGCGCTCGCGGCGATGGTCGCGGGCACCCGGCTGCCGGTTGCCTTCGAGACCGCGTTCGACGACGACTCGCTGCCGCCGGCCTCCCGCGTGGCGGCACGAGCGTTCGCGTTCCAGGCCACGCGTGACCTCGGCCGGCTGCAGGCACTGGCCAGCCGGCTGAACGAACGTCCACCGACACCGGCGGTCGCGGCGCTGCAGCTGGTCGCGCTGTCCCAGCTGATCGAGCCCTCGCGGGCACCGGCGATCATCGTCGACCAGACCGTCGCTGCCGCCAAGGGCGACAGCCCGCTGCGCGGGGCCGCTCCGTTCCTGAATGCCACCTTGCGCCGCTTCGGCCGCGAGCGCGATACGCTGCTGGCGCTGGTCGGCGACGATCAGGTCGCGCGCTGGAACCATCCGGCCTGGTGGATCGAACGCCTGCAGGCCGAACAGCCCGCGCACTGGGCGGCGATCCTGGCCATCGACAACCAGACCGCGCCGATGACGCTGCGGGTGAACCGGCGCCGGATTGACGTCGATGGCTATCGCGGCCTGCTGCGCGAGGCCGGCCTGGGCTCCAGGCAACTCGGACCAGTCGCGGTGGCGATCGACGAACCGGTCGACGTCGATCGATTGCCGGGATTCCGCGACGGCCTGTGTTCGGTGCAGGACAGCGGCTCGCAGATGGCCGCTCCGCTGCTCGACGTGCGGCCAGGGCAACGTGTGCTCGACGCGTGCGCCGCGCCGGGCGGCAAGACCGGTCATCTGGCTGAACTCGTGGACTGCCGGCTGACCGCCGTCGACGTCGATCCGGTACGGCTCGGCCGGGTCGGCGACACCCTGGAGCGGATCGGCGCCCAGGCGGACCTGGTGGCCGCGGATGCCGGTGCACTCGACCAGTGGTGGGACGGCGAGCCGTTCGACCGGATCCTGGTCGACGCCCCATGCAGCGCGTCCGGCATCGTGCGTCGGCATCCCGATGTCCGCTGGCTGCGTCGGCGTAGCGATCCCGCCACATTTGGCGGACAGCAGCTGCAATTGATCGAGGCGCTTTGGCCGGCCCTGAAACCGGGTGGTAAATTGCTCTTTGCCACCTGCTCGATCTTCCGATCGGAAGGGGCTGAGGTAGTGGAGCGGTTACTTACTTCCACAAAGAACGCCCGCCGGCTTGCGATCGAGTGGCAGTGGTCGGGGCAAGGTGACGCTGAACCGGTGGCTTTGCTGCTGCCGACGGCCGAACCGGAGCGGGACCACGATGGTTTCTTCTACGGACTGTTGACCAAACTGCCGTGACCGCCAGCAAGCGCCTGGCGCGCGCGCTGGTGCTGTGGACGGTGTTGCTGGCGGGCATCGCGGTAGGGCCCCGGACCGGACTGTCGGTCGCCGTCGCCAACGATGCCATCGCGGTCACCAGTGTCCGCCTCGAACCGAGTACCGACGGCGAAGCCTGGACGCTGTCGGGTGATTTCTATATTCCGTTGTCGAGCCAGCTCGAGGACGCGGTCAACCGCGGCGTGCCGCTGTACTTCGTCGTCGAGTTCGCGCTGACCCGCCCGCGCTGGTATTGGTGGGACGAACGCACGGCGACGGCGACACAGACCTACCGACTGGCCTACCATGCGTTGACGCGCCAGTATCGGCTGACGATCTCGGGCTTCCAGCAGATGTTTCCGACGTTGGCCGAGGCGGTGGCCGCGATGTCGCGGATCCGGGGCTGGCGGGTCGTCGATGCGGATGCGGTCGATCCCGCCGCGACGTACGAGGCGCAGATCCGGATGCGTCTCGATGTCTCGCAACTGCCCAAGCCGTTCCAGGTGACCGCGATCACCAACCGTGACTGGAACCCGCAGGCCGAATGGAAACGCTTTTCCTTCAGTCCCCAGATCGCGAGAAGCGCGCAATAAGCCGCGCACTGCGCGCGGCCCTGATTATTTCGGTCGGGCTGGCGGCGGTGCTGCTCGTGGTGCTCGCGACGGCCAGCGGCAACACGACGCTGTTGCAGCGTCACTTCCCGACGTTGTGGTGGATCTCGGTCGGGGTCGCCGCCGGGCTCGGCATCCTGGTGCTCGAACTGATGCGCCGGCTGTACGTGCGCCACCGCAAGCGCATCTTCGGCACCCGCCTGATGGCGCGGATGGCCGCGCAGTTCGTGGCGATGACCGTGATCCCGCTGGCGCTGCTGTACATCGTCTCGGTGCAGTTCATCGAACGGTCGATCGAATCGTGGTTCGACGTGCCGGTCGAACGCGCCCTCGATTCGGGCCTGAAGCTGGGCCAGGCGACACTCGAGTCGCTGCTGTCGGACCTGACGCAAAAGGCCCGTTCGCTCAGTGGGGCGCTCGCCGACCTGCCGCCGGACCTGTGGGCGACGACGTTGAACCGGTTGCGCGACCAGGCGGGTGTGCAGGAGGCGCTGGTGGCCTCGGGTACCGGTCGGATCATCGCCGCCAGCGGCAACCAGTACGCGCGACTGCTGCCCGACATGCCGCCGGCGCCCGCGATGCGGCAGGCGCGCATCACGCGCCAGTTCGCCGCGATCGAGGGGGGTGATGCGTCCACCGGCGGCGACAAGTCGCTGAAGCTGCGTGTCATCGTCGCGATCAACACCGAGGGCCAGCGGCTCGACGACGCCCGTTTCCTGCAGCTGGTCCAGCCGGTGCCGACCACGCTGGCCGAGAACGCCGAGGCGGTGCAGCAGGGCTTTCGCGACTACCAGGAGCTGTCGCTGTCGCGAGCGGGGCTCAAGCGGATCTTCCGCGTCACGCTGACCCTGACCTTCTTCCTGACGGTGTTCGCCGCGGTCGCCGCCGCCTTCGTGCTCGCCGGCTGGCTGACCGGGCCGTTGTCGCAACTGGCCGCCGCGACCAAGGCGGTCGCCGAGGGTGACTTCCGGCCGGTCAAGGACTATCGCGGCCGCGACGAACTCGGCGTGCTGACCCAGTCGTTCAATGCGATGACCCGCCAGCTCGAGGAGGCGCGCTCGCAGGTCGAGCGCAACCAGCGCGATCTCGAGCAGGCCAACGCCCGGCTCGAGAGCATCCTGGCCAACCTCAGTGCCGGGGTGCTGGTGCTCGACTCGGACCTGCGCCTGACCCTGGCCAACCAGGGCGCCGAGCGGATCCTCGGGGTCGACCTGAACCGGCGCCACCTCGGCCAGGCGCTGGTGGCGATCCCGCGTCTGGATGAACTCGCCGACCTGGTCCGGCGCGCATTCAACGAACAGGCCGCCGCCGGGGTCACCAGCTGGCAGCGCCAGTTCGAACTGCGTCCGCTGCCGAAGGCACCGCTGCCGGTGCCCGGTGCCGATTCGGTGCTGGGCCCGCCGACCGGCACCGGCGGGCAGGGCGCCTCGCCGCTCGGCCCGTTGTCGGCCCGCGAGACGAGCGGCCCGCTGGCGATCCTGGCCCGCGGCACGATCCTGCCCGAGCGGCGCGTCGGCTACGTGATCGTATTCGACGACATTTCGCAGATCGTGTCGGCGCAGCGCGCGGTCGCCTGGGCCGAGGTCGCGCGCCGGCTGGCCCACGAGATCAAGAATCCGCTGACGCCGATCCAGCTCGCGGCCGAGCGGCTCAAGCTCAAGCTCGCCGCCCGGCTGCCGCCGGCCGAGGCGGAGATGCTCGACAAGAACGCGCAGACGATCATCAATCAGGTCGCCGCGCTGAAGATGATGGTCGACGAGTTCCGCGACTACGCGCGCCTGCCCGCGGCCAAGCTGGCGCCGCTCGAACTGAACCCGCTGATCGAGGACGTGCTGCGGCTTTACGCCGGGCACGAGCCCCAGGTGGCGATGCACGTGTCGCTGGCCGAGGGCATTCCCGAGGTGCTCGGCGATCCGACCCAGCTGCGGCAGGTGTTCCACAACCTGATCAAGAACGCACTCGAGGCCACCGAGAAGGCGGCCCAGCCGGCGATCGAGGTGCGCAGCGAGCCGGTGACGATGCCCGACGGCTCACCCGCGGCCCGGATGATCGTCCGCGACAACGGCGGCGGCTTCTCGCCGGCGATGCTCGCGCGGGCGTTCGAGCCCTACGCCACCTCCAAGCCCCGGGGCACCGGGCTGGGGCTGGCGATCGTCAAGAAAATCGCCGACGAACATGCGGCCCGGGTCGACTGCATCAACTGGGCGGCCCATGACGGCGGCGACCCGGTCGGGGCCCAGGTTTCGATACTATTTACGAAATTGGCGAAAACCGAGGACAATCC
>CADEEH010000210.1 GCA_902826305.1 uncultured Burkholderiales bacterium
GGTCGAGCGCGGCCCGGTCAAGGTGGTCGTCGACGCGATGAGCCTGCAGTACCTGATGGGCGCCGAGATCGACTACGAGGACAACCTCGAAGGCGCGCGCTTCGTGATCCGCAATCCCAACGCGGCCGGCACCTGCGGCTGCGGCAGTTCGTTCAGTGTCTGACCGGAGGCGGTGATGACAATTTCCGTGACCCCCAAGGCGGCCCTGCAGATCCGCAAGGCGCTCGACAAGCGCGGCGGCGGCGCCGGTCTGCGGGTGGCCGTCAAGACCAGCGGCTGCTCGGGTTATGCGTATGCACTCGAGTTCGCCGACTCGGTGGCCAGCGACGACGTGGCCTTCGAGACCGAGGGGGTGCAACTGCTGGTCGAAGCGCGCAACCTGCCGCTGCTCGACGGCACGCAGCTCGACTGGGTCCGCGAGGGCCTGAACGAGGGCTTCAAGTTCAGCAATCCGAACGCCTCCGCCACCTGCGGCTGCGGCGAATCGTTCTCGGTCTGACGGCGCGACGTCGATGGCGCTGCTGCAGATCGCCGAGCCCGGTCGTGCCGCCGCGCCTCACCAGCACCGGCTCGCGGTCGGCATCGACCTGGGCACCACACACTCGCTGGTGGCCACGATCCGAAGCGGCCTGCCGACGGTGCTCGCCGACGAGCAGGGACGCCCGCTGCTGCCCTCGGTCGTGCACTACGGGGCCGACGGCGGGATCCTGGTCGGTGCCGAGGCGATCGTGCGCGCCGCGGCCGATCCGCAGAACACGATCGCGTCGGCCAAGCGCCTGATCGGTCGCTCGATCGCCGACATCGATGCCGGCGGCCTGCCGTACCAGGTCGAGGCGATGACCGACACCGCGGTTGGTGTCCGTACCCGGCGTGGCCTGGTCAGTCCGGTCGAAGTCGGCGCGCGGGTGCTGCAGGCGCTGAAGATGCGCGCCGAGGCGGCGCTCGGCGGGCCGCTGGTCGGTGTCGTGATCACGGTGCCCGCGTACTTCGACGATGGCCAGCGCCAGGCGACCAAGGAGGCGGCGACGCAGGCCGGACTGACCGTGCTGCGCCTGCTCAACGAGCCGACGGCGGCGGCCGTGGCCTACGGGCTGGAGACCGCCGAGGAAGGGGTCTATGTCGTCTACGACCTTGGCGGGGGCACGTTCGACGTGTCGGTGCTGCGCCTGACCCGCGGAGTGTTCCAGGTGATCGCGACCGGCGGTGACCCGATGCTCGGTGGCGACGACTTCGACCGCTGCCTGGCGACCTGGTTCGAAGGCAGCAGTGGCGGCGCCTGGCGGCCCGCCGACCAGGCCGCGCTGCTGGCCGCGGCCCGCGCCGCGAAGGAGGCGCTGTCGGACGCCGATGCGACCACGATGTGCTGTACGCGCGCCGATGGCACGAGCGCCGAGGTGGTGATCGAACGTGCGACGTTCGAGGAACTGACGAAGGATCTGGTCGATCGCACGATCGGGCCGGTGCGGCGCGCACTGCGCGATGCGGGACTCAAGCCCGGCGAGGTCGACGGTGTGCTGCTGGTCGGTGGCGCGACCCGGATGCCGGCGGTGCGTGCGGCGGTGGCCGGACATTTCGGGCGCGAACCGCTGACCGACATCGATCCCGACCAGGCGGTGGCCCTCGGCGCGGCGATCCAGGCCGACCAGCTCGCCGGCAATCGCGCGGTCGGCGACGACGGCTTGCTGCTGCTCGACGTCAATCCGCTGTCACTCGGCATCGAGACGATGGGCGGCCTGGTCGAGAAGATCGTCCCGCGCAACAGCACGGTGCCGGTGGCCCGGGCGCAGGACTTCACCACGTTCAAGGACGGCCAGACCGCGATGGCGCTGCATGTCGTGCAGGGCGAGCGCGAACTGGTCAGCGAGTGCCGTTCGCTGGCCCGCTTCACGTTGCGTGGCATCCCGCCGATGGTGGCCGGTGCCGCACGGATCCGGGTCACGTTCCAGATCGATGCCGACGGGCTGCTGTCGGTCAGTGCGATCGAGCAGAGCACCGGCGCGGCGGCACAGGTCGAGGTCAAGCCGAGCTACGGCCTGGCCACCGGTGAAGTCGCCGACATGCTCGCCGATGCACTGGCGACGGTCGAGGACGATGCCGCCGCACGGATGCTGCGCGAGGCCGAGGTGGATGCACGTCGGCTGCTCGATGCCACCGAGGCCGCGCTGCGCGAGGACGGTGACAAGCTGCTGACGCCGCGCGAGCAGTTCACGATCCTGAAGGCCATGCAGGGTGTCGCGGACCTGCTCGAGCAGTGCGCCGAGGACGAAGGCAGCCTGCCGACCGAACATCGGCAGCTGCGCGAGGCGTTGCGCCAGGCGACGCAGGCACTGAACCAGGCGACGACCCCGTTCGCCGCGAAACGGATGGACCAGCGCGTGCGCGAGGCGCTGTCGGGCCAGCGGCTCGACCAGATGGCGGCCTGAGATGGCCGATACGCCCACGGACGCCCCGAACACGACCGGAACGTCGGCTGGCACAAGAGCCGGCAAGGCGCCACGGCCGACGACCCGCATCCGGGTCCTGCCGCACCCGCGCCTGTGTCCCGAAGGCATCGAGTTCGAATCCCCGCAGGGCCGGGTGCTGATCGACGAACTGCTCCGGCACGGCATCGCGGTCGAACACGCGTGTGAGAAGGTCTGCGCCTGTTCGACCTGCCACGTCCACCTGCGCGAGGGCGGCGAGCTGGTCACGCCCCCGGACGAGGAAGAGGAAGACCGGATCGACGAGGCATGGAGTCCCGATGCGCAATCGCGGCTCGCCTGCTGCGTGCGGATCAAGGGGCCGCTGCTGCTGCTCGAACTGCCGCGTTACTCGAAGAACCACGCGCGCGAGGAGTGATTCGGCTGCAATGAGCGGCTGCAATGAGCGGCTGCAATGAGCGGCTGCAATGAGCGGCTGCGATGAGCGGCCGCGCGGTCGCAAGCCGGCCGATGTCGACAAGCGGACAAAGCCCACAACCGGGTCCCGCCCCCACATTCTTCGCGAAACACCTATCACATCAGGCACTTGGCGACACGATTGTTGCTGGCACGCGGCTTGCACAGTGGATCTGGAAACCCTCCCACGCCACGGCAACATGAACCTCGCCCACACCACCGCCCGCACGTTCGTGATCAACGACACGACGTTGCGTGACGGCGAGCAGACCGCCGGCGTCGCGTTCACCGACGACGAGAAGCTCGCGATCGCCGCCGCGCTCGATGCCGCCGGCGTGCCGGAGATGGAGATCGGCATCCCGGCGATGGGTGCCCACGAGATTGCGCTGATCCGCGCGATCGCCGGCCGCGTGCGGAACGCGCGCACGATGGTCTGGGCACGGATGACCGACGCGGATCTCGAGGCGGCGCTGTGCTGTGACGCCGACATCGTGCATCTGTCGGTCCCGGTGTCCGACATCCAGATCGCCCGCAAGCTGCGCCGGTGCCGCGACGACGTGCTGGCGACGATCGGGCGTTACGTCGACCGGGCCGCCGACCGGGGCGTCCATGTCAGCGTCGGCTTCGAGGATGCCTCGCGCGCCGATCCGGCGTTCCTCGCCCAGGCGGCACGCCAGGCACAACGACGCGGTGCGATCCGGGTGCGCATCGCCGACACCCTGGGCCTGCTCGAACCGTTCCGCACCTTCGACCTGATCGCCGCGTTGCGACGCGAGGTCGACCTGGACATCGAGATCCACGCCCACGACGATCTCGGCCTGGCGACCGCGAACACGCTGGCCGCGCTGCGCGCCGGCGCGACCCACGCCAACACGACCGTCAACGGACTCGGCGAACGTGCCGGCAACGCGGCGCTGGAAGAGGTGGCGATGGCCGCCCGTCACGCCTGCGGCATGTCCAGCGGCATCGACATGACGGCCCTGCCGGCGATCTCGCGGATGGTGGCCAACGCCGCGGGCCGCCCGGTCGCACCCGGCAAGAGCATCGTCGGCGAAGCGGTGTTCACCCACGAGTCGGGGATCCATGTCGACGGCCTGCTCAAGGACCGCGCGAACTACGAACACTTCGCACCCGAGGAACTGGGCCGTGTGCACCGGCTGGTGCTCGGCAAACATTCCGGCTCGCACGGCGTGCGGGTCGCCTGCGAACGGCTGGGCCTGGCCACCGGTGCCGACGTCGTCGACGCGCTGCTGGCACGGATCCGGGAACACGTCGGCCGGACCAAACGTGCGCCCGACGACCAGGACCTGGTCCGTTTCCACGCCGAAGTCCAACCCCGCTTCGCGGCCGCGGCCGCGGTCGATGCCTGAGTACGCTTCCTGAGTACGATGCCTGAGTACGGACGAACAAGGAGATCGTGATGCAACGCCTGATCGACCAGTTGAAGGTGATGTCCAGCGCCGAGGATTTCCTGCAGTACTTCGGCGTGCCGTACGACGAGCGCGTGGTCCGGGTGAACCGGCTTCACATCCTGAAGCGTTTCCACCAGTACCTGAATCGCAGCGAAGGCCTGGACGACCTCGACGAGGTGGCGATGTTCCGCAGCTATCGCGAGCTGCTGACCCGGGCCTACGACGACTTCGTCACTTCGACCGCGCAGCGCGAGAAGGTGTTCAAGGTGTTCCAGGACGCCGACGGCACGCAGCACGTGAACCTGTCATCGCTGCGCGACAGCCTGTCCGACCGTCGCCGCGCCGCCGCCTGACTCCCCGAACCGACGAGGATTCCGCCATGCACATCGTCGTCTGCATCAAGCAGGTCCCGGACTCGGCGCAGATCCGCGTCCATCCGGTCACCAACACGATCATGCGCCAGGGTGTGCCGGCGATCGTCAATCCGTACGACCTGTTCGCGCTGGAGGAGGCGCTGCGGCTGAAGGACCAGTTCGGCGGCCGGGTCACGATGCTGTGCATGGGCCCGCCACAGGCCGAGGATGCGCTGCGCAAGTGCCTGAGCTTCGGCGCGACCGATGCGATCCTGGTCACCGACCGGGCGTTCGCCGGCGCCGACACGCTGGCGACCTCGTATGCACTGGCCGCGGCGATCCGCAAGATCGCCTCCGAGCAGGCCGTCGACCTGGTCTTCACCGGCAAGCAGACGATCGACGGGGACACCGCCCAGGTCGGCCCCGGCATCGCCAAGCGCCTGGGGATCAACCTGCTGACCTATGTCAGCCGGATCGTCGAGCTCGATCTCGAGCGGCGGCGGCTGAAGGTCGAACGTCGCGCCGAAGGGGGTGTGCAGCTGCTCGAGACGACGCTGCCGTCGCTGATCACGATGCTCGAGGGCACCAACGAGATGCGGTTCGCGACGATGGACGACATGTTGCGCGCCGGGCGCTGCGCGGTGCGCCGATGGAACAAGGACGACGCCGGCATCGAGGACGTGGCCAGGATCGGGCTGAAGGGTTCACCCACGATCGTCAGCAAGGTGTTCGGGCCGACGCCGCGCAGCCAGAAGTGCGACACGATGGTCGTCGCCGACACCAGCGTCAACGACGTCTGCCTGAACGTGATCCAGAAGATCTTCACCACCCACCCGACGCTCGAGGAAGAGACCGTCGAGCGGCTGAGCGCCTGACGCCCGAAGGAGCCCGCATGAGCGAACCTGCGAAACCCGCGGCACCCCGGCCGGCCGGCCGGGCCGGCCGCAACACCGAGCTGCCCGAGCACCTGAAGTCCTACCAGGGCGTCTGGGTGTTCGTCGAACACGACCGGGGTCATGTGCACCCGGTGAGCTGGGAGCTGATGGGCGAGGCCCGCAAGCTCGCCGACAAACTCGGCGTGACCGTCAGTGGCGTGCTGCTCGGCGGACCGACCGAGCCGCTCGATGCCTTCGCACAGGAGGCCTACGCCTACGGCGCCGACCGCTGCTACGTCGTGCGCGACCCGGTGCTCAAGGGCTACCGCAACGAGCCGTTCACCAAAGGACTGACCGACCTGGTCAACAAGCACCAGCCGGAGATCATGCTGCTGGGCGCGACCACGATGGGCCGCGATCTCGCCGGCTCGGTGGCGACGACACTCGGTACCGGGCTCACCGCCGACTGCACCGAACTCAACATCGACGGTCGTGCGCTGGCGGCCACCCGGCCGACCTTCGGTGGCAGCCTGCTGTGCACGATCATGACCCTGGCGTTCCGGCCGCAGATGGCTACCGTCCGCCCGCGGGTCATGAGCATGCCCCGGCGCGACGACACCCGCACCGGCGACATCGTCGAGATGCCGCTGGGCATGGTCGAAACCGACATCGTCACCAAGCTGCTCGACTTCATCCCGGATGCCGAGCGCAACACGGTCAACCTCGCCTATGCCGACATCGTCGTCACCGGCGGCAAGGGATTGAAGAACGTCGACAACTTCCGCCTGGTCCGTGATCTCGCGAACGTGCTCGGCGCCGAGGTCGGTGCCACCCGGGCCGCGGTGCAGGCCGGCTGGGCCGAGGCCGAGCGCCAGGTCGGCCAGACCGGCAAGACGGTGCGCCCGAAGCTGTACATCGCGGTCGGTGTCAGCGGCGCGATCCAGCACCGGGTCGGCATGGAAGGGTCGGACCTGATCGTCGCGATCAACACCGATCCGGCGGCACCGATCTTCGACTTCGCGCACTACGGCATCGTCGGCAACGCGATGCAGGTGGTGCCGGTACTGACCCAGGCATTCCGCACCCACCTCGATCGCCGGATCCGCAAGGCCGCCTGACGGCATACCAGGAGCACGCCATGTCCGCGAAACAGTTCGATGCCATCGTCGTCGGTGCCGGTCCCTCCGGCAACACGGCGGCCTACACGATGGCCAAGGCCGGCCTGAAGGTGCTGCAGATCGAGCGCGGCGAGTACCCCGGCAGCAAGAACGTGCAGGGCGCGATCCTGTACGCCGACGCGCTCGAGAAGGTGATCCCGGACTTCCGCG
>CADEEH010000211.1 GCA_902826305.1 uncultured Burkholderiales bacterium
TTCAACGTATCGGCCAGCGGCGTGCCGTTGATCGCCCCGCGGGTGCTGACCGCGACCGTGACCGTCGCCGGGGCGCTGTTGTCGGTGCCGTCGTTGGCCCGGTAGGTGAAGGTGTCGGTGCCGACGAAACCGGTGTTCGGGGTGTACTGGATGCGCCCGTCGGGCAGCACGGTCGTCGTGCCGTTGCCGGGGTTGGTCGCGATGACGGCGGTGAGCGGGTTGTTCTCCACGTCGGTGTCGTTGGCCAGCACCGCGATCGTCACCGGCGTGTTCTCGCTGGTGCTCGCGCTGTCGTTGAGCGCCCCCGGCGCGTCGTTGACCGGCGTGATCGACAGCGTCAGCGTCGCGGTCGATTCCACGTTGGCGGCATCGCGGATCGTGTAGCTGAACGTGGGCAGCGCCCCGGCGTAGTTGGGCCCGGGGTTGAACGTGTAGCTGCCGTCGGCATTGACGGTCAGCGTACCCCGGCCGCCGTCCAGCGGCAGCGGTGCGCCGGCGGCCACCGCCGTCGGCGAGCCGGTCACCCGGTACGAGACCACCGTCAGCGTGTCGCCGTCCGGATCGGTGTCGTTGGCGAGCAGCCCCTGCGCGGCGTTGCGCGTGAGGATCGTGTCCTCGAGCGTCGTGCCGGTGTCGTTGACCGCGGTCGGCGGGTCGTTGACCGGGGTCACGGTCAACGTCAGCGCGCCTTCGTCGCTCCTGGAGTTCGCCGGATCCGCCGGCTCGTCGCGCACGCTGTAGGTGATCGCCGGAGCCTGACCGCTGAAGTTCGGTGCCGGCTCGAACCGGTAGCTGCCGTCCGTCTGGATCGTCAGCGAACCGACGCCGTTGACCGTGGCCGTCTGGCCCGCCGCGACGTCGATCCCGCCGAAGGTGAATCGCTGCAAGCGAAGCGGATCGGCATTCGCATCGGTATCGTTGGCCAGCAGGCCCTGAGCGGCAGTCACCTCGAGCGTGGTCTCCTCCAGCGTCGTGCCGGTATCGTCGACGGCCACCGGCCGCCGGGGCGCCAGCGTGACGTTGAACGTGATCGTGTTCGGCGAGGGGTCGGTATCCTGTCCGCCGTTGGCCGTGCCGCCGTTGTCGCGAACCTGGAAGCCGAGCGTGTATGCGGCCACCGGCCCGATGCCGTTGGTCAACGCCAGGTAGTTGAGGTCGCCGAGTCGATCGACCGGGATCTCCTGCCCTACGGTCACCTCGGTGCCCGACAGGCGCAGCACGCCGGGTATCGACGATGGCAGCGACGTGATCACGACCGAACGGAACGCATCCGGCGGCGAGTTCTGCGGATCGGTGAAGCCGAAATCCGCCGCCGAGAACCCGTTCTCGCTGCCTTCGGCGATATTGCGGGTCGAGTCCGTGCCCGAGGGCGCACGGTTCAGCGCCTGAAGGTTCACGACGAACACATCCGGCACACCGTTCGCATCCGGGCCCACGAGACTGGGCGATGCACTGAGGAACGCGACGACCGTGCCGTCGCCGGAGATCGCCGCATTCGTGCTGGGACCGGTGTCGTCGCTGAGGCGCCGGAGCACACCGGTCGTACGATCGAGGATGAAGACGTCCTCGGCGCCCCCGCCGGCGGTGCTGCTGTACGCCAGGAAATTGCCGTTGTCACTGATGCTCGGGGAGTTTCCGGTCCCGAGAAATTCGAAGCCGTCAAGGTCGATCAGCCCGATCTCGCCGGTGTCCGAGAACCGGAAGGTGGTGAACCGTCCTTCGACGGAGAGGTCGGGCGAGTCGGCCGGCACGATCGTGCCCCTCCCCGACCCGTCGATCACGACATAAAGCACCGCGGCGTTCGACGCCGCATCCGTGGTCTCGAAGGCAACGACCCGACCGTCGCCCGACAGGCTCGGGTTGGTCATGCCACCCGGGAACAAGATCAGGGGTGAGATCAGAACGATGTTTCCGGTGCTGCGATCGTAGACGAAGATGTCCGATCGTCCGTTCGTATCGCCGGCGACCAGGTCCGTGGCGGTGCTGTCGAAGGCGATGAAGCGGCCGTCGGCCGACAGCGACGGATTGCCCGAATTGCCGTTGCCGCCGATCCGGACGGTCGTGCCCGTCGTCCGGTCGTGGACGAAGATGTCGGTGCGACCGTTGGTGTCGCCGGCGACGATGTCGGTCGCCGAGCTCTCGAAGGCAACGAAGCGACCGTCACCCGAGACGGCCGCATCCACCGAATCGCCGTTGGTGCCGCCGAGCCTGGTGACCGTGGTGCCGGTCTGCCGGTCGTAGATGAAGACGTCCGCGCCGGAATGCGGATCGGCGCCCGGCCCCATGTCCGAGGCAGTCGAGCTGAACACCACGTATCGGCCGTCCCGCGAAACGGCTTCGTTCGTCAAGGCCCGCGCGGCACCGTTGGGGTCGCCGCCCGTCGAATCGTCGATCCGGTCGATCGTGATGCTCATCGCTTCCTCCCGTTTGCCGCGTCATCGTATTGACGGTCGGGATCACGCCGATGAGGGCGCGGCATGCGCAGCGCGCCCCACGATTCCTCATCCCCGTCTCGAACTGAACACCACACCACGCCGTCGACCCGTGCGTCGACAGCACCGTCGGCTGCCATGCGCCCGCCGGGGCGCGACATCACTTCGCCGTTCTCGTCGTTGTTCGTGGAACTGCCAATGATGACAAGCGCCCGACGGCATCATCGGGACCGGGACTGTCGAAAAAGCTAACACACGCAAAGTGCCACGTCAAAGTGGCGATGTCCCCCGAGAACCGCGGTCAGAACTCCAGGGCCCCGCTCAGGTCCCCGGCCTTCTCCCGCACCCCCGGCAGCGGCTGCAACGCGAAC
Source organism: uncultured Burkholderiales bacterium (assembly GCA_902826305.1). Taxonomy (GTDB): domain Bacteria; phylum Pseudomonadota; class Gammaproteobacteria; order Burkholderiales; family Burkholderiaceae_E; genus CADEEH01. The sequence continues at coordinate 2,804 of CADEEH010000211.1, forward strand.
CGCCGCGTCAGGAACTTGATGATCGAGCCGGTGTCATACGAGGTGCTGTCGATGTGGCCGCGCCTGGCGTACGGCGAGATGATGATCGCCGGGATCCGTGTGCCCGGGCCGAGGCGATCACCCCATCCCGGGCCGGCCGGAGGCGGCACGTGGTCCCAGAAGCCGCCGTTCTCGTCGTAGGTGACGACGATCAGCATCCGGTCCCACTGCGGGCTTTTGCGCAGCGCCTGCAACACGCTGTCGATGTGCGCGTCGCCGCTGGCCAGGTCGGTGTAGCTCGGGTGCTGGGTGAAAACACCGGCGGGTTTGTAGAACACCACGCTGGGCAGTGCCCCGTTGGCCGCGTCGGTGAGCAGTTGTGCGCCGTCCTTCAGGTGGCGCGTGCGATCCGCGGTGCCCGGTGCGAACCGTGCGTAGTAGTTGAACGGCTGGTGATGCGGCTGGAAGTTCGGGCTGTTGTCGGCGCGGTGGTAGATCACCTCGCGTTTCATCGCCGCCGGCTTGCGACCGTCGGCCAGCGCGGCGTTGAATCCGCCGGCGTACCAGGCCCACGAGATGCCGCGGTCGGTCAGCCGGTCACCGATCGTGGGCGCGGTCTGCGGCGGCACCGGTTCACCGAGCGCGGTCTTGCCGATGAACGCCTTCGCGGCCGGGTCGGCGAATTCGGGATCACCCCCGTCCTTCGGTGGCACGCCGCTCGGCTGATACGGCGGCTGCGACGTGTTGACCGACCAGCCGTCCGGTGACACCTGGCCGCCCAGGCCGGCACTGTAGACCTTCACCGCACCTTCGGTGGCCGACGGCGAATCCGGCATCTTCTGCAGCTTGCCGCCGGCATCCAGTCGAGCGCGCATCTCCGCCGGTGCGTTCTCATGCCGCGGCGCGCAGGCGCAGATCAGGTACTGGTGGTTCAGGTACGAGCCGCCGAACGCGCCCATGAAGAAATTGTCGGCCAGCGTGTAGTCGCGTGCCCATTGCCACAACTTCAGGCTGCTGGTGTCGTAGTAACCCATGACCCAGCCGCCGACATTGGACATCGCGGCGAACAGGTTGTTCCGACCGCCGTTGATCTGTTCCTGGTTGTGATAGAAGACGTGGATCGGGCTCGGTGTGATCTTGTCCGGCGTCAGGTTGATCGGCGCTGCGTCGATCCGGAACGGGCCGTTGGGCAGCTTCGGGAAACGAGGATCGGGTTTGCCGTCGGCCCCGAAGATTGTCAGCATCGGCAGCGGCTTGCCGTCGTGGTCGACCTGTGTCTTCTGTTCGGCATTGGCTTCGGCGATGCCGTTGGCGCCCGGGAACAGGCCGTACAGGTGATCGAAGCTGCGGTTCTCGGCGTAGATCACGACCACGGTGTCGATGTTGTCGAGCCCACTGCGCAGCGGCACCGACGCACATCCGGCCACCACCAGCGCCGCCAGCATCGGCGCGATCACGGGCACCGCGCGTCGGCGCGGATTGCTCAGCCAGGGATTCGACACGTCATCCTCCGTTGTGGCCGTCGAGGCGGCCTTCCGATTCAGCGAATCTATTCGTTTCAAGAAGAATAACTCGATTGCCAGCGGGTGCCGGCACCGTCCACAATCCCCGGTCCGGCGCATCGGCGGCCTGGCGCTTCGGCGCTTGTTTCTCGACCCTGATCGGCCCCGCGACCGCCCTCACCGTCCACCCGTCTTCCGCTGCATGCCGCTGTCCAGCCTGTTCCGAATGTTCCTGCTCGCCGCAATCTGGGGTGGCAGTTTCATCTTCCTGCGGGTGGCGGTCCCCGTGCTCGGTGCGGTACCGGTGACTGCGGTGAGGGTCGTGCTGGCCTCCGCCGGCCTGTATCTGCTGCTCCTGGCGATGCGGGTGCCGCGCGATTATCGCGACCGGCTGCCGGCGATCCTCCTGCTCGGCGTGATGAATTCCGGCGTGCCGTTCCTGCTGTTCGCATCCGCGGCGACGGTGCTGCCGGCCGGCTACAGCGCGATCCTCAATGCGACGGTGCCGCTGATGGGCGTGATCATCGGCGGGCTCGCCTTCAACGAGCGATTCACCGCCTCGAAGATCGCCGGGGTCCTGATCGGATTCGGTGGCGTCGTGGTGCTGGCCGGCGCCGGGCCGGTCGAACCGACGCTGGCAGTGAGCGCCGGTGTGCTCGCCTGCCTGCTGGCCACGTTGTGTTACGGCACGGCCAGCTTCCTGACCCGGCGCTGGATCACAGAACGCGGCGGCCTGGACAATCGACTGGTCGCGCTCGGCAGCCAGGCCGGCGCGATGCTGACGCTGCTGCCGGTGGCCGCGGTGTACGCGGCCACGCAGCCGATCGCGTGGCAGGCGACCGATGCCAAGGTGGGGGCATCGCTGCTCGCACTCGGCCTGCTCTGCACTTCGGTCGCCTACATCCTGTACTTCCGGCTGCTCGCCGACATCGGCCCGCTGCGCTCGTTGACGGTCACCTTCCTGATACCGGTCTTCGGCGTGTTCTGGGGCTGGTTGTGGCTCGGCGAACCCGCGGGCTGGGCGCACCTGGCCGGCGGCAGCCTGATCGCCGTCGCGTTGTGGCTGGTGCTCAGGCCCTCGCCTGCGCCGCCGCAGACTGTCGTTCCGGTCGGTGGTGTCGAGCCCAGGCCCGACGTGCGTTAACGACCCTTAACCCAACACGAAGGCAGCCCGGGCACACTGCCGGGCATGGCCGAGCTCCTCCCCCCGACCGACGTCGTCACCGTCGCCGAACGAAGCGTCGAAGTGCTGCGCCTGGGCGACGGCACGCCGCCGATCGTGCTGGTCAACGGCGCGGGTGGCCCGATCCTCGGCTGGTACAAGGTGTTGCCGGCGCTTGCACAACGAAGCACCGTGGTCGCGTTCAACCCGCCGGGGATCGGCCGCAGCGATCCGCCGCAGGTTCCGCAGACCAGCGCGGCGGTCGTCCAGGCGTTGCGCATGCTGCTGCAGGCGGTCGGACTTGCGCCGCCGTATGTGCTGGTCGGCCACTCGATTGGAGGGCTTCACGTGCAGTGGTTCGCCCGCCGGCATCCGGACGAAGTCGCCGCGGTCGTGCTGCTCGATGCAACCGCGCCGGCCGACGTGCGCGCGCTGAAGACCGGGCAACCGCAATGGCAGCGGCTGCTGCAGTCCCTGGTCGATGCCATCGGGCGCCGTCATCCGTTCGGCGAAGTCGAGCAGGCCCAGGCGTCGGCCGATGCGATCGACGGTGCCGGGCCGTTTCCCCCGGTGCCGCTGGTGGTCGTGAGCGGTGGCAGGCCGATGCCGGGTTTGCTGATGCCTCGCGCGCTGCAGGCGATACGCGCCCGGCATCAGGCGGCGCTGGCCGCGATGTCGCCGCTCGGTCGACAGGTGATCGCCACCGGCAGCCGGCATTTTCCGCAGATGTCCGAGCCGGCCCTGGTGATCCGGGTCGTTCTCGAGGCGCTCGAACACGGCCGCGGTGTCGATCCGGGCGGATCGAGGATTGCCGGATCAAATCGGGAAGAAGACGCCCGGCGACTGTGGCCGCCGACATGAAAACGGCCGGCATCGCTGCCGGCCGTGTCCCTCTCCACCGCGCCCACGTGGGCGCGATCGCTCAGGCCGCCTTCTTGTTCTTGTCGAAGAACTGCTCGTCTTCGGTCGAACCCTTCAGCGCGGCGGTCGAGGCATCGCGCTCGATCGTCGTGGTCACCGCATCGAAGTAGCCGGTGCCGACTTCGCGCTGGTGCTTGACCGCGGTGAAGCCGCGCTCGGCCGCCGCGAACTCGTTCTCCTGCAGTTCGACGAACGCCTTCATCTGCTCGCGGGCGTAACCGTAGGCCAGGTTGAACATCGAGTAGTTCAGGCTGTGGAAGCCGGCCAGCGTGATGAACTGGAACTTGTAGCCCATCGCGCCCAGCTCGCGCTGGAACTTGGCGATCGTCGCGTCGTCGAGGTTCTTCTTCCAGTTGAACGACGGCGAGCAGTTGTAGGCCAGCATCTTGCCGGGGAACTGCTTGTGGATCGCCTCGGCGAACTTCTTCGCGTAGACGAGGTCCGGCTTGCCGGTCTCGCACCA
>CADEEH010000212.1 GCA_902826305.1 uncultured Burkholderiales bacterium
TGGCGCACGACCACCTCGAAGCTGTCCTCGAGCGCCACCCGGTCCCCATGCACGGCGATCGCACCGATCGCCAGCAGCGCGTCGCTCGCCTTGTCCAGTCCGCTGGTCTCGACGTCCAGCACGACCCAGCGCGTCGCGCCGCTGTCGCCGGCCGGTGCCCGTCCGCGCAGCCAGGACCACAGGCGGCTCATCCCGGGTAGTCCACGGACAGCCGCTGCTGAAGTTTGCGCGCCTGGCGGAACGCCTCCTTGAGGATGCGGCGATCGAGATCCGACAGCTCCTCGGCGTCCATCCGGTTGGGATGCTCCGCGTGCAGCGCACCCGGGCGCTGCTGCACGCGCAGTCGCAGGCCCTGGAGGAACTGGAACGCCTCGACCCATCCCCGCGCCTCGTCCGCGGCCAGATGCCCGCGACGGGCCAGATGATTGAAGCGTTCGGCAGTGCCGGTGGCGGCGACCCCGTGTGCGAGCGCGAGCAGCCTCGCGCCGTCGACGAACGGGGCGGTGCCGTTCAGCTTCAGGTCGACGCTGCGCGCCTCGCTGCCGAACAGCGAGCCGAGCAATCCGGGATTCCAGGAGTCCGGAGGGCCGTTGCGCTGGGCGTTGTCGCTCATCTGCTTGAGGAAGCGCGGATTGGCCGCCGCGCGCCGCGTCACCTGCTCGCGCAGCGTCAGCGCGAGGACGTCGTCGCCGATCAGCGGCCGGAAGTCGAAGAAGATGCTCGCATTGAGCAGGCTCTCCGGGTCGCCACGGTCGATCCAGTCGGCGAAGAGCGCCTGCCACTTCGCCGCAGGCAGGCACCAGCGCGGGTTGCCCGCCATGATGCCTCCCTTGCACAGCGGAAAGCCGCAGGCGTCCAGCCCGTCGTTGACCTCGCGCGCGAACGCAAGCAGCGTCTCGTGCGGGGTCGGGTTGTCGTCGGCGATCATCAGCCCGTTGTCCTGGTCGGTTGCGATCGTCTGTTCCTCGCGGCCCTCGCTGCCGAGCGCGAGCCAGCACAGTCCGTCCAGGTCGATCGCTCGCCGCCCGGCCACCAGCGTGATCAGGCGGCCGGCCACCTGGTCGTTGAGGCGGCTGATCAGCGTCGTCGCGAATCCCGGGGCGACGCCCTGGGCGACCAGGCTCTGCGACCACTCGCGGATGTCGCCGGCGGCCTGGCGCAGCGCGTCGACCGATCCGGCGTTGCGTATCGTGTCGCCGATCTGGCGGATGCTTCGCCGCTGCAGCACGAACAGGTCGCGCTCGGTGACGATGCCGACGAGACCGCCGTCGCGCGTGACCGGGATGTGCCGGATCACCTTCTGCGCCATCAGCAGCATCGCGTCGGCGATCGAGTCGTCCGCATCGAGCGTCACCACCGGCGAGGTCATCACCTCGCCGATCGGGGTGTCCAGCGGCCGCTCGGGCAGCACGACCCGGCCGAGCACGTCCTGGCGCGTGAAGATGCCCGCGACCTCATCGATCGGCGACGTGCCGCCGCCGGCAGCCGCGCCGGCCGGACGCACGATCAGCACCGAGCCGACGTTGTCGGCTTCCATCCGCCCGAACACCTCGCGCAGCGGGGTCTCCGGCCGCGCGGTCACGGGCGGGCGCCGGATCAACGACGACAGCGGCGCCTGCATCGATCGCCACTGCGTGGCCTGCGCGGCGTAGCTCGCCTGGACCGCCGCGCGCGACAGGTCGATCATCGCCGCCAGCCTGCGCTTGCTGAAGTCGAGGAAGACCGGACTGCGTTGCAGCAGCTCGTCGAAGTCGGCCTTGCGCAGCTGCCAGCAGAAGGCGTCCCCGCCCGCGGTGTACACCGCGGTGACCGGCCGCTCGGCCACCAGCGCACCGACCGGGAACATCTCGCCCGGGGCGATGTGTGTGAGCGTGCGCGGCTTCAGTTCGCTGGCGCCCGGCCGGCGCGCCTCGACCGTGCCCTGCTTGAGGATCCAGCACACCGCGGGCGCCGGGTCGTCCGGCCCGATGATCTGTTCGTCGGCCCGGAAGTAGACCAGCTCGAGCCGGCCGGCGACGAAGTCGACGTCGTCGCGCTCCATCAGGGAGAACGGGGGATGGGCGACCAGGAACTGGCGCACACCGGCAATGATCGTCGGGGAAGTCATCGGGGGGCCTCCGAACGGTGCGCCGGTGGCGGGTGCCGCGACTCGACCTTCGGCGCGGGCGTGCCGATCAGGCGCCCGCGATCGGCCGAGGCGCGCCGCTGCCGGGTGCCTGCGACCTGACGACGGTCAGCGCCGAGGCGACCAGTGTCGACAGGTCGGCCAGGTTGGCCGGCACGATCATCGTGTTGTTGGTCTTGGCCATGTTGCCGATCGCCTCGACGTACTGCTCGGCCACGCGCAGGTTCACCGCATCGGCACCACCCGGCAGCCGGATCGATGCGGCGACCCGCTCGATCGCCTTGGCGGTCGCGTCGGCCACTGCGGAGATCGCGGCCGCCTCGCCGAGCGCGCGGTTGACCTCGGCCTGGCGCTCGCCCTCGGAGCGCTGGATCTTGGCCTCGCGCTCGCCGGTGGCGATGTTGATCTGCTCCTGCTTGCGGCCCTCCGAGGCGGCGATCAGCGCCCGCTTCTCGCGTTCGGCGGTGATCTGCGCCTGCATCGAGCGCAGGATCTCCTGCGGCGGCGTCAGGTCCTTGATCTCGTAGCGCAGCACCTTCACGCCCCAGTTGAGCGCCGCCTCGTCGAGCGCCTGCACGACGTTCGAGTTGATGATGTCGCGCTCCTCGAACGTCCGGTCCAGCTCGAGCTTGCCGATCACCGAGCGCAGCGTGGTCTGCGCGAGCTGGGTGATCGCGACCACGTAGTTGCTCGAGCCGTACGACGCCCGCATCGGATCGGTCACCTGGAAGTACAACACGCCGTCCACGGTGAGCTGGGTGTTGTCCTTGGTGATGCAGACCTGGCTCGGGACATCCATCGGGATCTCCTTGAGCGAGTGTTTGTAGGCGACCCGGTCGACGAACGGGATCAGGAAGTTCAGCCCGGGGGTCAGCGTCCGGTCGTACTTGCCGAGCCGCTCGACGATCCAGGCGTGCTGCTGCGGCACCACCTTGAGCGCGCGCACGACGAAGACGACCGCCAGGACGAGGACGATCAGCGCGACCAGGTTGCCGCCGGACATGACATCTCCCTGCATGGGCTCAGACTCTCATGGATTGCGCGACGCGGCGGCGGGCGCCGCGGCGACGATCAGCCGGTTGCCTTCCACGCGCCGGATCACGTACTCGCCGGCCGCGGCGGCCGGTTCACCGGCCGCCAGCTCGGCACTCCAGGCGGCCCCCCGGTAGTGGACCCGGGCGCGGCCGTCCGGCTGCCATTGCTCGATCCGCACCCGTTCGCCGATGTCGAGCAGCACGTCGCGATTGGAGTCCGCCGACTCGCCCGGGCTGCGCTGGGGGCGCCAGCGCCGCACGCCGAACCAGCCGACGACGGTGGTCACTGCGGCAGCCAGCAGCTGGCCGGCCGACCCCAGGCCCGCGAAGGCCGCCACCCCGCCGGCCGCGCACCCCAGGGCGAGCACGAGCAGGTAGAACGTGCCGGTCAGCAGTTCCGCGACCACCAGCACAAGCGCCAGCAGCCACCATCCGTATTGAGCCGTCATCACCCGATTTCCGTTGCCCACCGGATCGTAGCAGTTCGCCCGACCGTGCGAATGTGATCGATCGGGTCAACACAACACCGAGCCCGCGCGTTCAATGGCCCGTCGCCAGCGGTTCGGCAACACCGGTTCACACCCGGAAAACCCTTAGTCGGCCTCGCCAATCGGCCCCCGCCGGGCTAAATTGCCGGGGCAGGCAATTCCGGCTAGCATTCGCGCCGTTGCGTGGATGTTCGCCGGAAGCTGTCGGTGATCCTCGTACAACGTATTCGCCCATCTTCTACCAGGAGAGACCTGATGAACTTCAAGCTGGTCAGCATCGCGGTCGCCGCGGCTTTCGCCACCGGCACTGCGGCGGCGCAGACCGTGGTCAAGCTCGGCCACGTCGGCCCCACCACCGGCGGCATCGCGCACCTCGGCAAGGACAACGAGAACGGCGCGAAACTCGCCATCGACGAGCTCAACGCGAAGGGCATCAAGATCGGCGGGCAGGCGGTCAAGTTCGAACTGCTGGCCGAGGACGATGCGGCCGATCCGAAGCAGGGCACGGCGGCCGCGCAGAAACTGGTCGATGCGAAGGTGGCCGGTGTCATCGGGCACCTGAACTCCGGCACCACGATCCCGGCCTCGAAGATCTACCACGACGCCGGCGTTCCGCAGATCTCGCCGTCGGCCACCAATCCGAAGTACACGCAGCAGGGCTTCAAGACCGCGTTCCGGGTCGTCGCCCACGACGGCCAGCTCGGCGGCACGCTGGGCCGGTACGCGGTCAAGGAGTCGAAGGCCACGTCGATCGCGATCATCGACGACCGCACGGCCTACGGCCAGGGCGTCGCCGACGAGTTCGAGAAGGCGGTCAAGGGCGCCGGCGGCAAGGTCGTCGGTCGCGAGTTCACCAACGACAAGGCCACCGACTTCAACGCGATCCTGACCAAGCTCAAGGGTGCCAAGCCGGACCTGGTGTTCTACGGCGGCATGGACGCGGTCGCCGGGCCGATGCTGCGCCAGATGAAGCAGCTCGGCATGCAGGTCAAGTTCATGGGCGGTGACGGCATCTGCTCGAGCGAGCTGGCCAAGCTGGCCGGCGACGCGATGGCCGACGGCCAGGTGATCTGCGCCGAGGCCGGCGGCGTGACCGCCGACAAGGCCAAGGGCATGGAGGAATTCCGCGACAAGTTCAAGAAGAAGTTCGGCACCGAGGTGCAGATCTACGCGCCGTACGTCTACGACGCGACGATGACGATGGTGGCCGCGATGCAGAAGGCCGACTCGGCGGATCCGGCCAAGTACCTGCCGGAGCTGTCGAAGATCAGCTACGACGGTGTCACCGGCAAGATCGTGTTCGACGGCAAGGGCGACATCAAGGACGGCGCGCTGACCCTGTACACGTACAAGGGCGGCAAACGCGAGCAGATGATGGTCGTCAAGTGATGCCCCGGCCGGCCCCCGACCGGGGCCGGCACCGCATCACCGGCAAGATCGTGAAAGGGCGCCTGCGGGCGCCCTTTTTCGTCGGCAGCGCCCCATCGTCGTGCGCCGGTGTGCGGTCCTTCACAGCCCCGTCGCGGGGCGTCCTGCTTCGTCGCCCATCGCCCGCCGTCCGGCGCCGGCCGCTGGCCCGCGCCGGCGCGTGGTGCTGAAGTACGGCCTCCCGACACGTACGACACGCCCGGCGAGGGCACACCGCGACGATGCAAACGGTTCACACCCTGATCGACGGCATGCCGGTCACCTCCGATCTGATCGAGCGCTTCGAGCAACTGGACCGCGGCCAGGGCGGCGAACCGCGGCTCAACGCCGACGAGCGCGCCCTGTACGATGCGTGGAAGGCGCGCCGCGCGCGCCAGGCCGGACAGCCCCGGCCCGCCGCCACGCGCGCCCGCGCGAAGCGCTGATCGGCCCGGCCGGCGCCTCGCGCCGACCCGCGCCGACCCGCGCCGACCCGCGCCGCCTGCGGCGCGAGCGCCCCCGACGGCGTCAGCCGGCCCTAGACGTCGCCCGGCGGCAGCGATGCGATCCGCTGCCAGGTGTCGATGACCGTGTCCGGGTTGAGCGAGATCGACGAGATCCCCTGCTTCGTCAGCCACTGGGCCAGGTTCGGGTGATCCGACGGCCCCTGGCCGCAGATGCCGACGTACTTGCCGGCCTTGCGGCACGCCTGGATCGACCGCTGCAGCAGCGCCAGCACCGCCGGATCGCGCTCGTCGAAACCCTCGGCCACCAGGCCCGAATCACGATCGAGGCCGAGCGTGAGCTGCGTGAGGTCGTTGGAGCCGATCGAGAAGCCGTCGAAGTGCTCGAGGAACTGGTCGGCGAGGATCGCGTTGGACGGCAGCTCGCACATCATGATGATCTTCAGGCCGCCCTGCGCGTCCGGGCCCGCGCCGTCGCCGCGCCGCAGGCCGTTGCGGGCGAGCAGTTCGACCACCGACTGGGCCTCTCGGACGGTGCGCACGAACGGCACCATCAGCTCGACGTTGGTCAGGCCCATGTCGTTTCGCACCCGCTTCATCGCCTCGCACTCGAGCTCGAAGCACTCGCGGAAGCTCGCCGCGATGTAGCGCGACGCCCCCCGGAAGCCGAGCATCGGGTTCTCCTCCTCCGGCTCGTAGCGCGAGCCGCCGATCAGCTTGCGGTACTCGTTGGACTTGAAGTCCGACAGGCGGACGATCACGGGTTTGGGCCAGAATGCGGCCGCGATCGTGGCCACGCCCTCGGCGACACGCTCGACGTAGAACGCCCGCGGCGTCGCGTGGCCGCGTGCGATGCTCTCGACCGCCTTGCGCAGGTCCGCGTCGACGTTCGGGTAGTCGAGGATCGCCTTCGGGTGGATGCCGATGTTGTTGTTGATGATGAACTCGAGCCGCGCGAGGCCGACGCCGTCGTTGGGGATCTGCGAGAACTCGAACGCGAGCTGCGGATTGCCGACGTTCATCATGATCTTGACCGGCAGCGGCGGCAGCGTGCCGCCGGCCTGCTCCGACACCTCGGTCTCGAGCAGCCCGTCGTAGACGTAGCCGGTGTCACCCTCGGCGCAGGACACGGTGACCAGCGCCCCCTCGGTCAGCCGCTCGGTCGCGTCGCCGCAGCCGACCACCGCCGGGATGCCGAGCTCGCGGGCGATGATCGCCGCGTGGCAGGTGCGCCCGCCGCGGTTGGTGACGATGGCGCTGGCGCGCTTCATCACCGGCTCCCAGTTCGGGTCGGTCATGT
>CADEEH010000213.1 GCA_902826305.1 uncultured Burkholderiales bacterium
TATCGCAAAATTGTCAAAGCGGCCATCGGCGGAAATCTACCGTTCGGGCGGAGTGGATTGGCGGCCCTGGGGGCCTATCGGCAGAATCGGCCCGGAAGTCCCATTTTTCAAGGGCTTAGCTCGCCGCCCGCCCCGAAAGTTGATATGAAAAAGTGTAGCACGCAGGTCCTTTCGCTGGCCGTGCCGATGGTCTTGTTCAGCGCCCAGATCGCGCTGACCGGGCTGGCGCCGAGTGCGCTCGGCGTGAGCGTGGCGATGGCCCAGCAGAAGCCGGTGGAGATCGCTTCGGATGCGCCGGACAAACATGTGGTCGTCAAGGGCGACACGTTGTGGGGCATCTCGGGCAAGTTCCTGGAGAAGCCCTGGCGTTGGCCGGAGATCTGGGAACTGAACAAGGAACAGATCAAGAACCCGCACCTGATCTATCCGGGCGACATCGTCTATCTCGACCGCACCGGCGCGCAGCCGCGGCTGCGCCTGGGCCGTGCGATGTCGGGTGGCGCAGGCGCCGGCGGCGCGGGCGCGACGATGGGCGCCGATGCGAACGGCAAGATGGTCCCGATGGTGCGGGTCGACGCGATCGACCGCGCGCCGATCCCGACCATCAGCTTCCAGTCGATCGAAGCGTTCCTGAACCGGCCGCTGATCGTCGACGAAGAAGGCCTGCAGAAGAATCCGCGCATCGTCGGCACGCAGGAAGGCCGCGTCTATCTGGGCCGCGGCGAACTCGCCTACGTCCGTGGCATCAACGACACCGACACCGTGACCGACTGGCACGTCTACCGTCCTGCGCGCCCGCTGCTGGATCCGGACACCCGCCTGCCGATCGCCTACGAGGCGTTGTTCGTCGGTTCGGCCCGGATGGAACGCAAGGGTGACCCGTCGACGCTTCGCATCACCGGCACCAACGAGGAGGTCGGCGTCGGTGACCGCCTGATGCCGGCCGAACGCGGCAAGATGGTCAACTACGCGCCGCGTCCGCCCGAGGGCACGATGGACGGGCGCATCGTCTCGGTGTACCGCGGCGTCGCGCAGGCGGGCCGCAACAGCGTGATCGCGGTCAACCTCGGCAAGAACCAGGGACTGGACGTCGGCCACGTGCTGCAGATCAAGCAGCGCGGCAGCGTGATCCGCGATCGCGAGGTGAACCAGGACCTCAAACTTCCGGATGAGCCGGTTGGCCACCTGCTGGTGTTCCGCGTCTTCGATAAGATCGCCTACGGACTGATCATGGACGCGTCGAAGGCGATCGCCGTCGGCGACGTGGTCGTCAACCCGTAGGACCTGCCGCGCGCAGACTCCTAGGAAGGCAACAACCGTTCGATGCCGCTGGATGGCGGGGCGCGCGAAGAGAGCGCCCTCTGGTTGCGACTCGCGCTGACGCCCGGCGTCTCTCCGGCCGTCGCGCAGTCGCTTCTGCGTTTCCTCGGCCCTCCGGATCGGATCTTCGACGCCGGCCTGCAGCGCCTGACCCAGGCCGCCGGGCAGCGGATCGCGGCCGCGCTGCTCGGCGCCGATGAACAGCGCGAACGCCGGATCGCCGACGCCCTCGAGTGGGCCGCGGCCGATCCGCACCATCTGGTCACGTTGGCCGATCCGCGCTACCCGCAGCCGCTGCTGCAGATCGGCGACCCGCCGACCCTGCTCTTCGTCGCCGGCGACGCGACGACGATGAACCGGCCGGCGCTGGCGATCGTCGGCAGCCGCCACGCGACCCGCAGCGGCGGCGACCATGCCGAATCGTTCGCCCACGTCCTCGGCAAGGCCGGCGTGCTGGTGGTCAGCGGCCTGGCGCTGGGCATCGACGCCGCCGCACACCGCGGCGGACTCGACACCCGCGGCGGCACACTCGCGGTCGTCGGCACCGGACTCGACATCGTCTATCCGGCGCAGAACCGGGCGTTGGCCCGGCGGATCGCGGCGCGCGGCACGGTGGTCTCCGAACTTCCGCTTGGCGCACCGCCGCTGCGCCATCACTTCCCGCGCCGCAACCGGCTGATCGCCGGCATGGTCCAAGGGGTGCTCGTGGTCGAGGCGGCGCTGCAGAGCGGCTCGCTGATCACCGCGCGCCAGGCGGCCGACTACGGGCGCGAGGTCTTCGCGATCCCGGGCTCGATCGATGCGCCGCTCGCGCGCGGCTGCCACTCGCTGCTGAAAAACGGCGCCAAGCTGGTCGAATCGGCGCACGACATCCTGTCCGAACGCCCGTACCAGGCCCTGGCGCCGGTTGTCACCGCGGCCGCCGGCGCGGCCGGCACGGCCCGACGCGGCCAGCGCGGCCACACGACGCCGGAGCTGCCGGGCCTGTCCGGCACCGGCGATCCGCTGCTCGAGGCCGCGGGCTGGGATCCGGTCTCGCTCGACGAACTGGCCGAGCGTACCGGCCGGCCGGCCGGCGACCTCGCCTCGGCGCTGCTCGAACTCGAGTTGCGCGGCGACCTCGAGCGGCTGGTCGACGGCCGGGTGGTCAGGCGCCGCGCGGCCTGACTTCGCCTGACCTCGTCGGACCTCGTCGGACCGCGTCGGACGTCATCGGACCGCGTCGCAGGCGAGCCACCCTGCCGCCACGTCCCGCCTCGTCCCCATCCCGAGCCAACCCATTCGTTGCGCTCAAGCGACAATTCGATCGACAAACCCACCCGCCCCGTTGGGGCATCGGTGTGCCGCCGAACACGGTTTCGCGGGCGTCGGCCGGCCCGGCACCGGGCCTTGCACGGTGAGCCGCCGACCGGGCCAAGCTTGCGTCGGGTCCTCCAGCACTCATATGATCAACGCCCGCCGCGTCGAGAGTTGAGGGCGGCGTGCGGACCGAAACCCGCCTGCGGACCAAGTTTCCGCAACGTCCAATCCGAGTGGCCAGGCATCAGGCGACTCTTGAAGGCTGTAAGCACCCACTAATGTCAAAAGCGCTGATCATTGCCGAGAAACCATCCGTGGCCGCGGACATCGCCCGCGCCCTCGGCGGGATCGCGCGCCAGGGCGATTACTTCGAAGGCGACGAGTACGTCGTCTCGTCGGCGGTCGGCCACCTGCTGGAGCTGGTCGCGCCCGAAGGAGTCGAGGTCAAACGCGGCAAGTGGTCGTTTGCGCACCTGCCGGTGATCCCGCCCGAGTTCGACCTGCAACCGATCGAGCGCAGCGCCGAGCGGCTGCGGGTGCTGGCCCGGCTGATCAAGCGCAAGGACATCACCCGGCTGATCAACGCCTGCGACGCGGGGCGTGAAGGTGAGCTGATCTTCCGCTACATCGTCCAGCACACGAAGGCGAAGCAACCGATCCAGCGCCTGTGGCTGCAGTCGATGACACCGGCGGCGATCCGCGAGGCGTTCGAGCAGTTGCGCGACGATCAGCAGATGATCCCGCTTGCCAACGCGGCGCGTTGCCGCTCCGAGGCGGACTGGCTGGTCGGCATCAACGGCACGCGTGCGATGACCGCGTTCAACTCGCGCGACGGCGGCTTCTACCTGACCACCGTCGGCCGGGTGCAGACACCGACGCTGACGATCGTCGTCGAACGCGAGGAGGCGATCAAGCGCTTCGTGCCGCGCGAATACTTCGAGGTCAAGGCGACCTTCGGCGCGGCGGCCGGGCAGTACCCGGGCAAGTGGTTCGATCGCCAGTTCAAGAAAGGCGACGACCCGGACGGGCGCGCCGACCGGATCTGGGACCGCACACGCGCCGAGTCGATCGTCGCCGCGTGCCAGGGGCGCACCGGCACCGTCGAGGAGGAATCCAAGCCGACGACGCAGATGCCGCCGGCGCTGTTCGACCTGACCAGCCTGCAGCGCGAGGGCAACTCCCGCTTCGGCTTCTCGGCCAAGACCACGCTGTCGATCGCGCAGGCTCTGTACGAGCGGCACAAGGTGCTGACCTATCCGCGGACCGATTCGAAGGCGCTGCCCGAGGACTACATCGGCACGGTCAAGAAGACCCTGCAGTCGCTGGAATCGATGCGCGAGTACGCGCCGCTGGCCAAGTCGGTGCTGGCCGGCCAGTGGGTCAAGCCGAACAAGCGGATCTTCGACAACAGCAAGATCTCGGACCACTTCGCGATCATCCCGACGCTGCAGGCGCCCAAGTCGCTGTCGGAAGCCGAGCAGAAGATCTACGACACCGTCGTGCGTCGCTTCCTTGCGGTGTTCCATCCGGCCGCCGAGTTCCTGGTGACGACTCGGATCACGACGGTGGCCGAGCACACGTTCAAGACCGAAGGCAAGGTGCTGACCAACCCGGGCTGGCTGGTGGTCTACGGCCGCGCGGCCACCGAGGGCGGCGACACGCTGGTGCCGGTGAAACCCGGCGAGACCGTCGGCACCGAGGCGATCGAGGCGCTGCAGCTGGCGACCCGGCCGCCGGCCCGCTACAACGAGGCGACGCTGCTGTCGGCGATGGAAGGCGCGGGCAAGTTCGTCGAAGACGACGAACTGCGCGAGGCGATGGCCGACAAGGGCCTGGGCACGCCGGCCACCCGCGCCGCGATCATCGAAGGCCTGATCGCCGAGAACTACCTGATCCGCGACGGCAAGGACCTGATCCCGACCACCAAGGCGTTCCAGCTGCTGACGCTGCTGCGCGGTCTGGGTGTCACCGAGCTGACGATGCCCGAGCTGACCGGCGAGTGGGAACACAAGCTCTCGGAGATGGAACGCGGGCGGCTCAAACGCGAGGCGTTCATGCAGGAGATCGCCGCGATGACGCGGCAGATCGTCGAGCGCGCGAAGAACTACCAGTCCGACACGGTGCCCGGCGACTACGCGACGCTGAAGACACCGTGCCCGAAGTGCGGCGCGGTCGTGCAGGAGAACTACAAACGCTTCGCCTGCACCGCCTGCGACTTCTCGATCACCAAGATCCCCGGTGGCCGACAGCTCGACGTCGGCGAGGCCGAGCAGCTGCTCGCCGAGAAGACGATCGGCCCGTTGTCCGGTTTCCGCAGCCGGATCGGCCGGCCGTTCTCGGCGATCCTGAAGATCACGCCGGAACACAAGCTGGAATTCGACTTCGGCCAGAACGACGCGGACGACGAGAACGCCGAGCCGCCGGACTTCTCGCAGCAGACGCCGCTGGGTGCCTGCCCGAAGTGCAGCAACAACGTCTACGAACACGGGCTGAGCTACGTCTGCGAGAAGGCCGTGGGCCCGGGCAAGACCTGCGACTTCCGCTCCGGCAAGATCATCCTGCAGCAGGAAGTCTCGACCGAGCAGATGCGCAAGCTGCTCGCCGACGGTCGCACCGAGCTGCTGCCCGGCTTCGTGTCCTCGCGGACGCGGCGCAAGTTCAAGGCGTACCTGGTCAAGGGCGCCGACGGCAAGGTCGGCTTCGAATTCGCGGCGCGCCCGGGCGCGGCCGACGCCGCAGCGGCGAAGGATGGGGCGGGCAAGACCGGAGCGACGCCGGCCGCCGAGGCCCCGCGCGGCAAGGCCGGCGGTCGCGGCAAGGCCGCGAGCCCGGTGAGACAGACCACGCCGGCGGGACCGGCCGACGACGACGAGTCCGCGGCACCGGTGCGAAGCGCGAAGCCGGCCAAGGCCGGTTCCGCGGTAGTGGGCAAGGCCGCAGCGAAACCCGGACGCGCACCGGCGACGAAAAAATCCGCCGCGCCGGCACCAGTATCGGCGCCCGCGTCCCGACGCGGCGCGACAGGTACCGCGGTGACGCCGATCGCGGCCAAACGCACCCCCGCCAAGCCCGCACCGGCGGTCAAGCGCGGGAACGCCGGCACGAAGGCGCGCGCGAAAGCCGGCAAGGCCAAAAGCGCCGGCCGCAAGGCCGCCTGATCACACCTCGACCGCGCGGCATCCTCGCGACACTTTTGTCGGGCCGACGAACGGCATCACGACCGACGCGCGCCGCGCCGCTATGCTTTCGACATGGTCGTCTGGAATCCTGAAGCGGTCGACACCGACTGGGTGTTCGGCTACGGCTCGTTGATCTGGAACCCCGAATTCGAGTTCGAGCGCTCCGAACTGGCGCGCCTGCACGGCTATCACCGCGCCTACTGCCTGCACAGCCAGGCCTACCGGGGCACGAAGGCCGATCCGGGTGCGCTGCTCGGACTGGACCGGGGTGGCAGCTGCGTCGGCGTCGCCTTCAAGCTCGCGCGGCCGACACGCGCGGTGTCGATGCAACGGCTCTATGCCCGCGAGGTGCCGAACACCGAGGTCCGGGTCTACCTGCCGACGCTGCTGCAGGCCCGCCTGGGCACCGGCGAGACGGTCCGCATCCTCGCCTTCGTCGCCGATCGGGCCAGTCCGCTGTACCAGCGGATGGCGGATTGTGAAGTGCTGGCCCGGCTCGCGCGCTGCCACGGCAGCCGCGGCAGCAATCGCGAATACGCTCTGAACACCTGGCGCTCGCTGGAAGCACGCGGCGTACACGACGAGACCGTCGCCAAATACGGGCGCCAGCTGCTCGACCTGGAACAGGCGGCGACTGAACCGGTGGGTCGCGGGGAAACACCCCGCGGGGTGGCGACACCCGCGTAGACGGGGTGCGGTTCGGACCGCTCAGTGGACCTTTCAGTGAACTGATTTATGCAGCTTCACCGCGGCCGCCGCGTTCTTGCGTCGCGCCCGCATCCGGATGTTGAGCATCTCGACCGCGATCGAGAACGCCATCGCGAAGTAGATGTAGCCCTTCGAGATCTTCTGGCCGAAGCCTTCGGCGATCAGCACGACGCCGACCAGCAC
>CADEEH010000214.1 GCA_902826305.1 uncultured Burkholderiales bacterium
CGAACGGCAAGGCCGACGTCAATCACTTCCACGCCGCCGGCGGCGTCGCGTTCGTGATCCGCGAGCTGCTCGATGCCGGCCTGCTGCACGACGATGTGATGACGGTGGTCGGCCCCGGGCTGCGCCAGTACACGCGCGAGCCGATGCTCGCCGACGGCCGGCTCACCTGGCGCGACGGCACCGCGGACAGCCACGACGAGGCGGTGCTGCGGCCGGCGGCTCGACCGTTCTCGCCGGACGGCGGCCTGCGACTGCTGCAGGGCAATCTCGGCCGCGCGGTGATCAAGGTGTCGGCGGTTGCGCCCGAGCATCGGCAGGTCGATGCGCCGGCGATCGTCTTCGACGACCAGGACGACGTGATCGCCGCGTTCAAGCGCGGTGAACTCGAGCGCGACTTCGTCGCTGTCGTCCGTTTCCAGGGGCCGCGGGCCAACGGCATGCCGGAGCTGCACAAGCTGACACCGACGCTGGGCATCCTGCAGGATCGCGGCTTCAAGGTCGCGCTGCTGACCGATGGCCGGATGTCCGGCGCCTCGGGCAAGGTGCCGGCGGCGATCCATGTCTCGCCCGAATGCCTGGCCGGTGGCCCGATCGGCCGGCTGCGCACCGGGGATCGGATCCGCATCGATGCCGATGCGGGCACGATGCAGGCGCTGGTCGATGCGGCGGAGTGGGAAACACGCCTGTTGCCGCAGGCCGATCTGTCGGGCCGGCACCACGGGATGGGACGTGAACTGTTCGCCGCGATGCGTACGCTGGCCGGCACGGCCGAGTCGGGTGCGGCGAGTTTCATCGATGCACTCGGCGCGATGCAGCCGGCTGCCGAGGTGCCCAGCGAAGTCCACGTTTGACCGTCGAGGAACACACGATGACCCCGAGAGAACTGCTGGCGATCGCGCCGGTGATGCCGGTGCTGGTGATCGATTCGGTCGAGGACGCGGTGCCGCTGGCGCGCGCGTTGGCCGGTGGTGGCCTGCGTGTGCTCGAGGTCACGATGCGCACACCGGCGGCGCTGGAGAGTGTGCGGCGGATCCGCGCCGAGGTGCCGGAGGCGATCGTCGGGGTCGGCACGGTGGTCAGCCGCGCCGACCTGAAGGCCGCGCTCGAGGCCGGGGCAAGTTTCGGTGTCAGTCCCGGTGCGACCCCCGACCTGCTCGCCGCGGCGGCCGCCAGCGGCATTCCGTTCCTGCCCGGTGTGGCGACCGCGAGCGAGGCGATGACCGCACTCGAACACGGCTTCGACACGATGAAGCTGTTCCCGGCCGAACAGGTCGGCGGCATCGCGCTGCTCAAGGCGCTGTCCGGGCCGCTGCCGCAGCTGATGTTCTGCCCGACCGGTGGCATCGACGAACGCCGCGCCCGCGACTACCTGGCGCTGGCCAACGTCGGGTGTGTCGGCGGCTCGTGGGTGGCACCCGCCGCGCTGGTGCGTGCACGCGACTTCGCGGCGATCACGCAGCTGGCCGTGGCCGCGACTGGGCTGCGTCCGGCCGGCTGATCGCGCACCGCGCTGTCGGCGCGGGCTGGCGCCAACCGCGGTTCCGACACGGGCTAGCGCAAACACGTCACATCGCCGTCGCACCCGCGCGCCGGCGTTCTTCTATGATGTGGCATCGCCGCCGCCGGAGCCCGCCCGTGTCTGTCATCACCGTTCGCCTGTCCACGTTGTCGCTGCTGATCGCCTCGACCGTGCCGCTCGCCCACGCACAGGTGCAGAAGGTGTCGCCACCGAAGGCGCAGGCCTGGATCGACATCGCCACCTTCAGCGGTGTCGGTGGCGGTGCGATCAACGCCCTCGCGGGGGCCGCGGCCGGCAGCGAGAGCGGCGGCTTCATGGGCGCGATCAAGGGACTGATGGCCGGCGCCCGCGGCCAGGTGCCGTTCGGCATGACGATGATCGGCGGCGACGGCCCGTACATGGACGTGACGCTGATGGTCCGCGGCCAGTCGCTGACCGAGGCGATGCAGGCGGTGCCCTCGACCACCGGGGTCGCGCCGACGATCCGGCTGCTGGCCCCGGCCGAGGTCAAGCCCGGCCCGGTCACACCGGACAACGACGACGAGGTCGTGCAACCGGCCAAGCCCGAGCGGCCCGAGGGCAAGGTGGTGCTGTACTGGGGCTGCGGCGAACAGGTGCGTGCCGGCCAGCCGAAGGTGCTCGACATGAAGACCTCGAACGCGAACGACCTGGCCGCGTTCCTGAACGCACGGCGCGATACCCGCCGTGGTGCCCATTCGACGCCGGGCCGGCCGATCTGGCCGAATGCCGAGGACGGACGACGGCTGGCCGAGGGCGCGTCGATCGCCGGTGAACACGCGTTCACCGGTGCCGGTGTGCCCGACGGGTTCCGGTTCACGGTGCCGCCGGGATTCGACCTGATGCGTCCGTTCAACGTCACGCAGTCCGCCGGTGATCCCGCGGGCCCGACCCAGTTGCAGTGGCAGGCGCTGCCGAACGCCCGTGGATATTTCTTCTCGGCGTTCGGCGCCCGCGGCGACAAGGAGATGGTGATCTGGAGTTCGAGCGAGCAGCCCGACCTGGGCATGGGCCTGATCGACTACCAGCCCAATGCGTCGATCGATCGCTGGCTGCGCGAGAAGGTCGTGTTGCCGGCCTCGGCGACACGTTGCGCGATCCCGGCCGGGGTGTTCGCCAACGGCGCCGGCCTGTTGCGTGCGATCGCCTACGGCAACGAGTTCCATGTCGCCCATCCGCCGCGGCCCACCGATCCGAAGCAGGCATGGGCGCCGGACTGGAGCGCACAGGTGCGCGTGAAGTCGGTCAGCAACCTGATGCTCGGCGCGGATGCGTCGGCGGCCGGCCGGCCACCGGCTCGCGGCGCGGCCGACGACGGCAACCAGCCGGCACCGTCGGCCTCCGGCGAGCAGGGCGGTGACAGCGGACTGCCGGGGGCACTGGGCAACGCGATCAAAGGCATCTTCGGACGCTGACCAGGCGCGGTCCGCAACGGACCGCGGGGACGAACATCGGCCACGTGCCGGATCGCACGAATGCGACCCGGCCGGTCGTCCGCAGGGGGCTAAACTAGGCGCCGCTTTCCCATCCTTGCGGAACTCGAGCGCCCATGCCTGTCCACCTGCTTCCTCCCGATCCCGCGTCGCTGCATCCGATCGCGGGCCTCGAACTCGGCACGGCGCGGGCGCAGATCCGCAAGCCCAATCGCCGCGACGTGCTGGTCGTCCGGCTCGCCGAGGGCGCGACCGCCGCCGGTGCGTTCACCAGCAACCGCTTCTGCGCGGCACCGGTTCACCTGTGCCGGCGTCACCTGCAGGCCAGTGGCGGTGCGATCCGTGCGCTGCTGGTCAACACCGGCTGCGCGAACGCCGGCACCGGCGAACAGGGCATGCGCAACGCCGAGCGAAGCTGCGCGGAACTCGCGACACGGCTGGGCATCGACGCCACGCAGGTGCTGCCGTTTTCCACCGGCGTGATCCTCGAGCACCTGCCGATGGATCGGCTGATCGCCGGCCTCGACCCGGCGATCGCCGATGCGGCCGGTGCGCATTGGGCCGAGGCCGCCGAGGCGATCATGACCACCGACACGGTGCCCAAGGCCGCATCGCGCCGGGACACGATCGCGGGCAAGGCGGTCGCGGTGACCGGGATCTCCAAGGGCGCCGGGATGATCCGGCCGAACATGGCGACGATGCTCGGCTTCGTCGCCACCGATGCGACGGTGCCGGCGGCGCTGCTCGCGCGCTGGGTGCGCGAGGCGGCCGATGCCAGCTTCAACCGGATCACGATCGACGGCGACACCTCGACCAACGATTCGTTCGTGCTGATCGCCACCGGGGCGGGCGCGCTGGTGATCGAATCGGATACGAGTCCCGGCGCGACTGAACTGAAGGCGATGATCGTCGCGGTTGCCCGTGACCTGGCGCAGGCGATCGTCCGCGACGGCGAGGGCGCGACCAAGTTCATCACGATCACCGTCGAGACCGCGCGTGACCTGGCCGAGGCCGCCGCGGTCGCGTATGCGATCGCCCATTCGCCGCTGGTCAAGACCGCGTTCTTCGCGTCCGACCCGAACCTCGGCCGCATCCTCGCGGCGATCGGTTACGCCGGGATCGCCGACCTGGACGTCGACCGCGTCGACCTGTTCCTGGACGACGTTCACGTGGCCACCGCCGGTGGCCGCCATCCGGCCTATCGCGAGGAGGACGGCGCACGTGTGATGAAACAGGACGAGATCACGGTCAGGGTGCGGCTCGCCCGCGGCCAGGCGGGCACCACCGTCTGGACCTGCGACCTGTCACACGACTACGTGTCGATCAACGCCGACTACCGTTCCTGATTCCGCCTCGACGACGAGATGACTGACACCGCCCGCCTGGTCGCGCGCGCCGAAGCGCTGCTTGCCCGCCTGGAAACCCTGCTGCCCGCCGACCCGACGCCGGACTGGAACGCGTCGATCGCCTTCCGATGGCGTCGCCAGCGCGGACCGCTGGGCACACGCCCGCTGCTGCAGCCGGTGCGCAACCTGGCGCCGATCGGACTCGACGACCTGCAGCATGTCGATGCGCAGAAGCGGGCGATCGAGGACAACACGCGCCAGTTCGTCGCCGGCCGGCCGGCCAACAACGTGCTGCTGACCGGATCGCGCGGCACCGGCAAGTCCTCGCTGATCAAGGCCTGCCTGAACACGTTCGCGGCCAAGGGACTGCGGCTGATCGAGGTCGACAAGGACGACCTGGTCGACCTGCCCGACATCGTCGACCTGGTCGCCGGCCGCCGGGAGCGGTTCATCGTCTTCTGCGACGACCTGTCGTTCGACGAGGGTGAACCGGGCTACAAGGCGCTGAAGGTCGCCCTCGACGGCTCGATCTCGGCGCAGTCGGACAACGTGCTGATCTACGCGACCTCGAACCGGCGCCACCTGATGCCGGAGTACATGCGCGAGAACCTCGAGGCGAAACACCAGGAGGACG
Organism: uncultured Burkholderiales bacterium; assembly: GCA_902826305.1. GTDB lineage: Bacteria > Pseudomonadota > Gammaproteobacteria > Burkholderiales > Burkholderiaceae_E > CADEEH01. The sequence continues at coordinate 4,951 of CADEEH010000214.1, forward strand.
GCGAGATCCACCCGGGCGAGGCGACCGAGGAGAAGACCTCGCTGTCGGAACGTTTCGGCCTGTGGGTCGCGTTCTATCCGTTCCGCCAGGACGACTACCTGGACATCTGCGCGCACTGGCTGCGCACACTCGGGGTCGCCGATCGCCAGATCGAGGCCGCACGCGGCGATGCGCTGCGCTGGGCACTCGAACGCGGCTCGCGCTCGGGACGGGTCGCCTGGCAGTTCGCGAAGGACTGGGCCGGCCGACACGCCGCGCGCGGTGCGGGGAAGACGACATCACCGCGCAAGGGACCTGCGGCGGGTCGCTGAAGCCGTCGGCATGCACGATCGACACGGGGCTTGCATCGCGGCCGCAGGACTGGCATGGTCCGTGCATCGAGTGTGTGCACGCGTGAGTGCGACGCGTGGGTGCATCGAATGAGTGCAACGCACCGCGTCGGATCAAGGGAGCCATCGATGAGGATCGACATCACCCGCATCACTGCCATCACCGCGCTCTGGGCCGGCTGCACCGGCGCGGCGCTCGCCCATCCGGGACATGACGGCGACACCGTCGGCTCGGCCTTGTCACACGCACTGTCCGGCGATCACCTGCTGGCGCTGATCGTCGTTGGTGCGGTGCTGATTGCCGGGGCGTGGGGTGGCACGCGGATGCGGCGTGGCCAAGTGTCCCGTCGATCGGCACCGGCACGCCCGCGATGACGGTCCGGCCGCGCGCCGGAAGTTTCGCCTGACCGTCGGTCGCGCGCCGCTCGTGGGCGCGACCGTTCGACGTCGCATCACACTCATTGCCTGTTCAAACGCCTCGCCCGCGAGTGGGCTCGTCGGCGCTCGTCGCTGCTCGATGCGTTCGGTTCGTTCGACTCGCTCGACGCGTTCAACTCGTTCGACGCGAGACCAGTGCGTGTTTCGAGATTGATATTGCAATTGACGCAGGTTCTGGATAACTTGCGAATTAGTTGCTTCGGAAAATATTTCCGAGCACGAGGATGCACCCGGCCCCGGGCACATCCTGCGGCCGGTGCAGCGGACACGCTGCGATCGTCAGGCGAAACAAACCGGCGTGCCGTTGGCGCGCTTTCAACCGTGACCCGGAGGTGTTCAATGCATCAAGGCTCGATCAGTATTGCTCGTGCTGCCGTCGCGGCAGCGGTCACCTCGCTGGGCCTGGCAGGCAACGCGCTGGCCGCCGACCCGATCAAACTCGGCCTGCTGGAGGACGAATCGGGCAACTTCGCCATCGCCGTGATCCCGAAGATCCACGCGGTGCAGCTCGCCGTGGACGAGATCAACGCGAAGGGCGGCGTGCTCGGCCGCAAGATCCAGATCGTCCACTACGACACGCAGTCGGACAACACACGGTTCCAGGAGATGGCGCGCCGCCTGACCCAGCAGGACAAGGTCGACGTGGTGTTCGGTGCGTTCTCCAGCGCGTCGCGCGAGGCGATCCGTCCGATCATGGATCGCGCGAAGATGCTCTACTTCTACAACAACCAGTACGAGGGCGGCGTCTGCGATTCGAACGTCTTCGTGACGGGCGCCGTGCCTGAGCAGCAGTTCTCGACGCTGGTGCCCTGGCTGATGGAGAAGTACGGCAAACGCGTCTACACGATCGCTGCGGACTACAACTTCGGCCAGATCTCGGCCGAGTGGGTGCGCAACATCGTCAAGGAGA
>CADEEH010000215.1 GCA_902826305.1 uncultured Burkholderiales bacterium
GCGCGCGCGGGGATGAACCCCCGCCGCGCCGGTTGGAATCGAACCGCTCGGCGCGTTCCCCGCGCGCGCGGGGATGAACCGCTTGGTCCCACCCACCTGAAAGAGCAGCCACAGTGTTCCCCGCGCACGCGGGGATGAACCGTTCTTGGCGGTGATGACGTCCTCGTCCGTGGCCGGCTGTCGACGAGTTGCGACGACCGGATCTCCGCGTCCCAGAGCAGGCACCGTCGACCGATCCCGCGTCCTGCACATACCCTCAAGCCGTCAAGCGCGCAGCCAGTTTCGTCGTGGTCGAGTGTACGAACCGCTGCAGCCGTTCGGCGAGGATGCGCGCCGAAGGCTTCAGCGCCGGCGCGACCGCCTGCGCCGCCTCGTCGATGGCCTTCGGCAGGCGATCGGCCATGTCTGCCGCCTCTCGGGCCAGGAAGTGTGGCTGCATGCCCAGTTGCCTGGCCATCAGCACGAGCTGCTCGGCACCCATCTCGCCCGGCCTGACCTCGCCGCCGATCGCGAACGCGAATTCGGGCGACAGGCCCGGGTACAGCCGCGTGCACATCAGGTCGTAGAACGGCGTCAACGTCACCCCTTGTCCGGGCACGCTGTAGATCGACAGGTTCTTGGCGTGGCTGTCGTTGTTGCCGACGTACAGGTTGAAGAACACCCAGCGCACCAGGTGGCGCAGATCGACGGCGGGCTGCATGCTGTAGCGGCGGATCAGCGCGGCGCAGGCGGCGAGGCCCGGCCCCCCCTCTTTCTCGTACTTGCGGTCCGACGCGATGCCGGCCAGCTGGCACAGGTCGTATTGCACCAGCCGCGCGAGCGTGCCGTCCGGGTGCACCTGCCGGTCGAAGCGGCGAACGACGCAGGCCTGGGTGTGTGTCTCGTAGAAGACCTCGGCGGTGGGCAGGCCTGCCAGCGCGGCCGTGCGCATCACGATGGCCTCGTTGGCCGCCGAATGCCAGACCTTGGCCACGCGCCGGATGTCGGGTTTGAGGATGTGGGTCGAGGGCGACGTTCCCTTGGGCAATCGCGGCACACCGTCGTCGAAGATCGCCAGGCTGGTCTTGTCCTGCGCGCCGGCCAGCGAGATGCGGGAACCTTTCTCGTGGAGGTCGATCGCGGAAGCCGATCGCCCGGTCAGGCGGGCGGCGATGGCTTGCCAGCTCGTGGCCTCGTACCGAGGCGGTTCCGGTGTGTGGCCGGGGGCGAGCATCATGAAGGCACCCGCGGTGTCGCCTGCCACCTCCAGCAGCTGCGAGAAGAGGGTGGACGCCTTGCGCTGGGTCGCCAGGTAGTTCCGCAGTTCGCCCTCGGGTAGCAGGTTCTCGAAGAAGGCCTGCACCTCGGGCGTGGCCTGGCGGCCGGCCTGCAGCGGGATGGCGGCCAGCGACATGCGCCGGGTGCCGTTCAGCCACCCGGGCGCGTACTCGAAGGCCAGCGGCGCGCTGTCGTGGACGATGCCGACGAGATCACTGCCGTAGTAGACGTCCAGCCGGTCGGGCCGCTGCTGCATCACATGTCGCTCAAGGCGATGGTGCCGACCGGGAGGCCTTGCTGCGCACCATGACTTCCAGGCCCAGCAGGTCCATGAGGTCCAGCACCTTTTGCAGCTGCACCGTCGGCTTGCCGTTCTCCAGGTCGACGATGAAGCGGTTGCCGGTATTGGCCAGGCCCGCCAGGTCGAGCTGCTTCAATGACAGCCGCCTGCGCTGCTCGCGGATGACGGCGCCCAGCTCCACGGAAGAGCGGATCGCGATTTCCGCCTCGGTGTTACCGAGCGGTAATGGATGGGCCAAGTTGGGCATGAACGGGTTCGATAGTTACCTTTCGGTAATTCTCAAGCAGGAAACCGACGAAGTCAAGAATGGAGTTACTGATCGGTAACACAAGCCCATCGCAAACGGACTCCACCCTTGTGCGCCAGGCCACCGGGACCGGAGGAAGCCGGGCCCGGGAAGCACGGCCGCCGGCACCGACGGTCACTCCGGTCCGCCCGGCGGCCGCGGGCGTTGCCAACGATTTCCTATACTTCGTCCATGACCCGCCGGTCCTCGAGCCGGCGTGGCTGACCCACGACGCCGCCCCCGACGCGCGGCGCACCGACCCGGCCGGGGATGTTCGGGAACGGTGAACGTGACAACGAACGATCCGGTCGAAAGCCTCGACCCGGCGACCGACTCGGTCGACCCGGCTGATCCTGCGATCGACCGCGTCGCTGCGGCGACCGCTGCCGCACTCGCGACGCTTGCACTCGCCGGTTGCGCCGGCGGCGAGAGCCAGAGCCCGCAGTCGCTGATGAACGGTGATGGTGTCACCGGACCGGCACCGTCGACGATGTTCATGACCGGCACGACCCTGGCCGCGGAGAAGCAGCCGTCGACCGACGATGTCGTGCGGTTCCTGTCGCAGGCGACGTTCGGCCCGGTGTCGCCCGAGGAGATCACCGCTGTCAAGGCGTACGGCTACGACGCGTGGTTCGCGCACCAGTGGCGCATCGATCCCGGCTCGCACCTGGACTACCTGCGCCAGCAGGCGCGCTCGACCGAGGACAACCGGCCGACCGACGCGATGTCGTACGAGGCGATCTGGCAGCAGTGGCTGTACAGCCCGGGCCAGTTGCGCGCGCGGGTCGCGTTTGCGCTGTCGCAGATCTTCGTCGTCTCCAACATCGCGCCGGACCTGAATCCGTGGGCGATGTCGTCGTACCTGGACATGCTGAACCGCAACGCGTTCGGCAACTACCGGCAGCTTCTGGAGGACGTGACCCGCCATCCGGCGATGGGCTACTACCTGAACATGCTCGGCAGCCGCAAGGAGGATCCGGAGAGCGGCCAGCATCCGAACGAGAACTACGCACGCGAGGTGCTGCAGCTGTTCTCGATCGGGCTGGTCAAGCTGAATCCCGACGGTTCCGCGCAGCGCGACGGGCAGGGCGCGGTGATCCCGACCTACGGCCAGGAGGCCGTGCTCGGCTTCGCGCGGGCGTTCAGCGGCTGGAGCTTCGCCGGGCGCAACACCGCCGATGCGGGCGCGTTCGACGGCGGCGAGGAGAACTGGATCGATCCGATGCGGCCGTGGCCGAGCCAGCACTCGACCGGGACCAAGACGCTGCTGGATGGCGCGACGATCGGTGCCGGCGGCAGCCCGGAGAGTGACCTGCGCGCGGCGCTCGATGTGATCTTCATGCATCCGAACGTCGCCCCGTTCATCTCGCGCCGGCTGATCCAGCGGCTGGTGACCAGCAATCCGAGTCCCGCCTATCTCGCGCGGATCGCCGCGGTGTTCGCCGACAACGGCGCAGGCGTGCGGGGCGACCTGAAGGCGGTGGTGCGCGCGATCCTGCTCGATGCCGAGGCGCGCGATCCGCTCGCCGCCGCGAGCACGACCGCGGGCAAGCAGCGCGAGCCGGTGATCCGGTTCGCGAACTTCCTGCGCGCACTCGGCGCGAAGGCACCGAACGGGCGCAACGCGATCCACTACCTGGACAGCGGCGACGACGGGCTCGGCCAGAGCCCGCTGCTCGCGCCGTCGGTGTTCAACTTCTTCTCGCCGGACTTCCGCCAGCCGGGCGCGGTCGCGCAGGCGGGCCTGTCCTCACCCGAGTTCCAGATCACCACCGAGACCACGGTGGTCGGCACGCTGAATTTCTTCGCGCGGCTGATCGACCACGGCGGCTACGGCGCCTGGGGCGAGGACGACAGCCGGCTCGCACTGGACTTCAAGCCGCTGGAGGCGATCGCACACGATCCGGCGGCACTGGTCGAGCGGCTGAACCTGCTCTTCATGAATCGGGCGATCAGCGACCTGTCGCGCACGACGATGACCACCGCGATCTCGGCGATCGATGCCGGCGCCCGCAGCGAGCGGGTGCGCGCCGCGCTGGTGCTGACCTCGATCGCACCCGAGTTCGTGATCCAGCGTTGAATCACACGACGACTTCCTGAAGAGACCGCGAAGATGACCGTCGACCGCCGCACCTTCCTCAAGCACCTCGGCACGTTCGGCGCGGCCGGGCTCGGGGCGTTCCTCGACCTGGAGCGGATCACCGCGGCCGCCGGGGACGGACTGATCCCGTCGGCGCACGCGCAGACCGCGGACGACTATCGTGCGCTGGTCTGTGTGTTCATGTACGGCGGCAACGACGCGAACAACCTGGTCGTGCCGCTGGAATCCGGTCCGTATGCGACCTACGCCGCCGCGCGGGGTCCGCTGGTGCTGCCGCAGGCCGCGCTGCTGCCGATCCAGCCGACGAACACCGGCGGCGCGCGCTACGGCCTGCATCCGGCGACGGGGCCGCTGCAGGCGCTGTTCGAGCAGGGCAAGGCGGCGATCATCGCCAATGCCGGCCCGCTGGTGGTGCCGACGACCAAGGCGCAATACGACGCAGGCAACGTCGCGCTGCCGGCGAACCTGTTCTCGCACAGCGACCAGCAGGGGCAGTGGCAAAGTGCGATCGCCGACGGCAGCGGACGCACCGGCTGGGCCGCCCGCAGCGCGGAGCTGGTGCAGACGCTGAACACGAATCGTGGCGCGACCTGCATCTCGCTCGCGGGCAACAACCTGTGGGAGACCGGCAGCTCGATCACCTCGTACAAGGTCTCGCCGAGCGGCAACTTCGGCTTCGATTTCTATCATCCCGACCGCACCGGTGATCCGCTGTCGGCGGCGATCGGTGCGATGCTCGCGGGCACACGCAACCACCTGTTCGAACGCGAGTGGTTGTCGGTGATCGACCGTGCGCTCGAGAACCAGCGCGTGCTGGCTGCCGCGCTGGCCGACAGCGGCGGTCCCGACGGTTTCCCGTCGACCGACCTCGGCCGGCAGTTGCGGATGGCCGCGCGGATGATCGCGGCGCGCGACGCCCTAGGCGTGCGGCGCCAGACGTTCTTCTGCTCGATCGGCGGCTTCGACACCCACGGCGACGACCAGATGCCGCGCCAGCAGCAGCTGCTGGGCGAGATCGCCGAGGCGGTGGCCGCGTTCCACCAGTCGACGGTGACGATGGGGCTCGCCGACCGGGTGACACTGTTCACCGGTTCGGATTTCAGCCGGACGTTGCGCTCCAACGGCCAGGGGTCGGATCACGCGTGGGGTGCGCATCACCTGGTGGTCGGCGGTGCGGTGCGCGGGCGCCAGATCGTCGGCCGCTTCCCGGACCTGACGATCGGCGGGCCGGACGATGCGGGCGAGGGCCGCTGGATCCCGACGACCTCGGTCGACCAGGTCGGCGCGACACTCGCGCGCTGGTTCGGGGTGTCGGCGACCGAGGTGGCGACCGTGTTCCCGACCGTCGGCCGGTTCGCGACCGACGACCTGGGATTCCTCGGCTGACGGTCCGCGCGCGGCCCCGGGACGTCACTGACGCCCCGGCGCGACAGCATCACCGGCCGGCGGTCGGGCCCCGCGACGGACGGTCGCGACCGGCCTGTTAAGATCGACGACATCCCCACGGCCCACGCTCTGCGACGCCGGACCGATGCCTGCCTACCGATTCGAAGCCGCGAACGTCACCGGACGCATGGAGCGCGGCGTGCTGGACGCGGATTCGCCGCGCCAGGCGCGCGCGCAGCTTCGCGACCGGGGGCTGACGCCGATCGACGTCGCCCCGGTCACCGGCGACAACGCGGTCCGGCAGGTGCTGGCCGGCCGGCTGCGGCCGGCGGAGCTGGCACTGTGCACTCGCCAGCTCGCCAGCCTGCTCGCGGCGCGCCTGCCGCTCGAGCAGGCGCTCAACGCGGTGATCGAGCAGGCCGACCGGCCGACGGTGCGCGACCGGTTCGCCGCGGTCCGCAGCGAGGTGGTCGCCGGCCAGACGCTGGCCCAGGCCCTCGCCAAGTATCCGAAGGATTTCCCGGACGTCTATCGCGCGCTGGTGTCGGCGGGTGAGCAGAGTGGTGATCTCGCGCGGGTGATGACCCGGCTCGCCGACTACGTCGAGTCGCGCACCGCGCTCGGGCAGAAGATCGTGATGGCGTTCACCTATCCGGCGATCGTCACGCTGGTTGCGATCACGGTGATCATCGCGCTGCTCTCGTACGTGGTGCCGCAGGTGGTCGGGGTGTTCGCGCAGACGCGCCAGAAGCTGCCGTTCCTGACGATCGCGCTGATCGCCACCTCCGATTTCATCCGCGTCTGGGGGGTGTACCTGCTCGGCGCGGGCATCGCGGCGTTCGCCGCCTGGCGCTATTCGCTGCGTTCACCGAGCGTGCGGCTCGCCTGGCATGCGCGGGTGCTGACGCTGCCGCTGTTCGGCCGCCTGGTGCGCGGGGTCAACACGTCGCGTTTCGCGGCGACCCTCGGCATCCTGACCTCGAGCGGCGTGCCGCTGATCCGCGCGCTGGAGGCGGGCGCGCAGACATTGTCCAACGACGCCTTGAAGAACAACGTCGTCGACGCCATCTCCCGGGTGCGCGAGGGAGCGTCGCTGGCGCGGGCCCTCGGGGCCGGCAAGCAGTTCCCGCCGATGATGATCCACATGATCGCCAGCGGTGAATCGACCGGCGAGTTGCCGGCGATGCTCGACCGGACCGCGGCCACGTTGTCGGCCGAGACCGAGCGCCGCGCGTTGATGATGACCG
>CADEEH010000216.1 GCA_902826305.1 uncultured Burkholderiales bacterium
TCCTCGTCGAACAGGTACTGGTAGATGTAGGCCTCGGAGTCGAACTTGGCGCCCGGGTACCGGTTCCAGTACCAGGTGCCGCCGACGTCGGATGCGTTGTCGTACGCACGCACCTTCAGGCCCTGCTGGCGCAGCAGATGCAGTTCATACAGTCCCGCGACACCGGCGCCGATGACAACGGCGTCCAGTTTCGTCAGGGTCGAGGATTTGTGCGGCGTGTCGGCCGCCTGTGTGCTGGTGGTCATCGTCTGTCTCCTTCGTTTCGTTCGGTGAATGCCGGCCCGCAGAGGCCGTGCCGAACGCGTTCCGTGGCCGTCTCGGCGCCAGCGGATGCGCGAAGCGGCAAGTTATCGATTGCGGCGAGCTGCCGTATTGAACGAAGCGGACTGTCTGTTGAACGATCGGCGCAGGGGCCGCGACGGCACCGGGCGCTTGCTGATGACCATACACCGAACACGGAGATGTGTCAGGGAAATCCGATCGACCGCGTCGCGGGCGTCGGGCCCTCGTTCGTCGAGGTCCGAGATGCCGGATCCCGGCCCCTGAAGGTCGTGTCAGTGACGCTTGCGGTACTGGCCCGGCGTCACCCCGAGCCGCGAACGGAACATCCGCGTCATGTGCGCCTGATCGGAGAATCCCGCCGCGGCGGCCACTTCCTTCAACGCGAGATCGCCGGTGACGAGCAGCTGCTGGGCGCGGCGGAGTCGCCGGTCGACGACGAACCCATAGGCCGAGCAGTCGAGCGTGCGGCGCAGGTGCCGGTTCAGCGTCCACACGCCCATGCCGAGTGCGTGGGCCATGTCCTTGAGTGTGATCGTCGCATGCAGGTTCGCATCGACATACGCTTCCAGCCGCGCCAGTTCCTGGTCGGACAGGCGCATCGTGCCGCCGGGCGGACGGATCCTGCAGGTGGCGTAGCTTCGCAGCAGATGCACGGCCAGTTGCACCGACAGGGCTTCGGCATAGAGCGCCCCGCCGATACCCTGTTCCCTGGCTTCACGGGTCAGCTCGGAGGCGATGCGGTCGACCACCGGGTCGCTGCCGCGCAGGATATCGTGCAGCCGGACCTCGGCCACCTCCTGGCCCTGGATGTCGCTGGCGACCCGGCACATCAGTTCGTCGGCGATGTAGACGTGTGAGACCTCGATGTCCTGGGTCCAATGCCAGTGTGAATCGGCCGCCTGCGACAGCAGCGAGAAGAAGCCGGGTTCGCAGCGTGTGCGGGTCCAGCGCCCGTCGAACTGCCGGTCCATCGGCGTGTCGCCTTCGCGATAGTGGACGATCAGGTAACACGACAGCGGCGGGATCTCGACGTCCTGCCCCTGGTAGCGGTAGGTCCGCTGCGCGACGTCCTTCCAGCCGAGGGTGCTGCTGTCGTTGACGATGTCCCCGGGCACCCAGAGCGGCAGCTCGTCCGCGCTGATCATCGCGGGACGCGTGCCGGCGGCCGGCGGCACGGGACGTGTGCCTGTCAGCAGCGTCATCGCGACGACCGTGTGCCGGGTTCGATCGAGCAAGCGGCCTGGCTGCGGCCAGGAACGTGTCTCCAGTCCATGGCGTGACCTCGCGGGAATGGGTGTTGTGAAGCGAGGAGGCAGGCGCCGACCGTACCGTCGCAGGCGGCTGGTGTCAATACGCGGCGCCGAGATCGGGCCGGCGGGCCGGCACCGATGGCAAGCGGCCCGACCGAGGCGGGCGCATGTGTCGTGTCGTGCAGCGCGGCCGGCGCCACTCATGCACCGGGCATCGCGTGTGGGCGTCGCGGCGCTACTTTCGTTGCGCGCCGGTGGCGCTGTGCGGATCGGCGGCGAGGTGATCGGCGTGTGATCGGCGTTCGGTGTAGAGCTGCGGCGCGAGTGAGCCGACGATCATGCCGGCCACGGCGGCGGCCAGGCCGACGAGTTGCGGCGGCACGGTCGCATCGGCGAAGTTGCGCTCGCAGACCAGCCAGGCGATCAGGCCGGCCAGGATCGACAGCAGCGCTCCCTGCACGCTGGCGCGGGGCCAGAACAACCCGGCGGCCAGCGGCACGAGCGCACCCACCAGCGTCACCTTGTAGGCGTTCTGCACCATCTCGTACATCGTGCTGCGGGAGTTGAGCGCGAACGCGAGCGCCGCGCAGGTGAACAGCACCAGCACCACCCGCAACATGACCAGGAAACGCCGGTCGCCGACCGGACCCATGAAGGGTTTGAGCACGTTCTCGGTGAACAGCGCCGTAGGCGCGAGCAGCGCGCCGCTGGCGGTGGACAGGATCGCCGACAACAGGGCGCCGAAGAACAGCGCCTGGGCCCACAGCGGCACCTTCTGCAGGATCAGGTCGGGCAGGATCCGCTGCACCTCGCGTGCATCCTCGGAGGCGAACAACGTCGCGTAGTTGCCGTCGATGACAATCGCCGCGTAGGCGATGAACATCGGCACGAACGCGAATGCGAAGTAGGCCAGGCCGCCCAGCAGCGACCCCTGGACCGCGACCTTCTCGTTCTTCGCGCTCATGATGCGCTGGAACACGTCCTGCTGCGGGATCGAGCCGATGGCCAGCGTCGCCCAGGCGGCGATGAACGCCAGCCATTGCGCGAGTCCGCCCTTGGGCAGGAACTCGAAGCGGCCGTCGGCGGCCGCCCGCGAGACGACGACCTGCGCTCCGCCGGCCATCTCGCCGACCAGCGTCGCCACGATCAGCAGGCCGATGACGATGATCACCGTCTGGAACATGTCGGTGAACGCCACCGACCACATGCCGCCCCAGATCGTGTAGACCAGCACCACGCCGGCGCCGATCAGGATCCCCTGGTTCAGCGTGACCGCATCCTGCGACAGCACGGTGAACACCAGGCCGAGGGCGGTGAGTTGCGCCGAGGTCCAGCCCAGGTACGAGGCGGTGATCGTCACGCTGGTCAGCACCTCGACCGACTTGCCGTATCGCTTGCGGTAGAAGTCGCCGATCGTCAGCAGGTCCATCCGGTACAGCAGCCGGGCGAAGAACAGCGCGAAGAAGATCAGCGCGCAGGTGGCGCCGAACGGATCGGCCGGGATGCCGTTCAGCCCGTCGCGCGCGAAGGTGGCCGAGACCGACAGCACCGTCTCGGCGCCGAACCAGGTCGCGAACACCGTGGCCATGTTGATGTACAGCGGCAGGCTCTTGCCGGCGACCAGGAAGTCCCTGGCGTTGTGCACCCGTCGGGCCGCGTACAGGCCGATGCCGATGGTGACCGCCAGGTACAGCAGGGTGAAGCCGATGAGCATCGAACGGTTCCTCCGCAATGGCCGGATTCTAAGGGAGGGGTACCGGTGCCGGCGGCGCGATCGCGCCGCTGTCGCGCGGCTACCGCAACCAGCCGGCGAGCAGGGCGACCTCGATCGCGACGACGACGGCCAGCAGCACGACGATCGCACGCAGCCAGCGCTGCGTGCGGCGCTGTTCGCGCAACAGGCCGGCGAGCAGTTCCTTCTCCGCGCGCTGCGGCTCACCCTGCGCCTGGCGCGACAGGGCCGCGTGGGCGAGGCGAGGCATCTGCGGCAACAGCTCGACCCAGCGTGGTGCTTCGCGCTGCAGCCGTTCGATCAGTCCTTCCGGACCGATCTGCCGCTTCATCCAGCGTTCGAGCTGCGGCTTGGCGGTGACCCACAGGTCCAGGTCCGGATCGAGCTGGCGGCCGAGGCCTTCGATGTTGAGCAGCGTCTTCTGCAGCAGCACGAGCTGAGGCTGGATCGACACGTTGAAGCGCCGCGAGGCCTGGAACAGCCGCAGCAGCACCAGTCCGAGCGAGATCTCCTTGAGCGGCCGGTCGAAGAACGGCTCGCAGCATGCCCTGACCGCGCTCTCGAGTTCCTCGATCCGGGTCTCGGCGGGCACCCAGCCCGACTCAACGTGCAGTTCGGCGACGCGATGGTAGTCGCGTCGGAAGAACGCGAGGAAGTTCTGCGCCAGATAGCTCTTGTCGAAGTCCGACAACGTGCCGACGATGCCGAAGTCCAGCGCGATGTAGCGGTTGAAGTCCACGCCGTCCTCGCCGACCAGGATGTTGCCCGGGTGCATGTCGGCGTGGAAGAAACCGTGGGTGAACACCTGCGTGAAGAAGATCTCGACGCCGTCGCGCGACAGCTTCTTGAGGTCGAGGCCGGCGGCGCGCATGCGCTCGATCTGGCTGACCGGGATGCCGCTCATCCGCTCCATCACCAGCACGCTGCTCGAGCAGTAGTCCCAGTACATCTCCGGGATGCGCAGCAGGTTGGAGCGCGCGAAGTTGCGCCGCAACTGGTTGGCGTTGGCCGCCTCGCGGATCAGGTCGAGTTCGTCGTGCAGGTAACGGTCGAACTCGTCGATCACGTCCAGCGGCCGCAGCCGGCGGGCATCGGCCGACACCTTCATCAGCAGCGTGCCGGCCACCCGGAGCAGGCCCAGGTCGCGCTCGATCACCGGCGCCATGTTCGGCCGCAGCACCTTGACCGCGACCGCGCGACCGTCCTTCAGGCGCGCGAAGTGCACCTGCGCGATCGACGCCGAGGCGACCGGCTGCTCGTCGAATTCGGTGAAGACCTCGTCGATCCGGCAGCCGAGGCCGCGTTCGATCGCGGTCATCGCCAGGTCGCTGGAGAACGGCGGGACCCGGTCCTGCAGCCGGGCGAGCTCGTCGGCGATGTCCGCCGGCATCAGGTCGCGCCGCGTCGACAGGACCTGGCCGAACTTGACGAAGATCGGCCCCAGGCTCTCCAGCGCCTGGCGCAGCCGTTCGCCGCGCGGGGCGTCCAGGTGCCGGCCGAAGCGCAGCGCCCGGGCCAGCAGCAGCGACCAGCGCGTGCCCAACGTCGCCGCGGCGCCGGTGGCGGCGATCTCGTCGAGCCCGTAGCGCCAGGCAACGTAGGAGATCCGCAGCAGGCGCGTCAGTCGCAGGGTGGCAAACACCGGGGGATTGTACTGGGGCCGTCTGATACGCTGGCGGTGGTGGTGCCGCGAGGTGGCGGCATGTGACGACGGGGATACGGATGACGGCCAAGGCTTTCGACATCGGGACCGCACAGGCGCTGCTGGCCGAGGTCTTCGCCCCCTGGGTCCAGGCGCTGGACCTGCGTGTCCAGATGGTCGAACCGTCCGGTGTCGTGCTGCGCCTGCCGAGTGCACCGGCGCTGGCGCGGGTCGGCGGCATCCTGTGCGGGCAGGCGATGATGGCGGCGGCCGACACCGCGATGGTGCTGGCCGTGTCCGCGGCGGCCGGCGGTTTCCGGCCGATGACCACGGTCCAGCTGCAGACCAGCTTCATGCGGCCGATCGTCGGTCGCGACGCGCTGGTCGATGCGCGGGTATTGCGCCTGGGCAAGACACTGGCGTTCGGTGAGATCACGATCCGAGGGGACGGCGAGCCGGGTCCGGCGGCGCACGCGACGACGACCTACGCGTTGCTCTGACCCGGGGGCAATGTCCCGACCCGGTGGCCCGCGAGCCTCGGTCACCCGGCGACGCCGGTTGCGCAGCGTGGCGGCGATCGCCGGGCGGGCTCAGCGATCGGGATCGACGCGCTCGATCGGCTCGCTGTCCGGACCGAGGAACCAGGCCTGTTCGCCGCGGATCGGGTCGATCACCCAGCCGATCGACCAGGGATGCGCAAAAAACGCCCGTTGGGTGCGGCGGTCGGTGCCGCTGAAGAAGGCGCCCAGTCCCGGATGGCTGTGGTACCAGCCGACGATCCGCCACCCGGGCTGCAGCGCGGCCTGCGCGTCGCGCCACACCGACGATCCCATCGCCAGGCTGAACGCCGTGCCGGTGGAATCGGCCGCGGCAATGCCGGCGCGCACGCGGATCAGGGCCACCGAGGTGACGTCGTCGCGACGAGCGTAGGCCTCGCCGAGCAGCAGCCCGCCGGCCTCGGTGTCGTGGCCGGCGAGATGGGCGAGCACACCGGCCTCGGCCTGCGGGTCGATCCGGACTTCGGCGACTTCCGCCTGCTCGACGCCGGCCGGCAGCACGGGCATGTGCAACGGTTCGCTGCGGTCGGTCCACTTGATGGTCATCGGTGCCCGGCCGTTGTCAGGTGCTGGCCTGGAACTCGTGTCCGCAGCCGGGACAGGCGACGATGCCGTTGCGCCCGCCCGGCAGTCGCAGCCGCCGCTCGCAGCGCGGGCAGGCCAGGATCACACGTTCGGCGCTCGAAGGCGACGAAGCGGCCGGCGAGGGCGCCGGTGCCGGTTCGGCTGCGGCCGCGGGCGCCGCGGCATCGATGTGATCCGACGGAAACGATCGGGGCGAACGGGCCCGCAGCTTCAGGTACCAGTCGGCCGCGATCCGGTTGGCGGGTGACGCCGGGTTGACGAATGCCGGATCGAAGGTCAGCAACCGTGCGATCCGGAGCACGAACAGGTCCATCCCCTCGCTCGGCAGCCACTGCTGGCCCTGGCAGACCACGCCGCTGGGGAACACGTTCGGAT
>CADEEH010000217.1 GCA_902826305.1 uncultured Burkholderiales bacterium
CGCAGCGCCAGCGCCTCGTCCTGGAAGATCGCCGACTCGGTGATCTCGATGGTCACGGTCGACGGTTCGACGCGTTCGTGGGCGATCGCCGCCAGCACGATGTCGGCGAAGGTGTCGCTCTGCAGCTGCCGGGTCGACGCGTTGATCGACATGCACAGCCCTTCGTGGCCCATGTCGTGCCAGCCGCGCAGCTGGCGCAGTGCTTCGCGCAGCACCCATTCGCCGATGCGCACGATCTGTCCCGACTCTTCGGCGACCGGAACGAACTCGGCCGGCGAGATCATGCCGCGCTGCGGATGATTCCAGCGCACCAGGGCCTCGACGCCTGCGATCCGCTCGCGCTTGAGGTCGATCTTCGGCTGGAACAGCAGCGACAGTTCGTTGCGCGCAAGCGCCAGCCGCAGATCGGCCTCGATCTCGAGCTTGCGCCGTGCCTCGGCGTTCATCTCGGCGGCGAACACCTCGCTGCGGCTGCCGCCGGCGGCCTTCGCACGCGCGACGGCGGTGGCCGCATTGCGCAACAGTTCGTCGAACGAGTCGCCGTCGAGCGGGAACACGCTTGCGCCCGCGCTCGCGTGGACCTGGATCGCGCGGCCGTCGATCGTGACCGCGTCCTCGACCGCGTGCAGCACCTGGTCGGCCAGCGTCAGCGCCGGCTGGTCGGTGGCGAGCGGGCAGATCAGCACGAACTCGTCGCTGCTCATGCGCGCGATCATCGCTCCGGGGGGCAGGCTGCGCCGAAGCCGGTTCGCGACCTGCTGCAGCAGCTGGTCACCGGCCTCGTGGCCGAGTGAACTGTTGATCTTGCCGAAGTGGTCGAGGTCGAGGAACACCAGCGCCAGGCTGACACCGTCGCCGCGGGCGGCGGCGATCGCCTGCTCGGCGAGGACCGCGATCCCGTTGCGGTTCGGCAGTCCGGTCAGCGGATCCTGGTTCTGCAGTTGCTGGACCTTGGCTTCGATGCGTGCGCGTTCGGCGACTTCCCGGCCGAGCTGCCCGGTCGAGTCGTCGAGCGCGACCGTCTTCTCGCGCACGATGCGCTCGAGTGTCTCGCGACCCTTGCTCAGCGAACGCAGCATGTTGTCGCGCTGCGTGGCGCTCGCCCGCATCGATCGTTCGGCGAAAAACACGATCGCGAGCAGTGACAGGTACAACACGCCGATCGTCGCGCCGATCAGGCCGGCGTTTCGGATCGTCGCGGCCTGCAGCCGCTGGAACTCGGTGCTCACGTCGCCGTACAGCTCGAGCACACCGAGCACCTGGGAACCGTCGGCCGAGCGCAGCGGCAGGTGGCTGACCAGCAGATGACGATCGGTGAGTTCGGAGTCGATGCCGTAGAAGCGCTCGCGATGGATCAGTTCACTGTGCAGCCGTCCGTCGCGCGCCTGCAGGAACGCGGCGCTGTTGCCGCGTTCTTCGCCGACCTGGCGTGCCTGCGTCGAATAGACGGTGCGGCCCTCGGCATCCAGCAGCTTGAGCCGCACGACCGGGAGCTTCTGCGTCACGCGGCGGAACTCGCGCGCGAGCTCGGCCTGGTCGGTGTAGCTCTGGAGTCGCGCCGGGTCCACGCCGCGTGCCGAGCGCAGTTGCGGCACGACCAGTTCGTCGCGCAGCGTGTTGTTCAGTGCCTGGGCCAGCGTCAGCGACCGTGCCTCGCCGGTCTCGAGCAGGTGTTCGTGTTCGACCTGGCGCGCATGCAGGAACAGCGCCGCCGCCGCCAGCAGGCTCGCGATCAGTCCGATCGCGGCGAAGTTCCGGGTCAATCGATCCACGCGCTCCCCTGGTCGCCCCGAAAGGGCGGACTTCAGGCTAGGAGCGTTGCCGGCCGGCGGCAATGGCACCGGCACGAGCGGCGGGATCGACGCCGCAGAAGGCGGGCATCAGCCCGCCTGTTGTCGCGTTTGTGTCGTCGTCAGGAACTGTCAGGCCGACGGCGTGGTGACGCCGCTCGAACCGGTCAGGCAGCCGGCAGGTAACGCACGGCCAGCACACCGTCGATCGCCCGCAGCGCCTGGATCAGGGCCGGAGGCACCGGACTGTCGACGTCGACCAGCGTGTAGGCGATCTCGCCGAGCGACTTGTTGATCATGTCGTGGATGTTCAGGCCGGCCTGTGCCATCGCGGTGGAGATCTGGCCGAGCATGTTCGGCACGTTCGCGTTGGCGATCGCCACCCGGTAACCCGAGCCGCGCGCCAGGGTCACCTCCGGGAAGTTGACCGAGTTGCGGATGTTGCCGTCCTCGAGGTAGGCGCGGATCTGGTCGGCGACCATCGAGGCGCAGTTGTCCTCGGCTTCCCGGGTCGACGCGCCCAGGTGCGGCAGCGCGATCACGCCGCCACGCCCGGCGAGATTCGGACCGGGGAAGTCGCAGACGTAGCAGGCGAGCCGACGTGCATCGAGCGCTTCGATGATCGCCTGTTCGTCGACCACCGCCTCACGCGAGAAGTTCAGCAGCGTCGTCCCCGGCCGCAGCAGGTCGAGCTCGCGAGCGCCGATCAGGTGGCGGGTCGCGGCCACCAGCGGCACGTGCAGCGTCACGAAATCGGACGCTCGCAGCAATTCGGCGATCGAGCCTGCGCGCCGGACCTGCGACGGCAGGCTCCAGGCGGCATCGACGGTGATGTTCGGATCGAAGCCGATCACGCGCATGTCGAGCTTGATCGCGGCGTCCGCGACCAGGCAGCCGATCTTGCCCAGGCCGATCACACCAAGCGTCTGGCCGGCGATCTCGCGGCCGGAGAACCGCTTCTTGCCGTCCTCGACCAGCCGGTCCATCTCCGGCGACGGCGCGAGCCCGGCGACGAACGAGAGCGCATCGGGCAGGTGGCGCGCGGCGAGCAGCAGACCGGCGAGCACCAGTTCCTTGACCGCATTGGCGTTCGCGCCGGGGGTGTTGAAGACCGGGATGCCACGCCGGCTCATCGCGTCGATCGGAATGTTGTTGGTGCCGGCGCCCGCGCGGCCGATGGCCAGGACCGTCGGCGGGAGTGCGAGTTCGTGCATGTCGGCGGAGCGGACCAGGATCGCGTCCGGTGTTTCGATGTCCTTGGACACCTTGTACGACTCGACCGGCAGTCTCGACAGGCCGTGGGCCGAGATGTCGTTGAGGATGCGGATCTGGAAAGCGCGCGCCATCGGACCGTTCCTCAGCCGTGACGAGCGGCGAATTCTTCCATGTACGAGACCAGGGCGCGCACACCGTCGATCGGCATCGCGTTGTAGATCGACGCCCGCATCCCGCCGACCGATCGATGGCCCTTCAACTGCAGCAGCCCGCGCTCCTTCGCGCCGGCCAGGAACGGATCGTCGAGCCTGGCATCAGGCAGTGTGAACGGCACGTTCATCCGCGAGCGGTCCGGCTCGGCGACCGGATTGCGGTAGAAACCGCCGCGATCGATGCAATCGTAGAGGAGCTTGGCCTTCTCCACGTTGGTCCGCTCGATGCCGGAGACGCCGCCGCGTGCCTTCAGCCACTGGAACACCAGGCCCGCGATGTAGACGCTGTAGGTGGGCGGCGTGTTGTACATCGAATCGGCGTCCGCGTGGGTCTTGTAGTCGAGCATCGCCGGCGGCCTGGGCTGGCCCTGGCCGAGCAGGTCGTCGCGGACGATCACCAGCGTCAGGCCGGCCGGACCGAAGTTCTTCTGCGCGCCACCGTAGATCAGCCCGTACTTCGACACCTCGAGTGGGCGCGACAGGAAAGTCGACGAGACGTCGGCCACCAGCGGGACGTCGCCGACGTCCGGGGTCCGATGGAACTCCACGCCGCCGATGGTCTCGTTGGCACAGAAGTGCACATAGGCGGCGTTCGGGTCCAGTTTCCAGGTCTCGCGATCCGGCACGTACGTGTACTTCCGGTCCTCCGACGATGCGGCGACGTTGACCGCACCGAAGCGCCGGGCCTCCTGGATCGCCTTGCGCGACCACTCGCCGGTGTCGATGTAGTCCGCCGATGCACGACCGCGAAGCAGGTTCGCGGGCACCATGCCGAACTGCATCGACGCGCCACCCTGCAGGAACAGGATCTTGTAGTTCCCCGGAATCGACAGCAGCTCGCGCAGGTCGTTCTCGGCCCGCTCGTGGATGCCCATGTACTCCTTGCCGCGATGGCTCATCTCCATCACGGACTGCCCGCTGCCGTGCCAGTCGAGCATCTCGCCGGCGGCCTGGGCCAGCACTTCCTCGGGCAGCACCGCCGGGCCGGCGCTGAAGTTGAACACCTTGCGCATGAAAACCATCCGCTGCTGATCGTCAGCACCGGATTCTATCGCCTGGCCCGCCGGCTTCCGGCCGGCCGCCTTGCGGCGTGCGCGCGAGTAGGGGCTGCGCGTGCGACGCCAGCGGCCGGGCTCCGCGGGCGCCGAGAGGTCCCGGCGCGGGACGGCGTCCCGGCCGGCTTCCAGGTCGTCATCGGCCCCGTCGATGCCGTCCGGAAGACGCAGTCTGTCCTGCGGACCGCGGTAGTCGTCCATGGCGTCAATGTGCCGGGGGCAGGATCACGCGGTCGATCACGTGGATCACGCCGTTGCGGGTGAACACGTCGGTCGCGGTGACCGTCGCGGTGCGGCTGCGCGCATCGGTGATGACGAGGCGGTCGGCAACACGGTTGATCGAGAAGGTCGCGTTGCCCGCGAGTGCGGGGTCGATCGGTGCCCCCAGCGGGACGTCCGCCGCGAGCACCCGTCCGGCGACGACGTGGTACTGGAGCACGCTCCGGACGAGTGCCCGGTTGGCCTGCGTCAGCAGCGCCGCCGCTGTTGCCGTCGGGTCGTGGGTCAGTTCCCTGGCGAGCGCATCGAACGCCTCGTTGGTCGGCGCGAACACGGTGAACGGCCCGGGCCCCGAGAGCAGGTCGACCAGGTCGCCGTTGTCGCCGGCGAATCGCAGCGCGGCGACCAGGCTGGAGAATGCGGGCAGCGCAGCCGCGGTCTCGACGATCGTGCGGTCGGCCGGGAGGATCACGCGGTCGATCACGTGGATCACGCCGTTGCTGGCCGCAACGTCGGTGGCGATGATCGTGGCCTGCCGTCCCCGCCCGTCGGTGATCACGGGGATCGCGCCCGTGGTGTCGATCTTGAAGAACGTGCCATCACCGGATGCCGGTTCGACGGCCCGGCCGCTGACGATGGCCGACGCCGGCACCCGCCGCGCGAGGACGTGGTACTGCAGGACGGTCCGCACCAGCGTCTTGTTCGACGGGGTCAGGAGATCGGCCGCGGTGGCCGAGGGGTTGCCGGTCAGTTCCCGGGCCAGCGCATCGAACGCCTCGTTGGTGGGCGCGAACACGGTGAAGTCCCCCGCGCCCGACAACAGCGTGACGAGGTCGTCACCGTTGCCGGCGAACTTCAGCGCCGCAACGAGGCTGGTGAAGCGTGCATCGCCGGCTGCGACGTCGACGATGGTCGAACTGGCCGCGGGCGTCATCGAGGCAGCCGGTGGGCTGCCGACGCCGCCGGCGGCGCCCGAGGGCGACACGGCGACGCCGGCTGTCGGGGCCGCGGGATCGTCGCTGCCGCCGCAGGCGGCCAGCGCCAGCGTGGTGGCGATTGCGACAACGGATACGTGAAGAGCGCGGGCGGCGGGCATCGGGTTCTCCTGGGTGGGATTGGCGGCTCCAGCGTCGGCCTTGTGGGTCATTCAGTGACTTAATGGTCACATTCTGATCCCGCAAGGTGCGGCCTGTGCCAATCCCCTGGGTCCCGCGCGGACTTGAAAACAAGAAGGGCCCGACTTGCGCCGGGCCCTTCTTGTTTGTCGCGTGGCGGGAGCCGGAGCTCCCACCGACGGACGGACGACTTACATGTCCATGCCGCCCATGCCGCCCATGCCACCCATGCCGCCCATGCCACCGCCGGGGCCGCCGGCCGGCTTGTCCTCGACCAGCTCGGCCACCATGGCGTCGGTGGTCAGCATCAGGCCGGCAACCGAAGCGGCGTTCTGCAGCGCGGTGCGCGCGACCTTGGTCGGATCGACGACACCCATCTCGACCAGATCACCATAGGCACCGGTGGCCGCGTTGTAGCCGAAGTTGCCCTTGCCTTCGAGCACCTTCGCGACGACCACGCTCGGCTCGTCGCCCGAGTTGGCGACGATGCAGCGCAGCGGCTCCTCGACGGCGCGCAGCACGATCTTGATGCCCGCTTCCTGGTCCGGATTCTCGCCCTGGACCTTGGCCGTGGCGCGGGCGCGCAGCAGCGCGACGCCACCGCCGGCGACGATGCCTTCCTCGACCGCGGCACGCGTGGCGTGCAGCGCATCCTCGACGCGGGCCTTCTTCTCCTTCATCTCGACTTCGGTCGCGGCACCGACGCGGATCACCGCGACGCCGCCGGCGAGCTTGGCGACGCGCTCCTGCAGCTTCTCGCGGTCGTAGTCGCTGGTGGCTTCCTCGATCTGCTGGC
>CADEEH010000218.1 GCA_902826305.1 uncultured Burkholderiales bacterium
TGCGCACGAAATCGCGCGCCGTCAACGAATCGAGCTCGACCCGGATCGGCAGCCGCCCCTGCAGCTCGGGGATCAGGTCCGAAGGACGCGCCAGGTGGAACGCACCGGAGGCGATGAACAGGATGTGGTCGGTGCGCACGACGCCGTAGCGCGTGTTGACCGACGTGCCCTCGATCAGCGGCAGCAGGTCGCGCTGCACACCCTGGCGCGACACGTCGGCACCGGAATGGCCGTCGCTGCGGGTCGCGACCTTGTCGATCTCGTCGATGAAGACGATGCCGTTCTGCTCGACGTTGTCGATCGCGATCGACTTGACCTCGTCCTCGTTGACCAGCTTGCCGGCCTCCTCGTCGGCGAGCTGGCGCAGCGCCTCGGCGACCGTGACCTTGCGTGCCTTGCGTCGCCCGGGCATGTTCTGGAACAGCGCCTGCAGGTTCTGCGCCATCTCCTCCATGCCGGCCGGTCCCATCATCTCGACCGACGGCGCCGCCTGCGCGAGCTCGATCTCGATCTCCTTGTCGTCAAGGTCGCCCTCGCGCAGCTTCTTGCGGAACTTCTGCCGCGCGGTCGACTCCGGACCGTGCTCGGCCGCGGCGGGAGCCGATGCGCCGCCGCTGCCGAAGCCGAAGTCGCGAGCCGGCGGGACCAGCACGTCGAGCACCCGATCCTCGGCGGCCTCGCGTGCACGCTGGTCGACCTTGCGCTTCTCCTGTTCGCGGGTCTGCTTGATCGCGATCTCGGCCAGGTCGCGCACGATCGTGTCGACGTCGCGGCCGACGTAGCCGACCTCGGTGAACTTGG
Source organism: uncultured Burkholderiales bacterium (assembly GCA_902826305.1). GTDB lineage: Bacteria > Pseudomonadota > Gammaproteobacteria > Burkholderiales > Burkholderiaceae_E > CADEEH01. The sequence goes on from CADEEH010000218.1 coordinate 802, forward strand.
TCGCCTCGACCTTCAGGAACGGCGCGTTGGCCAGCCGCGCCAGCCGGCGTGCGATCTCCGTCTTGCCGACACCGGTCGGGCCGATCATCAGGATGTTCTTCGGCGTGATCTCGTGCCGCAGTGACTCGTCGACCTGCTGTCGGCGCCATCGGTTTCGCAGCGCGATCGCGACCGAACGCTTCGCGCGGTCCTGGCCGATGATGTACTTGTCCAGCTCCGAGACGATTTCCTCGGGGGTCATCACGTTCATGATCGGGATCCTGTCGGAAGGCCGGGCGAGGCGACGAGGTCGGTGCGGTGACTCACGACCCTACAATGTCTCGACCGTGTGCTCGTGATTGGTGTAGATGCAGATGTCGGCGGCGATCGACAACGCCTTGCGCACGATCGTCTCCGGATCCATCTCGGTGTTCTCGATCAGCGCGCGCGCGGCGGCCTGCGCATACGCGCCGCCGCTGCCGATCGCGATCAGGCCGTGCTCGGGCTCGAGCACGTCGCCGTTGCCGGTGATGATCAGCGAATGCGACGTATCGGCGACCGCGAGCATCGCCTCCAGCCGCCGGAGCATCCGGTCGGTGCGCCAGTCCTTCGCCAGCTCGACCGCCGAGCGCAGCAGGTGGCCCGAATGTTTCTCCAGCTTGGCCTCGAAGCGCTCGAACAGCGTGAACGCATCCGCCGTCGCGCCGGCGAAGCCGGCCAGCACCTTGTCGTGATGCAGCCGCCTCACCTTGCGCGCGCCCGCCTTGATCACGATCGAACCCAGCGTGACCTGCCCGTCGCCGCCGAGCGCGACCTTCGCGCCGCGCCGCGCCGACACGATCGTCGTGCCGTGAAACTGCTCCACCGCCTGCTCCTAGGATCGACCGGATGTCCCGGCCATTGTCGCAGAACAAACCCGTCGGCGAGCCTTACCCCGCGCGCAGCAGCCACATCGGCTGAACCCGTTCACGGGCGTAGCGAGCAGGCCCGGTTGCGCGCGAGGAGCGGAACCGTACTTCACGTAAGCCGAGCACCGGAACGCACAAATCGGGACGCAGCAGCCACATCGGGTGAACCCATCGATGGGCGTAGCGAGCAGGCCCGAGTTGCGCGCGAGGAGCGGAAGCGTACTTCACGTACGCTGAGCACCGGAACGCGCAAATCGGGACGCGCAGTAGCCCAGCGATGGGTTCAGATTTTGCGGCGGCGGAAGTCGGCGAGCTCGTGCAACCCCATCACGATCATCAGCGCATGCACGATGTAGTTGGGCTCGACGAAGACGACCTTCTTGCCGGCGCCGGACAGCGCGGCGATCTCGTTGAGCAGTTCGCCGGCGGCGACGAACTCGAGACGGGTCAGCAGGCGGCAGTCGACCATCACGTCGTTGCGCGATTCGGCGTACTTGCGCAGCGCGGCGATCTCGTCGGCGATGCGCCCGCTCAGTTCACCGCGCAGGACGAAGAGGTTGCCCTCGACGTTGGACATCGCTTCCTCGACCAGCAGCGTCGAGGCGGCATCGGACTGGGCACGGATCCAGGGCGGCATCGACTCCCAGGAGGGCGGCGAGACCTCGAAGGTCACGCAGTAGTCGATGCTCAGGTCCTCGAAACGCTGCTTCTCGTCGGTCAGGCGAAGCGTCTCCAGCGCCAGCAGCCAGCAGGCGTCGCTCGGATCGCGTCGCCCGGCCTGGATCGATGCCGACGCCAGGTTGCGCAGCGTGTCGACACCGGCGATCGACATCTCGCGCTTGGATTTCTTGAAGGTCTCGATCATCCGCTGCAGCAGCGCGGCGCCGTTGGCGTCGATCGTGCGGGCGGAGGAGAAGTCGATCATGACCGGCCGACGGTTGTTGGCCGCGCGCTGGACCTGTTCGAGCTGCTTGATGATGTCGCCGTCGAGTCGCTGCGGCATGACCACCTGCGCGACGCTCGCAGTCCGGCCGTCGGGCATCGCGGTGGCCAGCGACGCGTGCCACATCGGTGGTGAACGTTCGTACTTGGATGCGTAGCCGACGGCCAGCGCCTCGAAATCGGCCTTGGCTCCCGCGCCCTGGTACACGTCGAACAGCATCAGCCACGCCTGCTGCGTGAAGGCGCCCAACGTGTGGCCGGCGATCACGTGACGAAGGGTCTGCGCCGCGTGCTGCGACTGCCCGTTCGCGTACAGGATCGCCGCTTCCTCGAGGTCCGACGGCAGCGCCGATTCGTTGACCTCGATCCGTCCCGCGGCCTGCGTGTCGCCGAGCATGCTGACGGTGTTCTGCGCCGGTGCGGCCTCCTCGATCACCGCCACGGCCTGACCGCCCGGCACCGACTGGGCGGCGACCGCGGGAGCCGGTTGCGGCGCGGCGACCGGCGCCGGCCTGAGCGGTGTGGAGGCCGGCGGCACCGCGCCACCGGCGATCATCTCGGCCTCGATCTGGTCGATCTTCGCAGCCATCTGGCGCGCGACCTCGCTCGGCGATTCATCGGGACGCCCGTCGGCGCCGCGGCGCACACGAGTGTCACCGCGTGAATCGTTCTTCGCGCGGTCCTTGCGACCGAACAGTGAAAAGACCAATGCGCCCCCCAGCCTCGAGTCGAGAAAAAGTGTAGCACGCACCCTTTGAGTGACCATGTGCCGGCGTACCGGCGGCGCGGTGTTCGACGGTGTGATCGCACGAGCGGCGCGGCTCGACGAACGGACGGTCGCCACGTTGTCGCCGAAACGACGAATGTGTCGACGAGGACCTGGTCGCTTGCATCGAGGCACCAGCTACAAACGCAACTATGTTGCATTCAGGCCGGCAGCTTGTTACTCTGCGGCTGCTCAGGCGCAAATGCCGGAACCGTGCGAAAAGCGTCGACGAAAAAAACGGGACGAGGAGGACATCCGCGTGCACATCGGCCTGGCCGGGACAACCACCGTACCTGACCTGCGGCGCTGGTGCGTTTTGCTCGTGTGTGCACTGCCCGCCCAGGGACAGGGACAATCGACGCCGCTGGCGCCGGTGAACGTCACCGCCTCGCCGCTTGCCCCCGATGCACTCGAGTCCGCGGTGCCGACGAGTGTGCTGACCCGGCCCGAACTCGAGCGACGGCGCTCAACGACACTCGGCTCGACGCTCACCAACCTGCCCGGCGTCCAGGACAGCGGATTCGGCACGGCCGCCGGCCGGCCGGTGATAAGAGGCCTGGATGGACCGCGCGTGCGCATCGCCGAGAACGGCCTGCAGACCCAGGATGCGGCCACACTCAGCCCCGACCACGCGGTGGGCATCGATCCGTTGGGCACGCGTCGCATCGAGGTCCTGCGCGGGCCGGCGACGTTGCTGTACGGGGGCGGTGCGATCGGCGGCCTGGTCAACGTGGTCAGCGACCTGATCCCGACGACACGGCTCACCGGTGTCGGCGGCGACGCTTCGCTCGCCAGCGACTCCGCCAGCGGCGGCCATGCGGCCGGTGCATCGCTGCGCGGTGGCGCTTCCGGCTGGAACTGGACGGCGGGTGCGTTCGATCGTGCCGGCGGCGACTACCGGATCCCCGGACCCGCGGTCCGCGACGATCCGGACTCCGCCCGCGGACGGCAACCGAACAGCTTCACCCGCGCCGACGGATTCTCCGGCGGTGTCTCGTACGTCGGCCAGCGCGGAGCGATCGGCATCGGCCATGGCGAATTGTCCAACCGCTACGGCATCCCGAGCGAGGACGGCGTGTTCATCGACCTGCGCCAACGCCGCACCGAAGGGCTGGCCGAACTCGATGAGCCGATCCCCGGCTTCACTCGCGCGCGCATCAAGTGGCTCGAGAGCCGGTACAGACACGACGAGATCGAAGGCACCAGCGGCGAGATCGGCACCGCGATCCGCAGTCGCGGCCGCGATGCGCGGATCGAACTGCTGCACGAACCGATCGCATCGATCCGGGGCGCGTTCGGTGTCCAGCTCGGCTCGCGGACCCTCGATGCGCTGGGCGACGAAGCCTACGTGCCAAACAGCAAGGAGACGAAGACGGCGCTGTTCTACGTCGGCGAGACCGACCTCGGCGGCGCACGACTCGAGTTCGGTGCGCGCAGCGAGCGGGCGCGGCTGACCGCCGACGACCCGGCGAGTCCGTCGCGTCGCTACACGCTGAATTCGGCCTCCGTCGGCGCCACCGTGCCGATCACCGATCCGTGGGCGGTCAGCGCCAACCTGTCACTCGCCGAACGGGCGCCGGCGATCGAGGAACTGTATGCGAACGGTCCACATGCGGCGACCGCGACCTTCGAGATCGGCAACGCCGACCTCGCCCGCGAACGATCGGTGAACCTCGACCTGTCGCTGCGCCGCACCCGCGGCGACTGGCAAGGCCGCATCGGCGTCTACGCGAATCGCTTCCGCAACTACATCGCCGGCTTGCCGTCGGACGACAATGGTGATGGCATCGCCGATCGCGTCGACGGGGACAACACGATCACCAACAGCGCCGTCGATCCGGCCGCGGGTGAGTTCACCCGCCTGACCTACGGCCAGGCGCGCGCCCGATTCCACGGGATCGAAGGTGAACTCGTCTGGAAGACCGCCGCCTCGCCATGGTCGGCACGAGTCTTCGGCGACCTGGCCCGCGGCACACTCGATGCTTCAGGCAACCTGCCGCGGATGTCGCCGGCGCGGTTCGGTGCCAGCATCGACTATGGTCGCGGCTCCTGGAGCGGTTTCGTCTCGCTGCTGTCGGTGCTGCGCCAGGATCGTGTCGCGCGGCTGGAGACGACGACCGGGGGCTACCAGCGACTCGACGCGGAGATCGCCTACACCGTCGGCGGCGGAGGACGCGACACGGGGGTGACGGTGTTCCTGCAGGGACGCAACCTGCTCGACGAGCAGGTCCGGGTGCACACCAGCTACATCAAGGACCTGACGTTGCAGCCCGGGCGGTCGTTTTCGGTCGGAGTCCGGGCGCGCTTCTGAGCGCAGGCGCGGCGCTCCGTCGGGTTTGCCGAGGATCAGTCCCCGTACAGCTTCTGACGAAGTTCGCGTCGCTGCTGGGCCTCGAGCGACAGCGTGGCGGTCGGGCGGGCGAGCAGGCGCGGAATGCCGATCGGCTCGCCGGTCTCCTCGCAGTAGCCGTAGTCGCCGGACTCGATCCGTGCCAGCGACTGCTGCACCTTCTTGAGCAGCTTGCGCTCGCGATCGCGGGTGCGCAGTTCCAGCGCGTGTTCTTCCTCGATCGTCGCGCGGTCGGCCGGGTCGGGAACGATCACGGTCTCGCGCAGATGCTCGGTGGTCTCGTCGGCGTTGGCCAGCAGCTCGCGTTCCATCTCCTGCAGCCGGGTACGGAAGAACTCGAGCTGAGCCTCGTTCATGTAGTCCGCCTCCACCATCTTCAGGAGTTCGGCCTCACTCAGAGGTTTCTTTTCTTTGGTCGCTGCCATGTCGCACCCTGTATCGGAGGAGGTCGATCGAAGGATCCGGACCGGGGTCGAACGCGGAGTCCACGGTGGGCGACTTTACGCCAGACATTGCTCCAGACCACGGAAAAAAGTCTCTTTCGGAAGGTTTCGTCCGATAAAGACCAGCTTGCTCGAAGGCTTTTCGCCCGGCTGCCACTTCC
>CADEEH010000219.1 GCA_902826305.1 uncultured Burkholderiales bacterium
TGTCGCTGCTCGGCGGCATGGGCACGTTCTTCGGCCCGTTCGTCGGCGCCGCGGTCTTCCTGATCCTGGAAGACGTGGTCGCCAACCTGACGCGCCACTGGATGGCCGTGGTCGGTGTCGTGTTCGTGCTGTTCGTGCTCTTCTTCCCGCGCGGGATCTGGGGTTCGATCATCCACTGGATCGAGCGGCGCATCATCGCCGCCGACGCGGGCAACCGATGAGTGACGTCATCCTCGAGGCTCACAAGGTCGGCAAGCGTTTCGGGCGCTTCCAGGCGTTGAACGACGTCTCGGTCAGGTTTCCCGCCGGCGAACTGTGCGCGATCATCGGCCCGAACGGCGCCGGCAAGAGCACCTTCTTCAACATCCTCAGCGGGTCGCTCGCACCCACCACCGGCCGGGTGCTGTTCCGCGGCGACGACGTGTCGAACCTGCCGCAGCACGAATACGCGCGCCGCGGCATCGCCAAGAGTTTCCAGATCACCAACGTGTTCAAGCAGCTGACCGCCCACGAGAACGTGCGTGTCGCGGTGCAGATGCGGGTCTCGCGGTTCGACTTCCTGTCGCCGCGTTCCAGGCTGGTCGAGACCTCGCAGCGGGCGGACACGCTGCTCGAGCGCGTGGGCCTCGCACCGCTGCGCGACCGGCTCGCCGGCGACATGGCACACGGGCAGCAGCGCGCGCTCGAAGTGGCGATGGCGCTGGCCCCCGATCCGCGCCTGCTGCTGATGGACGAACCGACCGCCGGCATGTCGCCCGAGGAGACCGTGGTGATGATGGACCTGATCAGGACTCTGGCTGCCGAACGCACCGTGATCCTGGTCGAGCACAAGATGAAACTCGTGATGGGGCTGTGCACACGACTGATCGTGCTGCACCACGGCGAGTTCCTCGCCGACGGCACACCGGAGGAGATCCGTGCCAACGACGAAGTGCGCCGCGTCTACCTGGGGCAGGGCTGAGGGGTGTGACGACGATGCTGCAGGTCCGCGCGCTGAACGCCTGGTACGACCGGAGCCATGTCGTGCAGGACGTCTCCTTCGAGGTCGCGAGCGGCGAGATCGTCACGCTGATGGGTCGCAACGGCGCCGGCAAGACGACCACGCTGCGCACGCTGATGGGGCTGCTGTCGAGAAGCAGCGGCGACATCGTGTTCGACGGCCGGCCGCTTCACGGCGAGCCCGCCCACGAACGGTATCACCGTGGCCTGGCCTACGTGCCCGAGGATCGGCGCATCGTCCCGGGCCTGACGGTGCGCGAGAACCTGCAGCTCGGCATCATCGCCAGCCCGCGCCGCGGCGAGGTGGATGTGATGATCGAGGAGATCGCCGCGACGTTTCCGCGGCTCAAGGAGCGGCTGCCTCAGGAAGCCACGTCGCTGTCCGGCGGCGAGCAGCAGATGCTGGCGATCGCGCGGGCGATGATGGCGCGCCCGAAGATGATCCTGCTGGACGAACCGTCCGAAGGGATCATGCCGCTGCTGGTGCACGAGATGTTCGACCTGTTCGTCCGCATGCGGCGTGACGGCACGACGATCCTGCTGGTCGAGCAGAACGTGCAGCGGGCGCTGTCGATCTCCGATCGTGCCTATGTGCTGGACCAGGGCAGGATCGTGCACGAGGGATCGGCCAGCGCATTGCTGGACGATGCCGAGATCCAGAGCCGGTATTGCGCGGTGTGACGGTGCAGTGGCCCGGTATGGCGGGCCGGTGGACCAGGGCCTGTCAACAGGCCCTAGCCGTCGGTCGAGATCGCCTCGACGCGGTGGAACGGCATCACCAGCTGCCCGTCGGCATCGGGCACGGCCCGGATCGCGATCAGCGGCGCGGCCGCGTTCACCGTGCCGAAGATCGTTGCGAAGGCCACGTCGGCGGCGTCCCGGCCGGTGCCGATGCGCACGAAGCCCATCGGGATCGCAGTGCCGGAGGGATCGAACATGTACCACCGGTCGCCCAGGTAGACCTCGACGTACGCATGGAAATCGGGCGGACCGAGGGCCGGATCGGCGCCGTAGTCGATGCCGGTGGTGAAACGCGCGGGGATGTTGATGGCCCGGCACAACGCGATCATCAGGTGCGCGAAGTCGCGGCACACACCCACGTGTTCGAGCAGCGTATCGATCGCCGACGTATTGGCATTCGAGCTGTTGGAGGAGAAGGTCGTGCGCTGGAGCACCCAGTCGCGGATCGCCTGCACACGCCCATAGCCCTGCCAACGCTGACCGAACTCGCGCATCGCCATCCGGTGCAGGCGGTCCGACTGGCAATACCGGCTGGGGTAGATGTAGCTCACCACCGACAGCGGCAACTGTGCGATCGGCACCTCGGCGATCCGCGCCGGCAGCTCGAAGTGATGCTCCAGCTCGACCGTGGCCCGGTAGGCGACGTGTAATGGCCCGGCCAGGGCGCGCAGGCGCAGGTACCGGTTGGCGGTGGCCGGATCGGTCTCGACATCGGCCCGCAGGTCCTGCCCCAGCACCAGCGACTCGCTCAAGACCCGCTGGCGCGGCGTGTGCGCGGCGTGGATGTTGAAGATGAAGTCGCAGCCGCTTTCGATGATCTGGTAGTCGAGGTCGATCGAGATCTCGAGCCGGGTCATGCCTGATCCGTCCGCGGGACGAACCGGCGCGACGGGACGATGGCCGGATGTGCATCGCCGGCGGAGTGCGGGCCGTTCATGTCGAATTCCACAGTGTTTGGACCTTCCAGCTTCTTCGTGGTCGCGGCGGCAAACGCCGTCGCATCACCACGGCAGTGTGCGCCAGCGCACGGACGTCCGGGTCCCATGACCCGATCATCCGCACGGACGCACCATCAGCATAGACCCCCAACTCCCTGGAGTCCCCATGAGCAAACGAGTCCGCAGCAACAAGGAACCGAAGAAGCCGAAGCAGGCGCCGCGCGTGGTACCGCCGCCGACCGGCGGGGTGAATGCGCCCATCCTGAGAGGTTCGAACAAGCCGCACCAGCTCAAGAAGTGACCCGTGCCTTGCCGGCACCGTGATGCGCGGCTCGAGCGGTGGGCCGGTCAAGCCGGCCCGGCCGGTACCGTGATCAGCGATGTCTTCGCTGGCGCGCCGGCAGCGAGCGTAGCCAGCAGAGCCAGCTGCTCGCGCTGGATCCGCAACAGTTCGTCCCACTGCGTCTGCCGCAGCGCGTCCACTTTCTCATGCAGCAGCATGATCTCCAGTTCCGCCTTGAGATTGACCTCGTAGTCGTGCTCGGCGCCGATCCGATCCTTTTCGGCCTGGCGGTTCTGCGACATCAGGATGATCGGTGCCTGGATGGCCGCCAGCATTGACAGGAAGAGGTTCAGCAGGATGTACGGGTAGGGGTCGAAGGCATGCCCCTGGCGCAACACCAGCACGCCGTTGATCACCGTCCACGCCAGCACGGCGCCGGCGAACAGCCCGACGAAGGTCCACGAGCCCCCGAACGCCGCCACGCGGTCGGCCGCGCGCTGCCCGAACCGGGGGTTCGCGTCGTATTCCTTGGCCAGGTTGCGCGCGATGTGCTTGCGTGTCGCCACGTGGTGGGCGACCGTGCGTGTCCGCTCGTCCAGCGAAGCGTACGGTCGACCCAGCAGCCGGGCCGCGAATTCATCAGGCTGACGATGTTGCACTTGGCTTCTGCCGCAGTCGGGGTGAAGGCACGGTATCAGACGCGGCGGCCGACGCCGTGCGCGACCACACTCACTCGTCCTTCAGGGACGATCGACGGGTGACCAGGGACTGCAGGACGCGGCGCGCGGCCTGTTCCGTCTCGACAGAGCGTTCCAGCGGACTCATGCAAAGGCCTGCGACCTCGTAGTTGAGATTCTCGTAGAGTTGCGCGGCCGACGGGAAGCAGGCGATCACGTCCTTCAGCGACGGGTCCATCGCCCGACGCCTGAGTTCGTCGATGATGCGCTCGACGAGCCGTCGATACTGCGCCGGCTCCGGCGCCACGTTGCCCCGATCGATCCGCTCGAGAAGGCCGGCGAGGTTGGCGAAATCGACGAGGGTCGGGGGAATCCGGACCATATGGACCGCGGCGTCGGTGGCTTGTGTCATGGCGATTGGGCCGATGAAGTGGACTGTCAGAAGTAGATACGTCCATACCCGCGGACTTCAAGAGGGCCTCCCGGGCCCGCGCACGCATCGGGTCATGACCCGAGGGGCAGTTCTCCCCGCTTGAGCTGTCGCAGCACGAAGCTCGACTTGCTGTGCCGGATGCCGGGAATCTTGTACAGCTTCTCGCGCAGCAGTCGTTCGTAGTGCCGGGTGTCGGCCACGGCCAGGCGCAGGTAGTAGTCGTAGTCGCCGGACACCAGGAAGGCTTCGAGCACCTCGGGGATTTGTTCGAGTTCGCGTCCGAACCGTTGCAGCGCTTCGTCGGAGTGGCTGTCGAGTGTGAGTTGGACGATGACGGTGTCCTTCAGGCCCACCTTCTCGGCGTTCAGTCGAACCGAATAGCCCTCGATGACACCGGCTTCCTCCAGGCGCCTGATACGAGTCCAGCAGGGTGAAGTGGTCAGACCCACCTCGGCGCTGATCTCCGCCAGGCTCAGCCGGGCATCGCGCTGCAACGCGCGCAGGATGGCGAAGTCGAGGCGGTCGAGCCGGGGCGATTCGGTGGCGGTTTTGGACATGGTTCCAGCCAAGGCGGAAATAGTCGGGACAGGCTCCCGCAAAGTGGCGCGAGATCGGCTGTTTTGCCTAGCAACTACAGATCTGGAAGCAAATTTTGCCGCAAACGACCGTTTGGCGCCGCAATACAGAAGCACTTTCTGTAGCTTTCCTGGGACAGTGATGGCATGGACACCTCCAGCCTCCTCGAACCCGCCGCCGCCAGCGTCCGACATATGCGGCCAACGGCAACATCCGCAGATCCCACGACGGTCAATGGTGCGGAAATCCTGATCGACACGCTGCTGTCGCTCGGCGTCGACACCGTGTTCGGTTATCCGGGAGGGGCCGTGCTCCCGCTCTACGACGCGCTTCACTCGCGCCGCGCATTGAGGCACATCCTCGTCCGTCACGAACAGGCGGCCGTGCATGCAGCGCAAGGGTATGCACGCACGACAGGCAAGGTGGGCGTCGTCTTCGTGACCTCCGGCCCGGGGATGAGCAATACGACCACGGGCCTTCTGGATGCCCTCTGCGATTCGATCCCGGTGTTGTGTTTCAGCGGCCAGGTGGCCACCACCGCGATCGGAACGGACGCGTTCCAGGAGTGCGACGCGCTGGGCATCTCGCGGCCGGTGACCAAGTGGAATGTACAAGTCCGCGATGTGGAGAAGCTGGCCGCGACGGTTCACAAGGCCTTCGGCATCGCCCGGGGTGGCAGGCCGGGCCCGGTGCTCGTCGACGTGCCCAAGGACGTGCAACTCGCTCGCATCGTCGCGCCCGGTCCGTTGCCCGAGCCATCACCCGTCAGGGCAGCCACGACGCCGTCCCGGACGATGATCCGCAGGGCCGCCGACCTCATCGCGTCGGCTTCACGGCCCGTGCTGTACGGCGGCGGAGGGCTGATCAACTCGGGCCCGGATGCTTGCGCCCGGTTCGCCCGCTTGGCGGACCTGTCGGGTGCACCTTGCACGCTGACCCTGATGGGCCTCGGTGCCTATCCGGCTTCCAGCCCGCAGTGGCTGGGCATGCTCGGCATGCATGGCACCCTCGAGGCCAACCTGGCCATGCATCACGCCGACCTGATCGTCTGTGTCGGGGCGCGATTCGATGATCGGGTCACGAGCCGGCTGGACCAGTTCAGCCCTGGCGCCAAGGTCGTGCACATCGATGTCGATCCCACCTCGATCAACAAGGTGGTGCGGGCCACGGTGCCGCTGGTCGGCGATTGCGCGACGGTCTTGCAGGCACTCGATGACGCGCTCGTGGCCCATGCGCCCGAGCCTGGCCGGCTCGAGCCGTGGTGGCGGCGCATCGGCGCCTGGCGGGCCGAGCGCTCGCTCGCTTTCCGGGATGACACTCACGCGATCGCGCCTCAGGCGCTGATGAGTCGCCTGCAGGCCACCACCGAAGGCCGCGACGCGATCGTCGCCACCGATGTGGGCCAGCACCAGATGTGGGCCGCGCAGCACCTGACGTTCGACAAGCCGTACCGCTGGCTGACCTCCGGCGGTGCCGGCACCATGGGTTATGGCCTGCCGGCGGCGATCGGCGCCCAGATCGCGCATCCGGACCGCCTGGTCGTGTGCGTCAGCGGCGATGCGTCGATCCTGATGAACATCCAGGAGCTTTCCACGGCCGTGCAGCACCGCGCGCCGGTCAAGGTGGTCCTGTGCAACAACGGCTACATGGGCATGGT
>CADEEH010000220.1 GCA_902826305.1 uncultured Burkholderiales bacterium
TGCGACTGGTGCCCTACAAGGTCAAGGAAGCCGCCTACGGCATGGGCACCACGCGTTGGGAGGCGATCCTGAAGGTGCTGCTGCCGGCAGCCCGCAACGGGATCTTCGGTGCGCTGGTGCTGGGTTTCGGCCGCGCGCTCGGTGAAACGATGGCCCTGGCGATGCTGGTCGGCAACGCGAACCAGATCAGCCTGTCGCTGTTCGCGCCGGCCAACACGCTGGCCGCGCTGCTCGCGCTGAACTTCCCCGAAGCCGGCCCGAAGGAGATCCCGGTGCTGATGTACGCGGCGCTGGTGCTGCTGGCGATCACGCTGGTCGTCAACCTCGCCGGCTCGGCGATCATGACTTTGTCCGCCCGCCAGGAGGGTACCCGATGAACACCGCGACCGTCACCGCAACCGTCGGCGCCGCGACGCGGCCGATGCTCCAGCGCCGGATGTTCGAGGGCCGGGCACTGCGCAACACGCTGCTCAGTTCGCTGACCTGGCTGATGGCCATCATCGCCAGCGTACCGCTGTTCTCGGTGCTCTACATGCTGATCGTCCGTGGTGGTGCCCGGCTGAACTGGGAGGTGCTGAGTGAACTGCCCCCGGCCGGCTTCGAGATGGGTGGCGGCTTCGGCAACGCGATCGTCGGCACGCTGGCGATGGTCGGCATCGCGGCCGCGATCAGCGTGCCGCTGGGCATCCTCAGCGCGGTCTTCCTGGCCGAGCTGGGGCCGTACAGTCGGCTCGCCGGAGCGGTCCGCTTCGCCGCCAAGACGTTGACCGGTTTCCCGTCGATCCTCGCCGGCGTGTTCGCCTACGCGGCGGTCGTGCTGTTGACCGGCGGCTATTCGGCTCCGGCCGGCGGCATCGCGCTGGCGGTGCTGATGGTGCCCACCGTCATCCTGACCGCCGAGGAATCGATGAAGATGGTGCCCAAGATCATGAAGGACGCCGCCTACGGCATGGGCTGCACCCGGGCCCAGGTGATCATGAAGGTCGTCATTCCGACCGCCATGCCGGGCGTGATCACCGGCGTGATGCTGGCGGTCGCCCGTGCCGCCGGGGAGACCGCGCCGTTGCTGTTCACGGCCCTGTTCTCGAGCTACTGGCTCTACAACGACGGCCAGTTCGCCGTCATGCAGCCGACGGCATCACTGGCGGTGCTGATCTACAACTTCTCGGGCATGCCCTTCGAGAACCAGATCGAGCTGGCCTGGGCGGCCTCGCTGGTCCTGGTGCTGATGGTGCTGATCGTCAATCTCGCCAGCCGGCTGATCGCACAACGCCGCGCCTGACGCGTTTAGGGAGCGAACAAGATGAACACCGCAACACTGGCGGCCGAATCGGCGCCGCGCGACGACCGCGCCGCCGTCACCATCGGAAGCGCCATCATCGAATGTCGGCTCGACAAGCTGTACTACGGCGATTTCCTCGCCGTGCGCAACAGCATCGTGCCGATCGAGAAAGGCAAGATCACCGGCTTCATCGGTCCGTCGGGTTGCGGCAAGAGCACCGTGCTGCGCAGCCTGAACCGGATGAACGACCTGATCCGGGGATTCCGTTTCGAAGGTCACGTCCGGTTCAACGGCGAGGACGTCTACGCGGACGGCGTCGACCCGGTGGTCGTCCGCCGTTACATCGGGATGGTGTTCCAGCAACCGAACCCTTTCTCGATGAGCATCTACGACAACGTCGCGTTCGGCCTGCGGCTGAACCGGTTCAAGGGCAACCTGGACGAACGGGTCGAGAAGGCACTGCGGCGCGCCGCGCTGTGGGACGAGGTCAAGGACAAGCTGAAGAAGAGCGGCCTGTCGCTGTCGGGCGGCCAGCAGCAACGGCTGTGCATCGCCCGGGCGGTCGCGACCGAACCCACGGTGCTGCTGATGGACGAACCGTGTTCGGCGCTGGATCCGATCGCCACCCGGCGCATCGAGGAACTGATGCTGGAACTGAAGTCCAACTACACGATCGCGCTGGTCACCCACAACATGCAGCAGGCGGTCCGGGTCGCCGATGTCACGTCATTCTTCTCGGTCGACATCTCGCAAGGCAGCCGCACCGGGTACCTGGTCGAGATGGGTCCGACAAAGCAGATCTTCGAGCAGCCGCGCGAGAAGCTGACCCGCGAATACATCCGCGGCGAATTCTCCTGAGGACGTGTGATGAAACGGCTGATGCGTCTGTGCGGTCTCGCCTGCCTTGTTACCGCATCGTGGGTCCCGATCGCCACCGCCCAGGTGGTGCCGGCCGCCGGCTCTGCGGCCACCAATACCGCAGGCAAGGTCGTCCTGCGGGGCGCCGGCGCGACGTTCCCGGCACCGTTGTACCAGCGCTGGATCCAGGAGTATGCGAAGTCACACAAGGACGTGGCGATCGAGTATGCCAGCGTCGGCAGTGGTGAAGGGGCGCGGCGCTTCCTGGAGCAGCAGGTCGATTTTGGTGCCAGCGACTCCGCGCTGACCGACAGCCAGATCGCCGGTGCCGACGGTGGCGCAGCGCTGATCCCGGTGACCGCGGGCATGGTCACGATCGCCTACAACCTGCCCGGCCTGAAGGAACCGCTGAAGCTCAGCCGCACGGCGTACGTCGACCTGATGGGCGGGCTGATCCCGTCCTGGAACGACGCGCGGATCCAGGCCACCAATCCGGGCGTCGAATTGCCAGCACGGACCATCGTGCTCGTCGCCCGGCAGGACGCCAGCGGCACCACCCACGCGCTCACGAGCCACCTCGGAGCGATCAGCAACAAGTGGGTCGCGCGCCTGCAACGCGGCGTCGGCAATCAGATCGAGTGGCCGGGTGCGATGCTCGCGCGCGGCAACGAAGGGGTCGCCGCCCGCATCAAGCAGAGCGTCGGCTCGGTCGGCTACGTCGAATACGGCTTCGCGCGGCGTCTCGGGCTGCCGGTCGCCCTGCTCGAGAACAAGGCCGGCAATTTCGTCGCACCGACGGCCGCGGCGGGCCAGGCGGCCCTGGCCGGCGCGCTGAAGGCGATACCGGACGATCTGCGCCTGTTCGTTCCCGATCCGGACGGTGCCGACGCCTATCCGATCGTCACGCTGAGCTGGCTGCTGCTGCACGAGCGTCACTCCAGCCCGGCAAAGGCCGACGCGATCAAGGGGTTCGTCGACTGGACCCTGACCGAGGGCCAGGCGCTGGGCGGGGACATCGGCTATGTTCCGCTCCCGCAGGCTTTGATCGACCGCTCCCGTGCCGCGACCGCCAAGGTCCGCTGAATCCGGACGCGACGTCACCGCATTGCGCGTCGCGCTCGACATCACGGCCATCGAGGCGGCGCTGCTGCAGGTCCAGCGCGACTTCGCGTCGCTGGACAGCCTGGCGCCGCCGGTCCGCGACCCGATGGACCGGACCGTGATCGACAACCTCATGGCCGGTTACCGACATGTCGTCCACCTGGCCGCCGAAGGCATCGACCTGCTCGCGATGGGACAGCACCGGCATCTGCTGGAACTGAACTCGATCGTGTTGTGCGGAACCGATCCGGCGCGGCGCGAAGAATACCGGCGGCACCTGACGGCGACCGAAGCCCGTTTCTACGACGAACCGAACGCGGGCATCGAAGCGTTGATCGACTGGTGCCGGATGCACATGCGCGATGGCGTTCGCGACCTGGCCGCCGGTGCCGCGGTCCAGATCCTCGCCAAGCCGCAACTGTTCATCGAGGGCAACCAGCGCACCGCGGCGCTGTTCATCAGCTATCTGCTGATGCGTGCCGGCCTGCCGCCGTTCGTGTTGTCCGCCGCCACGGCGGGTGAATACTTCGACTGCGCGGCGTCGATCCGCGAGATCCGCCGCCACGGCCTGGCGGCCCTGCTGTTCCTGCCCGGCCTGCGCCGTCGGCTGGCCGCGCTGATCACCCGCGATGCCGCGTCCGGTTTCGTCCTGCCATCCCTGTCTTCGGCCATCACCGGCGACCCGATCTCCGAGCCCGCCGGCCACCGGGTCGACTGATCCCATGCGCATCTCATTCGATCTCGACGACACCCTCGTCTGCGGTGATCACGTGCCCAGCGAATCGTTCGTTCCGCGCCTGCTGCGGCCGTTCTATCCGGAGCGGCTGCGCGCCGGCACCGGGCAACTGATGACCGCGCTGTCGGCCCGCGGCTGTTCGCTCTGGGTCTACACCAGTTCGCGGCGTCACCCTCGTTACATCCGACGCTGGTTCCGCGCCGGTGGTGTCCGGCTCGACGGTGTCGTCACCCAGTGTGTGCACGAGGAGCACATCGGCTCGCGCGGACCGTCCAAGTTCCCGCCCGCCTTCGGCATCGGCCTGCACGTCGACGATTCGATGGGTGTGGCGATGGAGGGATGGAGCCACGGCTTCCAGGTGCTGCTGGTCGAGCCCGAGGAACGGTGGTGGGTCGAGAAGGTGCTGCGCGAGGTGGACCGGCTGCGTGCGATGCGTGCCGAGCCTCGTTGGCGCCCGACGCCGGCCCCCGGCGGGATCGCGCTGCCGGCACTACACCGCTGACCCGCGGTGTACACGGTCTCCAAGTCCGCCCGCCTGGCCGAGTTCGTGGAGATCCTTGCCGACGAACGCGTCGCCCCGGGGGCGAAGTTCGCAGCCTTCGCCGATGTCTTGCGCGTGCGCAAGGGCGTCGCTGCACGGACGGAAGCCCCGACGCGAACGCGACCCGCCGTCGATCCGCTGGAGTGGTCGCGGTGATCCGATCCACGTGGCTCGGCGCACCACTCGTCGCCGGACTCGTGGCCGGACTCGTCGGCTGCTCGACGCTCGGCGCCAACACGCCGCAGCAGGACCGCCTGTACTACAACGAGGCGATGAAGGTCGCCGCCGAGGAACAGCTGCTGCTGAACATCGTGCGCCTGCGTTACACCGATTCGCCGAGCAGCCTGACCGTGTCGTCGATCGCCACCCAGAACGAGACCGCCCAGTCGTACGGCCTGATCCCGTTCTTCGGCACGGCCAACAACGAGAGCCAGCTGCGACGCTTCTCCGGCCTGCTGCCCCAGCTCCAGGTGCAGACGGTCAACCGGCCGACGATCTCGCTGACTCCGCTCGATGACCAGGACTTCACGCGGCGACTGTTCACACCGATGACCGCCGAGGGTGTGCTGTATCTCGCCAAGACGAGCTGGCCGATCGCCACCGTGTTCAGACTCTGGCTGGAGAGCCTGAACTGGGTCGCCAACGCGGCCGGGTCGAGTGGCCCGACGACACCGGCCGCCCCGCCACAGTCCGATTTCCAGCGCGGCATGGAACTGCTGCAGGCCCTGCAGGATCGCGGCTACATCGCGTTCGCGACCGAGGAGCGGGAGACCTCGGTCGGCGGCGAGCTTCCGGCCGATCGGATCCAGGCCGAGGACCTGATCTCGGCGGCGCGAGACGGACTCGAGTACCGGCCGGCGCCGGACGGCAGGACCTGGTCGCTGATCCGCAAGCGCAAGGTGCCGGTGATGCGGGTTCATCCCGACGCAATCCGGTTGCCGGAGATGATCGAGATGAGCCGCATCTTCAGGCTGCGGCGCGAGTCGACCCGGTTCGACATCGAGATCGAGAAGGTCGACCCGTTCACCTATCCGCCGCGAGGCATCGAGACCATCGACCTGGAGGCACGTTCGCTGCTGCAGGTCCTGTATTTCGTCTCCAAGGGGGTCGAGGTGCCCTCACCACACCTGACGCAGGGCATCGCGGTGGCAACCGTCGACGAACGCGGCCGGCCGTTCGACTGGACCCGGATCACGAAGGACCTGTTCCGGGTCGCCTCGACCGCCGATGCGAAGGTGCCCGCGACCGCACACGTGTCGATCCGGTACCAGGATCACTGGTTCTTCATCGACAAACGCGACGGGCCGTCGATGGCGACGTTCACGTTGCTGATGGAGCTGGCACGGCTCGAGCTGCCCGGGCGACCCGGGGGCGGACCGTCGTTCACGCTGCCGCTCGGCGGGCGCTGAGTCCGGGTGGTCGTCGTATGCGCTGAGTGGTCGTCGCATCACGCCACACGGACGCGGGTATCCAGGCGCGGATCGACGGAGTCTGGAGGCGGGGGTCGGAATCGAACCGGCGTGGACGGCTTTGCAGGCCGCTGCATGACCACTCTGCCACCCCGCCGGATGGCCCGTCGCACTCAGCGTGCTGCCCGGTCGACCTCTCGGTCGGCGTGTTGGCCTGCCGCGCGCTGGTTGGCCGGCGTCTGTTGCCTGCCGACCCACGGACTGTCTGTTATCCGGGAAGCCTGGCTTCCCTGAAGGAATCTGGAGCGGGAAACGAGTCTCGAACTCGCGACCTCAACCTTGGCAAGGTTGCGCTCTACCAACTGAGCTATTC
>CADEEH010000221.1 GCA_902826305.1 uncultured Burkholderiales bacterium
CTGGAGCAGATGGGCCTGCCGCGGGCGACGATGGGTTACGTGTTCCTGGCCGCGACGATCCTGCTCTATGCCGGCATCGGCATCATGAGCCGGACCAACGACGCGGCCGAATACTACGTGGCCGGTCGCCGGGTGCCCGCGCTGTTCAACGGGATGGCCACCGGGGCGGACTGGATGTCGGCCGCATCGTTCATCGGCATGGCCGGCGGCCTGTACCTGCAGGGCTACTCCGGACTCGCCTTCATCATGGGCTGGACCGGCGGCTACGTGCTGGTCGCGCTGTTCCTCGCGCCGTACCTGCGCAAATTCGGGCAGTTCACGATCCCGGACTTCCTGGGGGCACGGTACGGCGGCCACATCCCGCGCTTCGTCGGCATCGTGATCGCGATCATCTGCTCGTTCACCTACGTGGTCGCGCAGATCTACGGTGTCGGGCTGATCACGACGCGGCTCACCGGCGTGGACTTCACGATCGGCATCTTCCTGGGCCTCGCCGGCATCCTGGTCTGTTCGTTCCTCGGTGGCATGAAGGCGGTCACCTGGACCCAGGTCGCGCAATACATCATCCTGATCATCGCCTACATGATCCCGGTGGTGTGGCTTGCGGTGAAGCAGACCGGTCTGCCGATTCCTCAGCTGATCTACGGCCAGCAACTGGCCAAGGTCACGCAGCTCGAGGACAAGCTGCTCGCCGATCCGAAGGAAAACGAGGTCCGCGACATCTTCCGCAAACGCGCCGAGGCCGGTGCGGCCAAGCTGAAGGACGTGCCCAAGGCGTATGCCGACGGCAAGGCCTCGCTCGAGTCGCAGGTGACGAAGCTGAAGGCGGACAACGCGCCCGAGGCCGAGGTCAGGAAAGCCGAGGACGCACTCGCGAAGTACCCGAAGTCCGAGGCCGACGCCCGCGCCGCGTGGGCCAAGGAGGCCGGGCTCACCGCGCGTGCCGCGCCGATCCTGCGCCACGGCGAGGCGTTCCCCGGCAAGGACGAGAAGGCACGCGATGTCTCGCGCAAGAACTTCCTCGCGCTGGTCTTCTGCCTGATGGTCGGCACGGCCGCCTTGCCGCACATCCTGATGCGTTACTACACGACGCCGTCGGTGAAGGAGGCGCGGGCATCGGTGACCTGGTCGCTGTTCTTCATCTTCCTGCTGTACTTCACGGCCCCGGCCCTTGCGGTGCTGGTCAAGTTCGTGATCTACAACGACGTCGTCGGCACGGCGTTCTCGTCGCTGCCGACCTGGGTGCAGTCGTGGCAGAAGGTGGATCCGACGCTGCTCACGCTGGCCGACGTCAATGGCGACGGCATCGTGCAGCGCGCGGAGATCGCGATCGGACAGGACATCGTCGTGCTGGCCACACCGGAGATCGCGGGCCTGCCGTACGTGATCTCGGGCCTGGTCGCCGCCGGTGGCCTGGCCGCCGCGTTGTCGACCGCCGACGGCCTGCTGCTGACGATCGCCAACGCGCTGTCACACGACCTCTACTACAAGATGATCGACCCGAACGCGCCGACCGCCCGTCGCGTGCTGCTGTCGAAGATCCTGTTGCTGGTGGTCGCGATCGCCGCGGCACTGGTGGCGGCACAGAAGCCGGCCGACATCCTGTTCCTGGTGTCGGCGGCCTTCTCGCTGGCGGCGGCCGGATTCTTCCCGGCACTGGTGCTCGGCATCTTCTGGAAGCGGACCACCGGCATCGCGGCGACGCTGGGAATGATCGCCGGTTTCGGCATCACGTTCTACTACATGATGCTGACCCAGCCGTGGCTGCGCGAGATCTTCTTCGACATCCCGCGCGCGGCGCCGGTCACCAACCTGTGGTGGGACATCCAGCCGATCTCGGCCGGATTCTTCGGCGTGCCGCTGGGCTTCGCGGTGATCCTCATCGTGAGCCTGCTGACGCCGGCGCCGTCGCGCGAGACGCAGGCGCTGGTCGAGCACGTCAGGTATCCGAACCTGAAGGCGGCATGACGCGCTGATCCGCGTTTCGATCGCAGAACGCCCGGCACCCGCCGGGCGTTCTGCTTTCCGGGGGCGTGTGAGAACGTTGCCGGTTCCCTTCCCTCGGCCGTGACCGATTCCCGTCCGCCACGGTGAATCCTTCCCGACGTGCTGCAGCATCGACGCGTCCGCCTTGACGCGCGCCGCAGCGAAGACCAAGACTCGATCGCCCGGCAACCCTGCCGGTGGATTTCGGGCCCGCTGCCTCATCGCCCGGACGATTCAAAACAATCATCGGAGGAGAAATGAAGCACACCCAATGGGCGATGGCAGCATCCATCGCCCTGTCCTCGTTTGCCCAGGCGCAGACCGTGCCGGCGACACCCGCCGAGGTCGCGCGGCCCGGCGGCGCCATTCCCAATGCGCCGAAGCTCGCGCTGGTGAAGGTGGCCGACGGCTTCAACGATCCGGTCGGTGTCACGGCCGCCAACGACGGCAGCGGACGCATCTTCGTCGTCGAGCGGGTCGGACGCGTGCGCGTCGTCAACAGGGACGGCAGCGTGCAGAAGGAGCCGTTCCTCGACCTGACGAACTTCAATCCGCTGGGCAGCGACGTCGCCACCGGTTTCGTCGAGCAGGGCCTGTGGTCGATCGCGCTGCACCCGAAGTTCAAGGACAACGGCTTCGTCTACGTGCACTACTCGTCGCTGCCGTTCAACGGCGCGTCATTGGTGATGCGCTTTACCGTCGACAAGTCGAGCCCGAACCAGATCAGCAAGGAGCAGCTGTCGAAGACCGCCAAGGGGATCATGAACATCCCACAGCCGTACTACAACCACTACGGCGGAATGATCACGTTCGGTCCCGACGGCTTCCTGTACATCGGCAAGGGTGACGGTGGCTGGGAGGGTGATCCATTGAACGCGGGCCAGAACCTGAACACGATGCTGTCGAAGATCCTGCGCATCGATGTCGACACGCCGGACGACGTCGCGTACCGGATCCCGAAGGACAACCCGATGGCTGCGGCGGACAAGACGCAGCTGATGTCGCTGTTCGGCATCACCGAGCAGGGATTCACCGCGAACCAGATCGGGTCGCGTCCGGAAATGTGGGCCTACGGCTTGCGCAATCCGTACATGTTCCACTTCAACAAGCGCACCAACGATCTGTTCATCGCGGATGTCGGCCAGAACCACTGGGAGGAGATCAACTGGCAGCCGGCCAATGTGAAGGGTGGAGTCAACTACGGCTGGAAGATGAACCAGGGCTCGCACTGTCATCCGACCACGGGGCCCGGCGAGAAGTGTCCGATCGTCGGTGCGCTGCCGGTTGCCGAGTATCCGCACCAGGAGCCGTACCCGGGCGCACCGAAGGTGACCACCGGCTGGGGCTGTTCGGCGCAAGGTCTGGGCGTGGCCAACTACGGCGGTCTCACCGACACCTACCTGGTCGGTGACTGGTGCACCGGTCGCCTGTTCGGTGTCGCCTGGGACACCGGCGGCAAGAAGTGGGTGCTGCAGGAATTCGGCCAGACGCCGCTGCAGTTCACCGCCGGCAACCTGGATGCCGACGGGACCGTGCTGGCGACCAACTGCTACTGCTTCTATACCGACGACAAGGGGCCGACGGTCAATCCGAAGGGCGCGTTGTGGCGGGTGCTCCCCGTGGCGATGGTCCCGCAAGGCGCGGAAGTCGCGCCGATGCGTTGAGGCCCGGGCAGGGCGCTGCCGGGCCCCGTCCGGCAGCCGATACCTGCCCGCGTGCCCAGAGTGTGACGAACCCGGCCCCTCGCGGGCCGGTTCGTCATTGGCTGGCGCTGCGGGCAGGGGGGGTCGCGCTGGGCGCGGCGATCGCGGGATCCGCGCCCGGCGCGGAGATCGTCTTTCCGAATGCCCTGAACGGCAAGCCGATGGAGACGGCGCTCAGGCCGGGCGAGCCCGAGACTGCAGCCCTCAAGGAGTTCAAGTCGACCGGTGTCAACGGCTACGTCGGGGACGCGGCTGCGATCACCCAAGGCAAGGCGCTGTACGAGCAGTGGTGCCAGGTCTGCCACAACGCCGATGCCAGCGGCAAGATGGGGCCGTCGCTGCGCGGACCGACCTTCGTCTACCCGCAGACCGCCACGGACGTCGGCATGTTCGCGGTGATGTACGGGGGCGCGTTCGGCGCGATGCAGGCGTTCTCGCGACGCGAGATCACGCAGGACGAGATGCTGAAGGTGATCGCCTACGTGAGGAGCCTGAAATAGCGGCCCGGGCCGGCACCTCCGCCGGCCCCGGGTCGACCGCTCGTCCACGCGCCGGTCCCGCCGGCCACGCACCGGACGCCGGACTGCTAGAATCCGCCCGGGTCCGGAGAGGTGGATGAGCGGTTGAAGTCGCTCGCCTGGAAAGCGAGTAGGGGTTAACAGCCCCTCACGGGTTCGAATCCCGTCCTCTCCGCCACGGGACACTACTTCGCGTGGGCATTGCCCTGGCCGGCGGGCCCGTGGGCCGCCGGCCCGGCATGGCCCGCGGGTGCCCCGTGATGCGCCGGGCCACCGTGGCCGGTCTGCCCGCCGTGTCCGTGCTTGACGTCGCCTTTCACGTCGAGCAGCCCTTCGAACAACGCGAACTTGCGGACATCGTCGGCAGGCAGCGTCTTCTCCGCGTCGGCCACCTTGGCGGCAAGCCGGATGGCGGTCGATCGGTCGATCCCGGCGATGGCAAGGACATCCGCGCTGCGCAGGCCATCACCGCCACAGACCTCGATCGACCAGCGACCGGCCTCCTTGCGCAGCAGCGCGCGGCCACCGCGATCACCCTGGATCCAGCCGGCGACCGCGTGCACGCCTTCGATCGAGATCGGCGCGACCTTCAGCGGGGCTTCCGGCTTGTCGAACAACGCGTTCATCGCGTGTTCGACGCCTGCGCTGTCGCGCGCGTCCTTTGCGGCGGGTGTCGTCGTCACGTGCATCGACTGGGGTGAAGCGGGATGGCCGGCCGCCGGCGCCGGGTGATGTTGTGCGATGGCAGGAGTGGTTGCCGAGAGCAGCCACCAGCCGGCGGTGCCTGCGAGTATCCGTTGCGCGCTGGCGAACATCGATCTTCTCCGATCCGTCGCGGCGATACCGCGGCCGATGGATGATTCTCGCATGCGTCGACCATGCGCCTGGCCGCCGGACGCGATCCCGGGGGGGGCGTTCTGACGACTCGCCGGCCGCGTCCGCGGTCATCACGCCAGGGACCGGACACGGGTCCTGGCATCCGGGGTCGATCGAGCCGCGCGCGTGCCGGCGAACAGGCTCCGGCCGAGCCAGCGCCAGACATCGCGTCGATCGGCGGCCAAGCCGCTCAATCGGAGCGCGCGCTCGTCGACGGCGTCGGCGGCCTCGCGGTCGCCGGTCCAGACCTCGGTCAGCGCACGCACCGTGCCCTCGATCACGAGGGTCCGCTCCAGGCCCGGATCGTCGCGGCACAGGTTCGCCTCGGCCCCGCGATCGATGACGAGCCACCACCGACGTTCGCCTTCGGGTGCATCGGTGAAGCGGAAATGGATGACGATGCACCGCTCGCGCGGGCACGCCGCGACATCGACGAATCGGCTGATGTCCCACATCAGAAAGCCGGCGTCGAGCTGATCCTTCTTCAGGCGGCCGCCGATCCAGCGGGCGCCCCAATGGCCGAGCGCCAGCACGATCGGCCGCAGTTCCTCGCCGGCCGGGGTCAGTCGGTACTCGGTGCCGTGGCCATTCGCATCACGACGCTCGACGACACCGACCTGTTCGAGACTGCGCAACCGTTGCGCGAGCAGCGACGCCGACATCCTCGGCACGCCGCGATGGATCGCGTTGAACCGGTGGCTGCCGCAGAGCAGCTCGCGCACCACGAGCAGGGTCCACCGATCGCCGATGGCTTCGGCGCCTCGAGCGACCGTGCAGAACTGACCGTAGTCGATCATGGTGTCAACCTCCGGATTCGCTGCGATCGGGCGGATGGCTCGCGCCGCTCGACGCTAGCGCTCCCACCTGCGGCTGTCCACTCCAGATTCTGGACCGGCTCCACTCGTCGCCGATCGCTCCAGAATCTGGAGCAGTCGAGCACACCTCGGCGCCGTAACCTGTGCCTCCAGTCCTACAGCTCGAGGAGTGCGCCATGAATACGGTCCTGCAGCCGACATTCGATCCGGTCCGCTTCAAGGAGACGACGCGCCAGCAATGGCAGTCGGCGGCCGAGGCATGGCATCGCTGGGGTCCGTTCATCGGCCGGTGGCTCGACGCCGCGACCGA
>CADEEH010000222.1 GCA_902826305.1 uncultured Burkholderiales bacterium
CCGTAGATGTGCTTCGTCGCACTCAGGTACTTCTGCACTTCGAAGAACTTGCTGGTGTAGATCACGTTGTACGGCGTCTCCTGGCCGTCCAGCGCCTTGGTCTCGAGCGCGGTGTAGACCTCGGTGAAAGCCATCGGTGCCGCGTTCGCGCCGAGTGTGTTGAAGACATCGACGAAGACCGGGTTCTGGATCGTGCGGATCTTCAGGCCGCGCAGGTCCTCGACCTTGTTCACCGGGTGCCGGCTGTTGGTGACGTGGCGGAACCCGACCTCCCAGTAGCACAGGCCGACCAATCCCTTGTCGGGAAGCTTGTCGAGCAGTTGCCGGCCGACCGGGCCGTCGAGCACCGCATAGGCCTCCTTGTCCTCGCTGAACAGGAACGGCAGGTCGAAGAGCCCGAACTCCTTGACGTTTCCGGCCGCTGCGGCGGTCGACACCAGCGCCATCTCGATGACGCCGCCCTGTGCCGACGAGATCGACTGCACCTCGGCACCGAGCTGACCGTCGGAAAAGCCGCGGATCTTGAGATTG
This sequence comes from uncultured Burkholderiales bacterium, assembly GCA_902826305.1. Lineage (GTDB taxonomy): Bacteria > Pseudomonadota > Gammaproteobacteria > Burkholderiales > Burkholderiaceae_E > CADEEH01. Next base: position 532 of record CADEEH010000222.1, read on the forward strand.
CCACCGCTCTTCTGGGCCGCGAGTTCGGCGAATTTCGTCACGCCAAGCCCGTACGGACTGTCCTTGGCGGTGACGTAACTGATCCGGATCGATCGATCCTTGAAGTCGGCGGCGCTGGCGGTCGCGCCGGCGAGCACCAGGCCGGCGACCAGGACCCGCGGCAGCCAGCGGGCGCGCGGCTTGTGAGACGATTGTTCGTTTGACATGACTTCTCCTGATGGTGATGTCGCGAGTCCGACATGCGTCGGATGCTAAGCAGCGGCGGCACCGGCGGGCAATCGATATGAATTCAACGGCCTGAGAGAAAAGCTCACGCGGCCACGCCCGCGGCCGCGTGCCGGACCGACGGCCGGTGTCCGCCTCAGCTTTCCTCACATCTGACCGACTTTTAATCGATTGCCACGCCGGCCACGGCTTCACAGAATCGCGCCATCGCTCCGGAGACGTGTGATGGTCCATCCAAGCCCGCTACAACCGCTCGCCCGATTCGCCTTCGCACTGGTCGCGCTGCTCGCACTCGTCGGCGGCCCGGCCGTCGCGCAGGTGACCCTCAAGCTCGGCCACGTCGCTTCGGCCGATCCGAAGGACAACTGGCAGGCCGGCGCGCAGAAGTTCGCGGAACTGGTCGAACAGAGGACCCGGGGTGCGGCGAAGGTTCAGGTCTTCCCCGGCTCGCAGCTCGGCAACGACCGCGACATGGCCGAAGGGATGCGGCTGGGCAGTGTCGACTTCTCGCTCAACGCCGGCGTGTTGTCGAACTTCGTACCCAGCCTCGGACTGCTCGAGATCCCGTACATCTTTCGCGACGTGACCCACATGCGGGCCGTGCTCGCCGGCCCGATCGGTGATGAACTAGCGGGTTCGCTGCTGAAGTCGGGCATCCGCGTGCTCGGCTGGTGGGAACGCGGACCGCGCCAGCTCACGGTCAACAAGCCGGTCGCCGGCATCGCCGACGTCAAGGGCATGAAGATTCGCGTGCCCGAGATCCCGGTCTCCGTCGATGCCTGGCGTGCCTTCGGCACGAATCCGACCCCGATGGCGTTCGGCGAGGTCTACACCGGCCTGCAGCAGAAGGTGATCGACGGCCAGGAGAACCCGCTGGCGATCATCTGGAGCGCGAAGCTGTACGAAGTGCAGAAGTACCTGGTGCGCACCAACCATGTCTACGGCTACGTCGCCCTGGCGATGAGCGAGAAGACATTCCAGAAGCTGTCACCGGAGCTTCGTGATTCGATCCAGGAGGCCGCTCGCGAAGCGACCGCGTTCGAGAACCGGCTCGTCTGGGACAACGAACAACAGCTGGCCAAGGATCTGCAGGCCAAGGGCATGCAGTTCGTCGACGTTGACACCACGCAGTTCGTCGCCGCGGCGAAGGCGACCCACGCCAATCACGCCCAGCGTCTGGGCAAGGACCTGTACGACCGGATCGTGAACACGAAGTGAGGCGCGGACAAGACCCGCGCCGGGCGCACCCGGAGACCTCCCCGGGCGTACTCGAACGATCGGCGCGGGTCGTCGAGCGCTGGCTCGGGATCGGCACCAGCGCACTGCTGGTCGCGATGGTCGCCGTCATCTTCGCGCAGGTGCTGTTCCGCTACGCGCTCAATCTGTCACTCGCCTGGACCGAGGAAATTGGGCGTTACCTGTTCGTCTGGTTGTGCCTGCTCGGTGCATCCCTGGCGTATCGCCTGGGCCAGCACTCGGGCTACGAGAGCCTCGTGCGCGCCCTGTCGCCGGGGGCGGCCCACCGGGTGATGATCGGTGTCGACCTGTGCGTGGCCGTGTTCAGCCTGGCGATGCTGGTTTCATCGGTCGAACTGATCGAATCGGGCCTGGGCCAGTTCACCCCGGCGACGCAGTTCAGGATCGGGTATGTCTACCTCGCGTTTCCGCTCAGCGCGCTGCTGATGCTGATTTTCGTCGCCGATGCCGTGCGCCAGCGCCGGCACGCCGGCCCGGTCTGACGAAGGCCGACCGTGGCCCTCACGCTGTCCGTCGTCTTCGTCGCGCTGCTGCTGGCCAACGTCCCGGTCGCGTTCGCGATGGGACTGGGCGGGCTCGCCGCATTGCTCGTCAGCGACCGCTACCCGCTGGCGATCCTCGATCAGCGGATGTTCACCGCGTTCGACTCGTTCCCGCTGATGGCGATCCCGTTCTACATCCTGGCCGGCGGCCTGATGGATCATGGCGGCATCTCCGGACGCATCGTCCGGTTGGCGAGCACGCTGGTCGGCCACTTCCGCGGTGGCCTGGCGATGGTGGCGATCGTCTCCTGCATGTTCTTCTCCGGTGTGTCGGGTTCGGCGGTCGCCGACGCGGCGGCGATCGGCTCGGCGCTGATCCCCGCGATGACCCGGCGCAACTACGACCCGTCCTTCTCGGCGGCGCTGGTGGCCTCGAGCGCGGTGATGGGGCCGGTCATCCCGCCGAGCATCCCGATGGTGCTCTACGGTGTGCTCGCCGGTGTGTCGATCGCCGACCTGTTCATTGCCGGCATCCTGCCCGGCATCGTGATCGGGCTGGCGCTGATGATCGTCTGCTACTGGGAGGCGGTGCGCAACGACTACCCCCGCGAACCACGCGCGACCTGGCGGGAATTCGCGACCGAACTGCGCCGCTCGGTGTGGGCACTGATGATGCCGGTGATCATCCTCGGCGGCATCCTGAGCGGGGTGTTCACACCGACCGAAGCCGGCGTCGCCGCGGTCGCCTACGCCCTCGTCATCGGCACGCTGGTGCATCGGGATCTGCGCTGGAACCATGTCGCGACGGTGCTGCGCAGCACGGTCACCGGGACCGCGGTGGTGATGTTCCTGGTCGCCACCTCGACGCTGTTCGCCTGGCTGATGACCGTCGAACGTGTGCCGCAGGAGATCGCCGCGACGATGATGGGCTGGACGACCAACGTCGTCCTGCAGCTGATGCTGATCAACGTATTCCTTCTGGTGCTGGGCACCGTGCTGGACGTCGCCCCGGCGCTGATACTGGCGGTGCCCGTGCTGCTGCCGCTCGTCAAGCAGCTCGGCGTCGACCCGGTGCATTTCGGCGTGATCGTCGTGGTCAACCTGGTGGTCGGCCTGATCACCCCGCCGGTGGCGCCGACACTGGTGATCACCGCCGGCATCGCCGGCATCAGCCTGGATCGCATCACCGCGGCGATCTGGCGCTTCCTGATCACACTGCTCGCGGTACTGCTGCTGGTCACGTACATTCCGGCTTTGTCGACCTGGCTTCCGAGCCTGCTGAAGGACTGAACGATGGACACTCGAACTTCCGTGGCGATCGTCACCGGCGCGGCCGCCGGCATCGGCGAGGCGACCGCATCGGCCCTGGCCGTTCAAGGCCATCATGTCGTCATCGCCGACATCGATGGCCCCGGCGCGCAGGCGGCCGCCGCGCGACTGCGGGCACAGAACCTGTCGGCGAGCGCCGCCGTGGTCGATGTCGCCGATCCCGACAGCGTGCGGGCGATGGTCCAGGCGACGCTGGCCGAGAGCGGCCGCATCGACGTCCTGGTCAACAACGCGGGCGTCGAGAGCTCGAGCCCGTTCCTCGAGATCTCGCTGGCCGACTTCGAACGCGTGATGCGCGTCAATACCACCGGCGTCTGGAACTGCTGCCAGGCGATCATTCCGGTGATGCAGCAGCAGGCCGGCGGCGCGATCGTCAACGTCAGCTCGGTCGCGGCCCAGCGTGGCGGCGGGCTGCTCGGCACGTCCGCCTACTCCACGTCCAAGGGCGCGGTGATTGCGCTGTCCAAGGCGCTGGCGCGTGAATTCGCCCGTTCCGGGATCCGCGTGAACGCGGTCGCACCGGCACTGACGCTGACGGCCCTGGTGCAGCGCCAGCTCGACCGCGCCGCGCCGGGCATGCTCGATCGGATCGTCGGCATGACACCGATCGGTCGCGGCGCGCAGCCGGCGGAGATCGCTGCGGTGATCGCCTTCCTGGCCTCCGCGCAGGCGTCCTTCGTGACCGGCCACGTGTACAACGTGGACGGCGGCATCGCGATGTAGCCGGCAAGGCCGGCGCGCGGCTCAGCCCAGCCGGACCAGTTTCTGCAGGCTGCGCAGTTCGTGGTCGGGTTTCTCGCCGAAGAGCACCGGCCAGTAGGTGTTCGACACCTCGGCCACGTAGATGTCGCCGCGCGAGTCGACCGCGATCCCGTGCGGGGCGATGAACTGCCCCGGCCCCTCGCCGATCGGCTGCGTGCCCAGGTGTGCGATCAGTTCACCGCCGGCGCTGACGATTGTCACCCGAGGCCCCAGGTTCGGCACGCCGCGGGTCAGCGTGGCCACCGTCTCCGGCCCGAGTTCACCGATGATGCCCAGCGGCTGCGGCCCGCGGGTCACGAACAGCCCGCACGGCCGAGCCAGGTTGTTCCACTGGCCCTGGTAGCGGCCATCGGAATCGAACACCTGCACACGATGGTTCTCGCGGTCGGCGACGTAAACGAGCCCGGCATCGTCGCAGGCGATGTTGTGCACCAGGTTGAACTCGCCCGGATCGGTGCCCGGTTCGCCCCACGACAGGAGCAACCGCCCATCGGGAGAATATTTGTGCACCCGTGCGTTCAGATAGCCGTCGGAGACGTAGATCTCGCCCTCGGGTGACAACGCGGTGTGGGTGCAGCGATTGAACGGATCGCCGCCGAAGGGCCGCGCCGGCGTGCCCGGTGTGCCGATCGTCATCAGCAGCCGGCCCTCCGGTGTGAACTTGCGCACCGCATGGCCGTTGTCGTCGGTCAGGTACAACATGTCGTCCGGCCCGGCGAACGCGCCGTGTGCGTTGACGAAGCCCGCGTCCTGTCCCCACGAGCGCAGGAACTTCCCGTGGCGATCGAAGACGATCACCGGATCCTTGCTGCGATTGAACACGTACACGTTGTCCCGGCTGTCGACGCAGACCGCGGTCGCGTCGACGTAGTGCATCCCGGGGGGCAGTTCGCCCCATCCGGCACGAACCTCGTAGCGCCACGCGCCGTGGCCGAGGATCGCGGGGTTGGTCGCCGTACCCGGCGCCGGGCCGGCACCACCGGGTATCGCAGTGCCATCGCCGACCGCGGGCCGGCCGCGCCGAACCACACCGCCCCCCCGGCGCGAGAAGCGGCGACGCATCCGTTCACATGACAGGCACATGGCGGCTCCTCGAGTTCGGATGAGTGGACATCACGAGCCGCCGGGGCGGCCTTCGCCGCCACGCGCGGGCCGCTGCTCGTTTGCCGCCTGCGCCTCCAGCGCGCCGTAGTCGATCGTCGGCTCGTGCAGCACCTGCCGCCGGTGCCGTTCCAGTCCCTTGACGATCGCCACCAGTGATTCGTTGCACGGCGTGGCGATGCCCAGCGTCTTCGCCTCGCGCACCAGCGCGCCGTTGATCGCGTCGATCTCGGTGCGCTGGCCGCGCTCCATGTGCTGCAGCATCGACGGCTTGTTGTAGCGCCTGAAGCAGACCTCCTTGATCCGTTCCGGCACGTCGCTGTCCGGCAGCACGATGTCCTTGGCGGCGATCACCGTGAACACCTCGTCGATGATCCGGTCCTGGAACGCGTCGACCTCCGGCGTGC
>CADEEH010000223.1 GCA_902826305.1 uncultured Burkholderiales bacterium
TCGGCGATCAGCTTGACGTCGCCGGACTGCTCGAGCATCGTCATCACCGGATCGACGTTGGCGATCGCGTCGATCTGGCCCGAGCGCAAGGCGGCCAGCGCCCCGCTGCCGGTGCCGACGCCGACATACGATACGTCCGATGCCTTCAGGCCCGCCTTGGCGATGACGTAGTTGGCCATCATGTTGGTCGACGACCCGGGTGCCGACACGCCGATCCGCAGACCCTTCAGGTCGGCCGCGGTCTTGACCGATCCGGCCTTCGCCTTGCCCACGCCCAACGAGATCTGCGGCGCGCGACCCTGGAGCACGAACGCGCGGAAGTACTGCTTGTTGGCCTGCATGTTGATCGTGTGTTCGTAGGCACCCGAGACCACGTCGGCGGACCCGCCGACGACCGCACGCAGCGCCTGCGAGCCGCCGGCGAAGTCCGCGATCTCGATGGTCAGGCCCTCCTCCTTGAAGTAGCCCTTCTGCTCGGCGATGGTCAGCGGCAGGTAGTAGAAGGCCGCCTTGCCACCGACGGCGATCGTCAGCTTCGGCTTTTCGAGCGCCTGCGCGCGCGCCGCGAGCGGGGCGCATGTGAGCACGACCGCCGGCAGGGCGGCGATGAAGGTTCGGCGAAACATGGTTGTCTCCGGTCTGTTCGTGGCCTGGCCCCGGGACGGCGACCGCCCCGGGCGACGGCGTGCCAGCTTACCTGATTCGTCGCGTGCATCCGACAGTGCCATCTTCGAGAAATACCGCATCGCCACCGGGCGCGGACTCGTTCATCCTCCCGCTTTTGCGTGAGCTGCGGGCTGCCCGGACGGGGCTCGGCGGTCTGTCGGCTCTGGTAACATTCGCCCCGGACGACATCGGCCGCGTACCCTGCGAACCCCCGAGGTCCCGACCACGCATCCCTGCAGTTGCCGGCGCCGCCGAGACAAGGCGAGCCCGGCCCCGGAAGAGCCAGCCGAGGAGACGGTTGCGCCGCCGAGCGGCGAGTGAGATTTATTGTCCTGCGGAACATGATGAAAACTTCCCTGACGCTTGCCACGCTGATCGTCACCGCGATCGTCTCCGCCTCGTGCGGGGGCGGCGGTTCCGATACGCCCACGCCCGCACCGGCACCAACCCCCGCGCCGACACCGACGCCGGCGCCCGCGCCCGCGCCGACGCCGCAGACGTTCAAGATCGTCGCCGTCGGCGATTCGATCACCCAGGGTGACTGCGCACGCAACAGCTATCGGCGCGCGCTGCAGCAGAAACTGGCCGCGGATGCCGAGCTGGTAGCCGACGCGATCAGCTTCGACTTCGTCGGCCGGCAGACGTTGAATGCGAACTTCAGCACCGGGGTCGCGGAGTGTGCGCCGCCGAATCCGGACTTCGATGTGCAGCACGAGGGGTTCTGGGGCAAACGTGCCGACGAGGTGGCGGTGAACCTGCAGGGCTTGACCGTTGCGAATGCCGCCGACATCGCGCTGATCCACCTGGGTTCGAACGACGTGTTCCAGTTCGTCGGCGGAAACACCGCCCAGACCAGCGATTCGACGATCGTCGACATCACGACGGTGATCGCGCGGCTGCGCCAGGTCAGCCCGAACGTCAAGATCCTCGTCGCCCAGATCATTCCCAGCACCGTCGCCGGCGCGGCAGCCGGTATCAGCGAACTCAATGGCAAGATCGCACTGCTGCCGGGGCAGGTCGGCACGACCGCCTCGCCGGTGATCGTCGTCGATCAGTCGAGCGGGTTCAATGCCGCCGTGGGTGTCGACACCCACGACGGCACGCATCCGAACCCATCCGGTGAAGACAAGATCGCGACCCGCTGGTCGGCGGCGATCAAGTCCGCGGTTCGCTGATCGGAGCGGCGGGACGACCGTTCAGATCGCGCCCGCCTCGCGCAGCCGGATGATGTCCTCGTCAGCGTAGCCGGCGTCGCGCAGCACGGCCTCGGTGTCGGCACCGAGCGCCGGACCGAGCCAGCGTGTGGCACCGGGGGTCGCCGACAGTTTCGGCACCACGCCGGGCACCGCGAGCGGCGTCCCGTCGGCCAGCTCGCGGCGCTCGATCATCCCGCGCTGGGTGTACTGCGGATCGTCGAACATGTCGGCGACGCTGAAGATGCGACCGCTCGGCACATCGGCCTCGGCCAGCACCCGCAACGCGTCGTCGAGGGGACGGCTCGACGTCCAGGCCGAGATCGCCGCGTCGATCTCGGCGGCCCGACGCGAGCGACCGGTGTTGTCGGCAAGTGCCGGATCATCGGCCAGATCGGCTCGGCCGATCGCCTGCATCAGTCGCCTGAAGATCGAGTCGCCGTTGCCGCCGATCACGACGTGGCGATCGTCCGAGGTCGGATAGGTGTTCGACGGCACGATGCCGGTCAGGTTGGTGCCGGTGCGTTCGCGGATGATGCCGTAGCGATCGAACTCCGGCACCGTGCTTTCCATCATGCTGAACACCGCCTCGTACAAGGCGACGTCCACGACCTGTCCGCGGCCGCCGGCGCGCCGGTGGTGCAGCGCGATCAGCGCGCCGATGACCGCATGCAGCGCGGCCAGCGAATCGCCGATCGACAGGTTCATCCGCACCGGGGGCCGGTCCGGGAAGCCGCTCACATAGCGCATGCCACCCATCGCCTCGGCGATCGCGCCGAAGCCCGGGCGATCGCGGTACGGACCGCTCTGGCCGTAGCCGGACAGGCGCACCAGGATCAGTCCCGGATTGTCGGCGGCCAGGGTCTCGTAGCCCAGGTTCCACTGCTCGAGTGCGCCGGGACGGAAGTTCTCGATCAGGATATCGGCGCGGGCGGCGAGCCGCCGCACGACCTGCTGGCCTTCCGGATGGCGCAGGTCGATCGTCACCGAGCGCTTGTTGCGCGCCTGGACCGACCACCACAAGGACGTGCCCGACGGGTCGTCCGGATGCAGCTTGCGCCACTTGCGCAGCGGGTCGCCGCCGACCTTGCCGTCGCGCGGCGGCGGTTCGACCTTGACCACCTCGGCGCCGAACTCGGCGAACAGCCGCGCGGCGACCGGTCCGGCGATCAGCTGGCCGAGTTCGAGCACCCGCACGCCGGCGAGCGGACCCTGCGCCGGTCCGGAACGCCCGGACGACGGATCCGGCGCCGACTTCCCGTCACGATCAGTCATCGACGTCGCGCCGCTCGCGAAGCGCCTGCGCGATCGTGCCGGCGTCGACGTACTCGAGTTCGCTGCCGATCGGCACGCCACGCGCGAGTCGCGACAGCTTCAGGCCGCGGGCCTTGAGCTTCTCGGCGATGTAGAACGCGGTCGCCTCGCCTTCCTGCGTGAAGTTGGTGGCCAGGATCACTTCCTGGACGACACCGTCGCCGGCACGGGCGAGCAGCCGCTCGAGATGGATCTGCTGCGGCCCCACGCCGTCCAGCGGCGACAGCCTGCCCATCAGCACGAAGTACAGCCCGTGGTACGACAGCGTCTGCTCGACCGTCAACTGGTCGGCCGGGGTCTCGACCACACACAGCAGCGACGGATCACGTCGCGTCGAGGCGCAGGTCGCGCAGATCTCGGACTCGGTGAACGTGTTGCAGCGCGCGCAGTGCCGGATGCGCTCGAGGGACCCGGCAAGTGCTGCCGCGAGCGCGGACGCCCCGTCGCGATCGTGCTGCAGCAGGTGGTATGCGAAGCGCTGCGCCGTTCTCGCACCCACCCCCGGCAGCCGCTTGAGCGCGGTGATCAGCGACTCGAACGCCGCGGGTGACCTGGCCTGCCGGCTCACGGCCACCAGGGCCTAGAACGGCAGCTTGAAACCGGGGGGCAGACCGAGCCCGGAGGTCAGGTTGCCCATCTTCTCGTTGGCGGTCTGCTCGGCGCGACGCAGCGCGTCGTTGACCGCGGCCACCACCAGGTCCTCGAGCATGTCCTTGTCGTCGCCGACCAGGCTCGGGTCGATCGCGATCCGCTTGATCTCGTTGCGGCAGGTGATCGTCACCTTGACCAGGCCGGCACCCGACTGCCCTTCGACCTCGACCTGCGCGAGCTGCTCCTGCATCTTGCGCATGTTCTCTTGCATCTGTTGGGCCTGTTTCATCAGGCCGGCGAGCTGGTTCTTCATCATCTGTGTGCTCCTCGAGACGGCGCGTATCCCCGGGACGACGGGTACGGCGATTTCATTCACTGGGCCGGACCGAATCCGGGACGATCCTGCCACCGAAATCGGTCAGCAGCTCCTGGACGAACGGGTCCGCTTCGATCGACTCGCGCGCTTGGGCGACGCGGTTCGCACGTTCGGCGCTGACCGCCGCCGCCGCGGTCGAGCCGCCGACGCTGCCGACCTCGGCGGCGAGCCGGCACGGCGCGCCGAACCAGGCACTCAAGACATCACGCACCTTGCCCACGGTCGGCGCGTCGGCCAGCGCCTTGATCGGCACCCGCACGCGGAACGACAGCCCGTCGTGATCGAGCAGTTCGCTCTGCTGCATGAACTGCAGGCCGAATCCGGTCACCGGCAGCACGCGGGCAAGCGCCGGCCAGTCGCCATCGAACGTGCGCGCCGACGGACTCGTTGCCGCAGGCGCCGCGGCCGATGACGCCTGGGGCGACGGCGGGCGGGACGGCGGTGGCCGCGGGGTGGAGGAAGGCTGCGCGGGTGCTGCCGCAGCCGCGCTCCGGAAGGAAGTCGGCGGGGCGGGTCGGCCGGCCGGTGCCACCGACGAGGTCATCGGGGGTGATGCGGTCGCGGCCCGGGCCGGTGGCGCCGCCCCGGTACGCATCGGTGCTGCGGGCAGGTTCGCGGGCTCGGCAGTCCCGTCGCGACGTGTGCCGGCCACGCCAGCCGGATCCGCCGCGGACGGTCGAAACGCCAACAGCCGCAGCAGCGTCATCGTGAATCCGGCGTGCGGGTCCGGTGCCAGCGGCAGATCGCGGGCACCATGGATGACGATCTGGTAGTAGACCTGCAGGTCCTCCGCGGCGATCACCCCAGCATGCGCGGCGATCTCGGCCGCGTGCGGCTCGTCCTCGCCGGGGGAGATGCCGTGGGCGGCCAGCGCGACGCGTTGCAGGTAGGCGGCGAGATCGGCCAGCGCGCGGTCGAACGGCACGTTCGCCGCGAGCATCTCGTCGCCGGCGGCCACCAGCGCGGCACCGTCGCCGGCGACCAGCGCATCGACCAGCCGGCCCAGGTGACGTGCGTCGACGCTGCCCAGCATCTCGCGCACCGCCTGTTCACCGACGCGCCCGGCGCCGTAGGCGATCGCCTGGTCGAGCAGCGACAACGCGTCGCGCATGCTGCCCGCGGCCGCGCGACCGATCGCCGCCAGCGCCGGCGGCTCGAACTCGATCGCCTCCCGGCCGAGCACGTCGGCCAGGTGCGAGGCGATCGCCGGGGCCGGCATGTTGCGCAGGCTGAACTGCAGGCAACGCGACAGCACGGTGACCGGCACCCGCTGCGGATCGGTGGTCGCGAGCACGAACATCACGTGTGCCGGCGGCTCCTCCAGCGTCTTGAGCATCGCGTTGAACGCGTGCGCCGACAGCATGTGGACCTCGTCGATCACGTAGACCTTGTAACGTCCGGCCGTCGGTGCGTAGGCCGCGTTCTCGAGCAGCTGCGTCATCTCGTCGACGCCGCGGTTGGACGCGGCGTCGACCTCGAGGTAGTCGATGAATCGGCCACCGTCGATCTCGACACAGGCCCGGCACACGCCGCAGGGCCTGGAGGTGACACCGGTCTCGCAGTTCAGGCACTTGGCGAGGATGCGGGCGATCGTGGTCTTGCCGACGCCGCGGGTGCCGGTGAACAGGTACGCGTGGTGCAGCCGCCCGCTGTCGAGCGCGTGACCGAGCGCCCGCACGACGTGATCCTGCCCGACCAGCGCGGCGAACTCGCGCGGCCGCCATTTGCGGGCAAGGACCTGGTGGCTCACGGCGTTCGGATGGCCTCGATGGGCGGCTGGACGTCGGTCGGCTGGATGAAGGGTGGGCGAGCCTGAACCCCGGCACTCGCGGACAACGGCTGTGGCTGCTTCCTTCCGGACCTGACCAGATTCACCATGCCGCGATGCGGGGAGGCCCGCCCAGG
>CADEEH010000224.1 GCA_902826305.1 uncultured Burkholderiales bacterium
GCAGCACCCGCAGCAGCTTGGCCTGGGCCGGCAACGGCAGCTCGCCGATCTCGTCCAGCAGCAGCGTGCCCCCGCCGGCGCGCTCGAAGCGCCCGGGGCGTGCGGCGCCGGCGCCGGTGTAGGCGCCTTTTTCGGCGCCGAACAGCTCGCTCTCGATCAGCTCCCCGGGCAATGCCGCGCAGTTGACCGCCACGAACGGCTTGTCGTGGCGGGGACTGAGCATGTGCAGCGCACGCGCGAAACGCTCCTTGCCGACACCGGTCTCGCCGGTCAGCAGCACGCTGACCTGGGTAGCGGCGGCCTTGCGCAGCAACCCCAGCGCCTCGGCGAACGACTTCGAGCGGCCGACCAGAGGGCCGATCTCGTCGGCGGGTTCGAGCGACGAGCGCAGGGTCTCGACCTGCGACTGCAGGTCCTCGATGCGCAGGATCAGCGAGTCCGCGCGATAGTCCGCAGCCATCCGGTATTGCTCGGGCCACTCGGCCAGCGGCCTGCCCTCGATCAGGCAGTGCGGCTGCCCGCATGCCGCGCAGGCGATCTCGTTGTACAGCACCGGCTGGCCCATGAATGCGCTGGTGTAACCCGACGCATAACCGAGCAGCATCCAGCACACCGGCTCCTGCTGCGGCCCGAAGTCGCGGACGTGGGTCTCGACCTCCCAGGAATGTTCCCAGCGGAAGATCCCGTGGAAGCGGCCATTGGCCGGATCGATCTCGCAGACCTCCGGGGTGACCCGGACCGCCCCTTCGAGCATGTGCAATTGCGGACCGACCGCGAACATCTCGAACAGCCCCGAACCTCCGCGGACCTGGCGGGCGAGCTGGGCGTCGGCCTCACCCGAGGCGTAACCGGCGCGCAGCAGCAGCCGCCGTGTCTGCTCGCGCCCGATCGTCTGCATCAGTTCCTTGCGCAACGCGCCGAGCGCGGCCGCATGGACCAGCAGCATCCGCTGTCCGGCCAGCCAGATGCGACCGTCGCCCGACGTGAACTGGACCAGCCGACGCAGGTCGGCATCAGACGGAAACGGTGGTGGTCTGGAATCGGGCACGGTGGATTATCGATAGATGAGAAAGTTTGGCACCCGACAGGGCATCTCGCAAGCGCGGGATCATCTGATCAAATCATCAAGACTCGATGGCCGATTTGCTCTTTTGATGATGCTGCAACGCGGAAGTTGCACTGCGCAAGTGCCAAGCCGCGCATGCGACGCTGATCGAACAGTGTCGGGGAACCGATTGGTGCCGTTCCGTTTTTCCGTTGATTATCGATTATTTTCGCGCCGGCACGTTCGCTGGCATGGTCGATGCATCACAGGCCGCTCAATTCGGACTCGCAATGACCGACTTCTCCCCCACCCCTTCTTCGTTCGACCCGTCCGCCCGCTGGGTGCGGATCGTCGACGACCGAGCCGACGGGATGGTCGAGTTCGAGTTCGCGGTCGGCGAGCCCGGCTTGTACGTGGAGATGGTGATGCCACGTGCGCAGTTCGAGGACTTCTGCACGCAGCAGCGGGTGGTGCCGTCGCATCACACGGGGTCGCAGGCCGGGCCGGACAGCGACGACCACCCATGGGAATGGAACCTGCACGCGGCGCGCACCCGGCGTCTGCGCGGCGGCAACGACTAGGGTCTGTTGACAGGCCCTGGAGCCCCGCCGGCCAACCGCGCGACAGGGCATCGGCACGACAACGAGGAGGAGAAGACGACATCATGCAGATCGACCTTCGCACCGTCAGCATCACGCCCCTGCGGCAGACCTTCGACCACATCGCCGCGCGCATCGGCGCCGACAAGGCGGCCTCGCGCTACATCGAGGCGACGATGGACCTGCAGGCCTCGAACCTGCACTACCGGCCGACATGGGATCCGGAGCACGAGATCTTCGATGCCTCGCGCACCGCGATCACGATGGCCGACTGGTACGTGTTCAAGGATCCGCGCCAGTACTACTACGGCACCTATACGCAGTCGCGGGCCCGGATGCAGGAGAACGCCGAAGCCGACTTCGACTTCGTCGAAAGCCGGGGCCTGGCCGACGGGTATGACGACGCGGCCCGCCGCACGGCGCTCGACTTCTACCTGCCGCTGCGTCACGTCGCCTGGGGCGCCAACATGAACGGCGCGTCGATGTGTGCCTACGGCTTCGGCACCGCGATCACCCAGCCGTGCCTCTACCAGGGCATGGACCAGCTCGGCATCGCGCAGTACCTGACACGACTGGGTCTCGCACTCGGCCAGACCGGAGACCTGGAGGCGGCGAAACACGCGTGGCTGAACGCACCGGCCTGGCAGGCCCTGCGCCGCTACGTCGAGGACACGTTCGTGCTGAAGGACTGGTTCGAACTCTATGTCGCGCAGAACGTCGCGCTCGACGGGCTGCTGTTCCCGCTCGCCTACGGCGAGGTCGAGACGGCGTTCACCGGCCGCGCCGGCCCGGTGGTCGCGATGCTGACCCGGTTCCAGCACGAGTGGTTCGACGATTCCTCGAAATGGGTCGACGCCTGCCTGCGGATCGGGGCCGCCGAGAACGCGGCCAACCGGGAACTGCTCGCGAAGTGGTCGACGCACTGGCGGCGCCGCGCCTTCGATGCCCTGGTGCCGATCGCGCAGCTGGCGATGGGTGAACACGGCGGCGCGGCGCTCGAGCGCGTCAACGCCAGACTCGACGCCCGGCTGGTCAAGGCCGGCGTCACCGCCTGAACGGGAGATCGATCATGTCGAATGTGTTCATCGCGTTCCAGAAGAACGAGGAAAGCCGCGGCATCGTCGATGCGATCATCGCCGACAACCCGCAGGCGATCGTCAACGAACAACCGGCGATGGTGAAGGTCGACGTCCCCGGCCGGATGATCATCCGGCGCGCCACCGTCGAGGAGACGATCGGGCGGCCCTTCGACCTGCAGGAACTGCACGTCAACCTGATCACCCTCTCGGGCCACATCGACGAGACCGACGACGAGTTCACGCTGAGCTGGAAACACTGACGGACGGTCCCGGCCCGGCCAGGGCCGCGCGATCCCGATCACCACGACGAATCCGGAGGAACGACCATGGACATGAAAGTCTCCAAGAAGCTCGGCCTGAAGGACCGCTACAACCTGATGACGCGGGACCTGGAATGGACCCCGACCTACCAGGCGGTCCGCGACGTCTACCCGCTGATGGAATACGAAGGCATCAAGATCCACGACTGGAGCAAGTTCGAGGATCCGTTCCGCCTGACGATGGACGCCTACTGGAAGTACCAGGCCGAGAAGGAACGCAAGCTGTACGCGATCATCGACGCCTTCAACCAGAACAACGGCCACCTCGGCCTGACCGACGCGCGTTACATCAACACGCTCAAGCTGTTCCTGACCGGGGTCACGCCGCTCGAGTACATGGCGCACCGCGGCTTCGCACACGTCGGCCGCCAGTTCCCGGGAGCGGGGCCGCGCGTGGCCTGCCTGATGCAGAGCCTGGACGAGATGCGCCATGCACAGACACAGGTGCACTCGCTGTCGAACTACAACAAGTTCTACAACGGGTTCTCCAACTGGCGCCACCAGCACGACCGCGTCTGGTACCTGTCGGTGCCCAAGTCGTTCTTCGACGACGCGATGACCTCCGGTCCGTTCGAATACATGATCGCGATCGGCTTCGCGTTCGAATACGTGCTGACCAACCTGCTGTTCGTGCCCTTCATCTCCGGCGCCGCGTACAACGGCGACATGGGCGCGATGGCCTTCGGCTTCTCGGCGCAGAGCGACGAGTCGCGCCACATGACCCTGGGCCTGGAGATCATCAAGTTCATCCTCGAGCAGGACCCGGACAACCTGCCGATCGTGCAGCGCTGGATCGACAAGTGGTTCTGGCGCGGCTACCGCGTGCTGACGCTGGTGGCGATGATGATGGACTACATGCTGCCCAAGCGCGTGATGAGCTGGAAGGAGGCCTGGGAGATCTACGCCGAGCAGAACGGCGGCGCGCTGTTCGCCGACCTGGCCCGTTACGGCGTCAAGATCCCGCAGGGCTGGAAACAGGCCTGCTTCGACAAGGATCACCTGTCGCACCAGGCGTGGAACGTGTTCTACAACTACGGTGCCGCGGCCCCGTTCCACACCTGGGTGCCGAGCGCCAAGGACCTGGACTGGCTGTCGCAGAAGTATCCGGAGAGCTTCGACAAGTTGTACCGGCCGCTGTGGGAACACTACGCCAAGGAGGCGGGCGAAGGACGCCGGTTCTACAACAAGACGCTGCCGATGTTGTGCCAGACCTGCCAGATCCCGATGTTCTTCACGGAGCCGGGCGACGCGACGAAGATCGCCTACCGCGAGTCCGACTACAAGCGGCTGAAGTACCACTTCTGCTCGGACGGCTGCAAGTCGATCTTCGACCACGAGCCCGAGAAATACATCCAGAGCTGGCTGCCGGTGCAGCAGGTCTACCAGGGCAACTGCTTCACGCCCGAGGCCGATCCGACCCAGCCCGACTTCGATCCGCTGGCCGAACTGCTGAAGTGGTACCGGATGGAGTTCGGTCGCGACAACCTCGACTACGAAGGCTCGCAGGACCAGAAGAACTTCGAGTCGTGGCGCCAGCTCGCCACCGGCAACTGACAACCGATTCAACGAGGAGACCGACATGGCCGTCGCCGCCGTTGGCAAGTACGAATTCGAGCCGAAGGATCCGCCGGAGAAGTTCCCGGCGCCGCTGCTGTTCGTCGGCTGGGAGGACCATCTGATGTTGTGTGCGCCGTTCGCGGTGCCTTTCCCGCCGACGCTGAAGTTCGGCGACATGTGCCGGGGCGCGTTCCCGGGCATCTTCGGCGCACACCCGGACTTCGCGAAGATCGACTGGGACAAGGCCGAGTGGTTCAAGTCCGGCAAGCCCTGGAAACCCGACTTCGACAAGTCGCTCGCCGACAACGGACTCGGCCACAAGGACGTGATCCGTTTCCGCACGCCGGGGCTGGACGGCATCGGCGGTTCCTGCCACTGAACGCGGGCGGCAGGTGATGAGTTTCGCGCTGACGATCCAGCCGCTGGGCCAGATGCTCGAGGTCGAGGACGGCCAGACGATCCTCGAGGCGGCACTGCGTGCGGGCATCTACCTGCCGCACGCGTGCTGCCACGGGTTGTGCGCGACCTGCAAGGTCGAGGTCACCGACGGCGAGGTCGACCACGGCGAAGCGAGCAACTTCGCGCTGATGGACTACGAGCGCGATGAAGGCAAGTGCCTGGCCTGCTGCGCGACGCTGCAGTCGGACGTGACGATCGAGGCCGAGATCGACGAGGAGCCGGATGCACGCAACCTGCCGGTGTCCGACTACGCCGGCACGGTCGCGCGGATCACGAACCTGACGCCGACGATCAAGGGCATCTGGATCGAACTCGACCGCGCGCTCGACTTCCAGGCCGGCCAGTACGTGAACCTGCGCATTCCTGGTGAACCGGCGCCACGTGCATTCTCGATCGCGAGCGCGCCAGCCGAAAGCCGACTGATCGAGCTCAACGTGCGCCACGTCCCCGGCGGCAAGGGTACGAGCTGGATCCACCACGGCCTGCGCACCGGTGACAAGGTCGCGCTGTCGGGCCCGTACGGACGTTTCTTCGTGCGCAAGTCCGCCGGTGTGCCGCTGCTGTTCCTGGCCGGCGGCTCGGGACTGTCCAGCCCGCGTTCGATGATCCTGGACCTGCTCGGCGAAGGCAACACGCTGCCGATCACGCTGGTCAACGGCGCACGTAACCGGTCCGAGCTGTACCACCACGACGAGTTCCTGACGCTGGCCGCGACACACGCGGGATTCGACTACCTGCCGGTGCTGTCCGACGAACCGGCCGACAGCGGCTGGCCCGGCGCCCGGGGGTACGTGCACGAGGCCGCGCGGGAACGCTTCGGCAACGACTTCCGTGGCCACAAGGCGTATCTGTGCGGCCCCCCGATGATGATCGACGCGTGCATCGGCACACTGATGCAGGGGCGGCTCTTCGAGCGCGACATCTACACCGAGAAGTTCATCAGCGCGGCCGACGCCCAGCAGGTGCGCA
>CADEEH010000225.1 GCA_902826305.1 uncultured Burkholderiales bacterium
GTCCTCGTCGATCTCGAGCACCATGACCTCGACCTCTTCGCCGAGCGACACGACCTTGCCGGGGTTGACGTTCTTGTTGGTCCAGTCCATCTCCGAGACGTGCACCAGGCCTTCGATGCCCGGCTCGATCTCGACGAACGCACCATAGTCGGTGATGTTGGTGACCTTGCCGAACATCCGCGTGCCCTGCGGATAACGGCGGCCGATGCCGACCCAGGGATCGTCGCCGAGCTGCTTGACGCCCAGCGAGACGCGGTTCTTCTCCTGGTCGAACTTGAGGACCTTGGCGGTGACCTCCTGGCCGACCGACAGCACCTCGGACGGATGACGCACGCGGCGCCACGCCATGTCCGTGATGTGCAGCAGGCCGTCGATGCCGCCCAGGTCGATGAACGCGCCGTAGTCGGTGATGTTCTTGACCGTGCCCTTGACGATCGCACCTTCGGTCAGCGTCTCGAGCAACTTGGCGCGCTCCTCGCCCTGCGACAGCTCGATCACCGCGCGCCGCGACAACACCACGTTGTTGCGCTTGCGGTCGAGCTTGATGACCTTGAACTCGAGGGTCTTGCCCTCGTACGGCGAGGTGTCCTTGACCGGGCGCATGTCGATCAGCGAACCCGGCAGGAACGCGCGGATGCCGTTGGTCATCACCGTCAGGCCGCCCTTGACCTTGCCGGTGATCGTGCCGTTGACGACCTCGCCCGAGTCGAGCGCCTTCTCGAGGTTGAGCCAGGCGGCCAGCCGCTTGGCGCGGTCGCGCGACAGCCGGGTCTCCCCGTAGCCGTCCTCGAGCGACTCGATCGCGACCGAGACGAAATCGCCGTCCTTGACGTCGAGTTCACCGCGATCGTTGTGGAACTCCTCGATCGGGATGAAGCTCTCGGACTTCAGGCCGGCGTTGACGACGACGTAGTTGTGGTCGATGCGGACGACTTCGGCGGTGATGACCTCGCCGGTGCGCATCTCCTGTCGGGAAAGTGATTCCTCGAAAAGCTGGGCAAAACTCTCTTCAGCGATGGCGGTGTTCAATTGGGTGTGTCCAGTCTGGCTTCGGCGCGCCGGAGCGTCGACCACTTCGTGTGGCGATCGAACCAGCGGTGTTCATCGTCCGCGTCCGAAGACGCGGTCCCTGGCATGACCAACGTGCCCGTCGTCCCGGTGCTCAGCCCTCGCGCAGGCCACGATAGGCGTCGAGCACCCGGGTGACGGTCTGCTCGATCGACATGCCGGTCGAATCGAGCAGCAACGCACCTTCCGCGGGCCTGAGCGGGGCGATCGCTCGGCGCGCATCGCGCGCGTCACGTTCCGCCAAGTCTCGCAAAAGGGTCGGAAGGTTAGCAGAAAACCCCTTTTCGATCAACTGCTTATATCGGCGCTCCGCGCGCGATTCGACGCTGGCGGTCAGGAACACCTTCAGGTCGGCCTGCGGGAAGACGACCGTGCCCATGTCGCGGCCGTCGGCCACCAGCCCGGGCGCGCGCCGGAATCGCCGCTGCAGGACCAGCAATTCCGTGCGGACACCCGCCAGGATCGCGATCCGCGAGGCCGCGTTGCCGACGCCTTCGGCGCGGATCGCCTCGGCGACGTCGCGACCGGCGAGCAGGATCCGCTGCCCGTCGAATCGCAGCGGCAGCGATCCGGCGAGCCGCGCCAGCAGCACCTCGTCGTGCAGGTCGATCTCCTGTTGCAGGGCGGCCAGCGCGGTGACCCGGTACAGCGCGCCGGAATCGAGGTAGTTCCAGCCGAGCGCCTGCGCGACCCGTTGCGCGATCGTCCCCTTGCCGGACGCGGTCGGGCCATCGATCGTGATCACCGGCGGGGCGGACGGGCCGGGCGGCGGCGGTACCGCGGCAGGGTTCACGGCAGCGACACTTCCTCGATCCCGATGCCGGCGGCCTGCGCGGCCTGCACGAAGCCGGGAAACGAGGTGGCGACGTTGCGGGTGTCGCGGATCTCGATCGAGCCGCGGGCGCGCAATCCGGCGACGGTGAAGGCCATCGCGATCCGGTGGTCGCCGTGTGATTCGACCGAGCCGCCGTCGAACACGTGGGCCTGGTCGGCCCGGCCCTCGATCACCATGCCATCGGGGGTGGGCGTCGCGGTCACACCGAGCGCACGCAGGCCGTCGGCCATCACCGCGATCCGGTCCGACTCCTTGACCCGCAGCTCCTCGGCGCCGGTGACCACGGTGCGCCCCTGCGCACAGGCCGCCGCGACGAACAGCACCGGAAACTCGTCGATCGCCAGGGGCACCAGGTCGGGCCCGATCGGGATCCCGGTCAACGGTGCCGAGCGCACCCGCAGGTCGGCGACCGGCTCGCCGCCGACCTCGCGCCGGTTCTCGGC
Organism: uncultured Burkholderiales bacterium; assembly: GCA_902826305.1. GTDB lineage: Bacteria > Pseudomonadota > Gammaproteobacteria > Burkholderiales > Burkholderiaceae_E > CADEEH01. The sequence continues at coordinate 2,347 of CADEEH010000225.1, forward strand.
GACGATGTCCGCGCCCATCCGCAACAGGATGTCGATGACCCCGGTGCGCGTCGGGTTCATGCCGACGTGTTCGAGCACCAGGTTCGAGCCTGGCGCGATCGTCGCGGCAACCAGGAAAAATGCCGCCGACGAGATGTCCGCCGGCACGTCGATACGGGTGACCGCCCGCAGCAGTTGTCCGCCGTCGATCGCGACCCGCCGTCCCTGCCGTTCGAGCCGCACGCCGAACGCCGTCAGCATGCGTTCGGTGTGGTCGCGCGTCGGCGCGGGTTCCTCGATCACCGTGCGTCCGTGGGCATACAGGCCCGCCAGCAGCAGGGCCGACTTGACCTGCGCGCTGGCCACCGGCATCCGGTACTCGATGCCGTTGAGTTCAGGCACCGGCTGCAGCACCACCGGCGGCTTGCCATCGACGGTCTCGATCCGCGCTCCCATCAGCGCGAGCGGTTCGGCGACCCGACGCATCGGCCGGCGCGACAGGCTCTCGTCCCCGACCAGTGTCGAGCCGAACCGCTGGCCGGCGAGCAGGCCCATCAGCAGCCGCATCGCGGTGCCGGCGTTGCCGCAGTCGAGCGGCTCGGCCGGCGCGCGCAGTCCGCGCAGTCCGACACCGTGCACGGTGACCGCGCCATCGGTCGGCCCTTCGATGACAACACCGAGCGCGCGGAACACGTTCATCGTCGAGATCGCGTCGGCACCCTCGAGGAAACCGGTGACGCGGGTGACGCCCCCGGCGATCGCGCCGAGCATCACCGAGCGGTGCGAGATCGACTTGTCACCGGGCACGCGTCGCCGACCGTTGATCCGCCCGCCGGGCGACACCCGATACGAACTGAGCATGTGCGTTTGTTCCTGAAGTACCACGGACCGCGGCCGTTAGACTGGGAGCTGGCTCGACATGTGCGATCGCCGATGGCCGGCGCTCACCTTCCGGCTGGACCGACGACAGTTTAACTGCTCACCCGATGACCGATCCCGCCCGCCCTACGTGCAACTTCGACGATTTCCGGATCGAGGAGTTTCGCATCGAGGATTTCCGGCCCGCCGATGCCGCCGACACGTCGCGGTCGGCGCAGCCGCTGCCGACCCGCGGCCTGGACTGGCAGGCGGCGGTGCTGCTGGATGCGATCGGTCCGAGACTGCCGCTGACGACCCTGCGCACGACCTTCCCGCACGTGCTGAACCGGCTGGTGGCGGTGTGGTCGAACCCGAAGCTGTTCACCAAGGCGATCGATGACCTGATGGTCGACGATCGGGGCGGCCGGCGCGGATTTCCGTTCGCCACCCTGAATGAACTGACCGACCTGCGTGTGTACTACTTCTCACACGTCCACCCGCAGGCCACACGACCCGATCCGGCCCACGGCCGCGGCTGGCGCTGATCGCCGGACCCGCCTCGCCGGCGGGCCGGCCGCGGGCGAGGTGATTGCCGACCCGGTTTCAGCCCCCGGGCGGGCGCACCGAACGCCGCCAGCGACTGCCGGCTTCGAAGCGCTCGCGAAGCGCGTCACGGTCACCGTCGCGAATTGCCTGCACCAACCGCTCGATGCCGGCCTGTGTGCGCGCCGCACAGGCCAGCACCGCGTCCCGATTCTCGAGCAGGATGTCGGCCCACATGTCCGGCGAGGACGCGGCGATCCGGGTCGTGTCGCGCAGACCCGCCCCGGCGTAATGCGCCGCGTCCCGTGCCCACGGCGCCTCGGCGATCGCCGCGGCGAGCGCGAACGCGACCGCGTGCGGCCAGTGCGACACCTCGGCGAACAGCCGGTCGTGGTCGTCCGCATCCATCCGGGTGGTCCGCGCCCCGAGTGAACGCCACCACGCCTCGATCGCGGCCAGCGCATCGTCGGCGGTCTGCGGCTGCGGACAGAGGATCGTGATCGCGCCCTCGAACAGGTCCGCGCGCGCGGCCTGTGGCCCGCTGTGCTCGGAGCCGGCGATCGGATGGCCGGGAACGAAGCGGTCGAACCGCGGGCCGAGGGCCAGTCGGGCGGCATCGATCGGCGCGCGTTTGGTGCTGGTGCAATCGGTGATCACCGCGTCGGCCGCCAGCACCGGCGCACACTCGCCGAGCACCGACGCGAGTGCGCGCCCGGGCACCGCGAGCACCACATGCCGGGCCTGGCAGACCGCGTCGGCGATCGTCGCCCCCGCCGCGTCGATCCAGCCGCGTTCGAGGGCGATCCGTGTGTGTTCGGCGGCGCCGACCCCGATGATCCGGGCCGCCGGATCGTGGGCTCGCATTGCGGCCGCGATCGATGCGCCGATCAGCCCGGTGCCGATCACCGCGACCGTGGGGCGGGCCGCGTCGCCGCGGGCGGTGGCGGCGTCGGCTCCGGGCGCATCGGCCACGATCGCGTCAGCCGCGACGCGGACCGAGCGCCGTCACCAGCGCGGCGAGGAACGTGTCGTTCTCCTCGCGTGTGCCGACGGTGACCCGCAACCAGCGCGGTAGGCCGTAGCCGCCGATCGGACGCACGATCACCCCGGCGCGCAGCAGCGCGTCGTAGACCGCTGCACCGTCACCGACCTCGACCATCACGAAATTGCCGTACGACGGCACGAACCGCAAGCCCATCGTCGAGAAGGCGCGCTGCAGCTGGTCGAGGCCGGCCCGGTTCAGTTCGTGGCTGCGGGCGAGGAACTCGTGGTCGTCGAGCACCGCGATCGCGGCCGCCTGCGCCAGCGAGTTGACGTTGAACGGCTGGCGGACACGGTTGAGCAGGTCGGTCAGTTCCGGCTGCGCCAGGCCGAAGCCGACCCGCAGGCCGGCCAGGCCGAACGCCTTCGAGAAGGTGCGCGAGACCAGCAGGTTCGGATGGCGCTCGAGCCATCGCGTCGAATCGAAGCGCAGCGCCGGCGCGAGGTATTCGTTGTAGGCCTCGTCGAGCACCACCACGACCTGTGGCGGCACCGCGGCGAGGAACGCCTCGATCGCCGCGGCCGGCGCGAAGGTGCCGGTCGGGTTGTTCGGATTGGCGACGAACACCAGCCGCGTGTCGGGCTCGATCGCCGCGGCCATCGCCGGCAGATCGTGGCCGAAGTCGACCGCTGGCACGACGATCGCCCGCGCGCCGACGGCCTGGGTCGCCAGCGCGTAGACCGCGAACGAATACTGCGCATAAACCGCCGAGCGCCCCGGTGCGAGCATCGCGTGGGCCGCGAGCTCGAGGATGTCGTTGGAGCCGTTGCCGAGCGTGATCCATTCCGGCGGCACGCGGTACGTGCGCGACAACGCGGCCTTCAGGTCGAACGCGTTCGAATCCGGATACCGCGCCAACTCGGCCGCCGCGGCGCTCATCGCCGCCCGGGCCGAGTCGGGCACCCCCAGCGGATTCTCGTTGGATGCCAGCTTCACGATCCGCGCCTCGTCCAGGCCGTATTGACGGGCGAGCTCGGAGATCGGCTTGCCCGCCTGGTACGGCGCGATGCCGCGGACATACTCGGGTGCGAGCGAAGCCGGGGACGGGACTCGGGTGGCGCTGTTCATGGTACCTGCGGGGACGTGGGGGTTCGTTGACGCACGATTCAGCTCGCGCGCGGATACGATCCGATCATCTTGTAGAAGGCCGCGTTGTGCCGCAACTCGGCGAGTGCCTGCGCGACGTTGTCATCCTGCACGTGGCCGAGCACGTCGATGTAGAAGTGGTATTCCCAGGTGCCCTGGCGCG
>CADEEH010000226.1 GCA_902826305.1 uncultured Burkholderiales bacterium
TCGCGCTGCTCGGCTACGTCGCCACCCAGGTCGACGTGATCCGCAGCGAGCGGGTGGCGCGCAAGGTGGTGGACAAGCTCAGGCTGCGCGAGCAGCCGGACCTGCTCGAACGCTGGAAGGACAAGGCCGGTGACGCCGAGGACTTCACCGTATGGACCGGCCGCGAACTCCTGAAGGACCTGCAGGTCCGGCCCGCGCGCGAGGGCAACGTGGTCAAGGTCGCGTACACCGCACGCAGCCCGCAGCGCGCGTCCGAACTGGCCAACGCGTTCGCCGAGGTGTACATCGACACCACACTCACGCTGCGGATGGATCCGGCGACGCAGAACGCCGAGTTCTTCGAGCAGCGGGTCAAGCTCGCGCAGGAGACGGTCGAGGCCGCTCGGGTCAAGGTCACCAGTTTCCAGCGCGAGAACAACATCACGATCTCCGACGAGAAGGTCGACGTCGAGACCGCGCGCCTGACCGACCTGTCGGAGCAGCTGGTCAAGGTGGAGGGCCAGCTGCTGGAGAACCGGTCGCGCGGGCAGGCCAATCGCAACGACGGCGGCAACAGCATGACCGAGGTGCTCGAGAGCCGGCTGGTGCAGGAACTGAAGTCGCAGATCGCCGACGTCGAGAAGCAGCTGCAGAACAAGTCGGTGACGCTGGGTGCCGCGCACCCGGAGATCCGCAGCCTGAGCGCCGAGCGAGCCACGCTGCGCGCGAAACTCGACGCCGAGGTCAGCCGTTATGCCACCAGCGTGAAGACCAGCGAGGCGGTCAACACGCAGCGCGCGGCGAAGCTGCGCGAGGCGATCGCCGCGCAACGCGACCGTGTCGTCCAGCTCAAGGGGCTGCGCGACCAGCTCGCCGTGTACCAGAATGAACTGGAGACCGCGCAGAAGAACTACGAGGCGATCTCGCAGCGCCAGACGCAGACCGGAATGGAGAGCCAGAACCGGCTGACGAACGTGTCGGTGCTGACCTCGGCGGCCGCACCGTCGCAGCCGAGCAGTCCGCGACTGCTGCTCAACCTCGCGGTGGCCGCCATCGCCGGCCTGGCGCTGGCGATCGCGCTGGCGCTGCTGATCGAATCCAAGGTGCCGCGGGTGCGCCATGTCGACGACGTGCTCGACACGATCGACCTGCCGGTGCTGACCGTCGTGCCCCCCGGGCGCAGGCAGCGATCACCCAACCGCCTGTCGCAGGCGATGTTGCTGCTCGATCGCGCGTAGTGGAGTCGAACGTGTCCAAGGGTAACGCTCTCAATCCATTCACCGTCTTCTCGAACGAGGCCGACCTGCCCCGTGTCGCGGGGCCGGTGTCACCCTCGGCACGCCTCGGCGAGCTGCTCGTGCGCGCCGGGGCGATGACCGAAGGCGACATCGAACGGGTGCTGAAGGTCCAGGCGGCCAGCACCGAGAAGTTCGGCGAGATCGCGGTCAGGCTCGGCCTGGTCCGTCGCCAGCAGGTCGATGCGGCGCTCGCGCTGCAGAACGACTTCCCGTTGATCCCGACCGGCAGTTCGTCGATCTCGCCGGTGGTGGCCACCGCCTACGAACCGGCGGGTGGGGTCGCCGAGTCGATGCGCACGCTGCGCGCGCAGCTGCTCGCGCGCTGGTACAACACGAAGGACGCGTGGCCGGCGCTGGCGATCACCGGCGTCGAACGCGGCGAGGGTCGCAGTTTCATCGCCGCCAATCTCGCGGTGGCGTTCGCGCAGATGGGCAAGCGCACGCTGCTGATCGACGGTGACCTGCGCAACCCGATCCAGCACCAGACCTTCAACCTGCCCAACCGGCTCGGTTTCGCGGGCATCCTGGCCGGTCGTGCCGGGTTGCCCGAGATCTGCCTGCTCGAGCGGATGCCCGGGTTGTCGGTGCTCACCGCCGGCAGCCCGCCGCCGAATCCCCAGGAGCTGATCGCACGCGAGCGCTTCGGGATGTTGCTGCACGACCTGTCCCGACGTTTCGAGATCGTGCTGATCGACACGCCGGCATCGGTGGACTCGGCCGACGCGCAGATGATCGCGATCCAGGCCCGGGGCGCCTTCATCGTCAGCCGTCGCAACGTGACGCGGCAGCGGCTGCTGGTCAGCCATCGGGTGATGCTCGAGCAGGTCGGGGTGTCGGTCGTCGGGCTGGCGTACAACGAATGTTGAGCGCGCGTCGGGATCTGCTGGCCGGCGGTGCGCGGCTCGCCGGTGTCGCCCTCGCCGCCGGCGGCGGTCATGCGCTCGCCTGCCCGCGCGGATCGGGTCGCGACCAGTGCACCGCGCTCGCCGCGACGAGTGTGCCGGCGGACAAGCCGATCGTGGCGCCGCTGGCCGTCGGCGCACGCTACAAACTCGTGTTCGACGACGACTTCGACGATACGCGGCTGGCCCGCATCAACGAGGATGCCGTCGCACCCGACTCGCGGGGTGTCGCCTGGCGCAGCCGGTACCGGCATCCGCGCAAGGACGTGATCAATCGCGAGAAGCAGATCTACATGGATCCCGCGTTCGCCGGCACCGGCCCGGCCGCACTCGGGGTGCAGCCGTTCTCGATCGGCGACGGCATCCTGACGATCCGTGCCGAGCGCGCCGATGCGGCCAGGGTCGCGCCGCACATCTGGGGCCACCGCTACACGTCCGGCTGCATCACCACCGAACTGACGCACTGGCAGACCTACGGCTACTTCGAGATGCGCGCCCGGATGCCGGTCGGCCGCGGCTACTGGCCGAGCTTCTGGCTGCTGCCCAAGCGCGACGCCTGGCCGCCGGAGATCGACATCTTCGAGGGCGCCGGATCCCGTCGCAACAAGATGCATTTCGGCGCCATCGAGACGAAGGAGAAGACCCCGTCGAACCTCAGCGGGTGGATCGACCTGCCCGGTGGCGGGCGGATCGACGACTTCCACGTCTATTCACTCGAGTGGACCGCCGACCGGATCACCTGGTTCGTCGACACGACGCGGATGTTCGAGTTGCGCAATCACAAGATCCACGAGGACATGTACCTGCTGGCCAACCTCGCGCTGGGCAGCCTGGATGCCTCCTGGATTCCCGATCCGGACGAGAGCACCCCGTTTCCGGGTCGCTTCGAGATCGACTACATCCGCGCGTGGCGGCGTTAGGCCGGCCGTGTGTTCTCCGCGACTTCCGACGCTTTAGGGCCTTCCATGGTGGATGCTTCCCGCGTGGCCCGCAGCGCGATGTGGCGAGTCGTCGAGACCGCCAGCAACGAGGTCGTCTCGCTGCTGACGTTCGTCGTCATGGTCCGGCTGCTGACGCCGGACATGTTCGGCATCGTCGCGGTCGCCACGTCGGTGGTTGCCATCCTGCAGGTGCCGGTGGTCAACGGCCTGGCCGAGTCGCTGATCCAGCGGGCCGAGCTCACCGACACCGAGGTGCGGGCCGCGTTCGCGGGCAACCTGCTGCTGGCCGTCCTCCTGGTCGTCGTCGCCGTGCTGATCGCCTGGCCGCTGGCCATGGTGCTGGGCCGACCCGAGTTCCCGACGATCTTCCTCGCACTGGCGCCGACGATGCTGCTGCACGGGGTGAACCTGCCGATGCACGCGATGCTGCGTCGACGGCTCGAATTCCGGGCGATCGCGATGCGCACGCTGGCCTCGGTGTCGATCAGCGCGGTGGTCGGCATCGGCCTGGCACTTCGGGGCGCCGGGGTCTGGTCGCTGGTGGCCGCGCAGTGGGTTGCGCTGATCGTCGGCTTCGTGATCCTGGCCGCGGCCAGCGAGCATCGTCCGTGGCAGATGCGCTGGAACCGCGACGCGCTCTCGCGCCTGCTGCCGGTCGCCCGTCCGGTCACGATCAGCAACCTGTCCTCGGAGGCGGTGCGCCGGCTCGATTCGGTGCTGCTCGCGCTGTTCGCCGGCAATCACGAAGTCGGCCTGTACTTCATGATCAGCCGGATCATCCGCTCGGTGCAGCTGATCACGCAGCACTCGATCGGCGAGGTCGGGCTCGCGGTCTTCTCCCGTCTGCAGGGCGATCGTCAGCGATTCAACAACACGCTGCGTCGCGCGTGGCGGGTCACCACGTTCCTGGCGATGCTGTGCTTCGGTCTCACCGCGGCGGTCGCGCCATGGCTGGTGCCACACGTGTTCGGTCCCGAATGGGTCGATGCGGTGCGTCCGCTGCAGTGGCTGGCACTGTTCGCCACCGGCGGCACGCTGGTCGGCCTGATGGGCCACATCCTGGTCGCCGGCGGCGCCGCACGCCAGGCGAGCCGGCTGGCGATCGCGGTCGCGGCGCTGCAGCTGGTCGCGATCGCGATCGCCGCACCCTACGGGCTGACCGTCCTCGCGCTGGCGGTCGGCATCTCGCAGCTGCTGGTCGTGTATCCGACGCTGCGCATCGTCGACAGGCGCTTCGGTGCGCTGAGCGGCCGGCTGATCGGCGACATCGTGCCCCTCGTGCTCCTGTTCTGCGGGCTGGCCGCGCTCGGGCTGACGATCGACGACGACGGATCGCTGCTGCACGGCTCGGTCGCCGCCGCGGCCTTCGGGATCTCGATGATCGCGTTGGGCTGGATCGTGCTGCGCGAAGACCTGCGGACACTCGGTCGCGGTCCCGTCCTGCCGTCGAAGGTGTCCGATGAGTGAATCCGGCGGCCGCATCGCACTCGTCGACCAGGCCAAGGCGCTGGGCATCGTGCTCGTGGTCGTCGGGCACGTGGTCGTGTTCCCGCGCTGGCTGCTCGAGCCGATCTTCCTGTTCCACATGCCGCTGTTCTTCTTCGTGTCCGGCGCATTGCACGGGGACACCCGGCTCGGCATGCGGACGGCGACCTATGCACGCGACCTGATCCGCCGGCTGCTGGTGCCGTATGGATTCTTCTTCGCGATCGCCTACGTGTTCTGGCTCGCGACCCGCAACCTGGGTTCGCGCTCGGCGAAGTTCCGCGAGGTCGACTGGCACGAGCCGTTGCTGGCGTTCGCCTCGGGCGGCGCGCTGGACCTGGTCGTCAATCCGGTGCTCTGGTTCCTGCCCTGCCTTGCGCTGACGGCAGCGACTTTCCAGTTCCTGCGGCGCCGCTTCGGCGCGCTGCCGCTGGTCGTGTCGAGTGGCCTGCTGCTGCTGGTCGTCGTGCCGCAGATCGCCCAGAGTCCGGGCCCGAACTGGCCGTTCGGTGATGGGCCGGTGGTGGATCGGTCACACCGCCTGGCCTGGGGTGGCGACCTCCTGCCCGCGTCGCTGTTCTTCTATGCGGCCGGACACGCCCTGCGTGACGGGCTGCAACGCGATCCGCAGGCCTGGCTGCCCACCGCCTGGCGGCTGGTGATCGGTGTCCTGCTGACGAGCCTGCTGGTGGTCGGCCGGCCGCTGTTCGGTGCCGTCGACATGAACCAGCTCTTCTTCGGCCGGTCGGTCGTGTGGTTCATGCTTGCCGGCGCGATCGGCATCGGCGGTACGCTGATGTTCGCCTCGCTGCTGCCGGGTCGGGCACGTGTCGTGCAGTGGCTCGCCCGCAACACGCTGATCATCTTCGCGCTGCATCCATTGATGTTCATCGCGATCAGCGGCCTGGGCAAGATGGGTCTGCGCCTGTCGCCGCAGACCCTGGCGTCGCCCGCCTGGGGCCTGCTGCAACTCGCCCTGACATTCGCGTTGCTGGCTCCCGCCACGGCAGCGTTGCACGCACTCGTTCCTTCCGTCGTCGGCGCGCGCTCGCGCCGGCGTCCTTCGTCATCGTCGCTGCCCCCGGGCAGTCACAGCCCGGCCTGAGCCCATGTCCTCGACCTTCCGATGCCTCTGGATCGCCCGCGAACTGCCCCATCCGCAGAACATGGGCGACCGCATCTACACCGGCCGGATGTCGCGGGCGCTGGCCGA
>CADEEH010000227.1 GCA_902826305.1 uncultured Burkholderiales bacterium
CCTGCATCGTGACCCCGATCAGCTGCTCGGCCAGTTCCATCGCGATCTTGTTGTGTGTGATGAACACGAACTGGGTCTGGTCCGACATCCGCCGCACCATGTCGCAGTAACGCACCGTGTTCGCATCGTCCAGCGGCGCGTCGACCTCGTCGAGCAGGCAGAACGGTGCCGGATTGAGCTGGAACATCGAGAACACCAGCGCGATCGCGGTCAACGCCTTCTCGCCCCCCGAGAGCAGGTGGATCGAACTGTTGCGCTTGCCCGGCGGATGCGCCATCACCTGGATGCCCGCGTCGAGGATCTCGTCGCCGGTCAGGATCAGCCGGGCCTCGCCGCCGCCGAACAGTTCCGGGAACAGGCGGCCGAAGTGGCCGTTGACGGTGTCGTAGGTGTCCTGCAGCAACTGCCGTGTCTCGCGGTCGATCTTGCGGATCGCGTCCTCGAGGGTGTTGATCGCCTCGGTCAGGTCGGCGAGCTGGGTGTCGAGGAATCCCTTGCGCTCACGCGCCGCCGTCAGCTCGTCCAGCGCGGCCAGGTTGACCGCGCCCAGTGCGGCGATCGCGTTCGCCAGCCGCGTGACCTCGCCCTGCAGCCACGACGGCTTCGGTGTGTCCGGGTGTGCCGCGCGCAGCGCCTGCTCGTCGACCTCGAACTCCGCCAGCTGCGCGGCGAACTGTTCGGCGGCAAGCCGGGCGGCCTGCTCCTTGAGCTGGCACTCGACGACCTTCGCACGCAACGGCTCCTGGTCGCGTTCCGCGGCCAGCCGCGCCTCGTCGCGCTGGCGCAGCGTCTGCGTCAGGTCGTCCAGGCGCTGGCGTGCGGCGGCGAGCGTCTGCTCGGCGCCGACACGGGCATCGATCGCCGCCTGCAGCGCCTGGCGCGCCGGTTCGTCCGACACCGAGGCGAGCTGCGTCTGCAACCCGCCGCGTTCCTCGGCCGCCTGTCCGGCGAGCCGCAGCGACAGTTCGATCCGATTGTCCAGCATCTCGATCGTCGCGCCGATCGATCGCGCCTCGAAGGTCGCCTCCTGCGCGTCGCGCTCAAGCATGCGCAGCGACTCGCGGCCGGCCGCGAGTTCCGACTCGGCCTGTTCGCCGGCAACCCGCAACGCCTCGACCCGTTCCTGGCGCTGCGCGAGTTCGGCATCGTGGCGTTCGAACAGCGCCGCCTCGTCCGCGACCGCCCGCTCGACCTGGGCCGCATGGGCGACCAGTTCGGCCAGCTCGGCCTGCAGCCGATCCTTCGACGCGGAGGCCAGCTCGCGTTCCTGCGCGATCCGCTGCGCATCGAGCCGGATCGCCGCCAGTGCACGCATCGACGCGGTGTGCTGCTCGCGCACCCGGCCCAGGCGGTTCATCGCCTCGGTGGCGGCGGCCTCGGCCCGCGCGGTGCGCTGCCGGGTCTCGTCGCCGAGCAGCCTCTGCGCCTGGCGTTCGCGTTCGAGATTCTCGAGTTCGTGCTGGCGGGCGAGAACACCGTCGGCCTCGGAGTCCGGCGCGTACAGGTGCACCGAGGCTCGGGCGACCGCGTGGCCCTCGCGGACGACGAACTGTGCACCCGGCGGCAGTTCCGCCCGCCGCGCCATCGCCGACTCGATGTCGTTGGCTGCGTAGCAGCCGGCCAGCCATTCGGCGACCTGCGACTGCACGCCCGCATCCCCGCAGCGGACCAGCGAGGCCAGCGGCCTGAGCCCGACCACGGCGGGCATCGGCGCCGCCGGGGTCGGTGCATAGAACGCGACCTTGGCCGGCGGTGCGTCGCTGATCAGGCCGGCGACCTGGTCGATCCTCGCCACCTCCAGCGCCCCCACCCGTTCGCGCAGCACCGCCTCGACCGCGGTCTCCCAGCCGTCGTCGATGTGCAGCCGCTGCCACAGGCGGCGCAACTGGCGCAGCCCGTGGCGCTCGAGCCAGGGTGCGACCTTGTGTTCGGTCTCGACCCGCTCCTGCAACTGGCGCAGCGCGCCGATCCGGGCCTCGATCGTCGCGAAGCGTGCATCCGCATCGCGCAGTTCCTGCTGCGCCGGTCCGCGGGCGGCATCGGCCGCCGCCCAGTCGCCCTCGGCGGACTGCTGCATCGCCTGTGCCGCCTGTTCGGCCCGTTCGGCCTCGGCCAGGCGCGACCGGATCTGCTCGAGTTCGTCGCCGGCCGGCGCACGCAGTTGCGCGAGTTCCTCGTCGAGTCGTTCGCGGCGTCGCATCGCGGTGGCGAGATTGGCCTGTGCGGCCCGCTGGCGGGTGGCGGCCAGTTCGATCTGCTGCCGGGTCGCGGACTCCTCGGCGCGCGCGGCATCGAGCTGCTCGCGAGCCTCGCGCAGGCGCGCCTCGAACTGGGGCAGGCGGGCGCCCGCATCGTGCACCTGGGTCGCGAGCGACTCGGCGCGCCGCTGCGAACCCGCGAGTCGCTCGATCGCCTGCTCGCGTGTGACGCGGGCCTCCTCGCGGTCGCGTTCGGCCTGGGCCTGCTGGTCGCCCAGCTGCGCGATGCGTTCACGCATGCGTGCGGTCGATTCGGCGACCATCCGGATCTCGGCCTCGAGCCGGCTGACCTCGGCATTGGTCTCGTAGTACCGTGCCTGCGCGGCATGCACCTCGTCGCCGGCGCCGTAGTGCGCCGAACGCAGCGTCTCGAGTTCGGTCTCCAGCGCCCGTTGCGCGGCGACCCGTTCGTCGAGTGCGGCGGCGGCCGCGGCGATCTGCGCGGCGACACGCTGCTGCTCGCCCAGCGCCTCGTCGCGGCGCAGGAGCCACAACAGCCGCTGCTTGCGGTCACGGTCCGCCTCGAACTCGCGATACTGGCTCGCGACCTCGGCCTGTGTCGCCAGCTTGTCGATCTGTCCGTTCAGCTCGCGCAGGATGTCGTCGACGCGGGTCAGGTTCTCGCGTGTGTCCGACAGGCGATTCTCGGTCTCGCGGCGTCGCTCCTTGTACTTCGACACCCCGGCGGCCTCCTCGAGGAACACACGCAGCTCCTCGGGTCGGGCCTCGATGATCCGCGAGATCATGCCCTGGCCGATCATCGCGTAGGCGCGCGGACCGAGCCCGGTGCCCAGGAAGATGTCGTGCACGTCGCGTCGGCGCACGACCTGGTTGTTGATCAGGTAGGTCGACTGCCCGTCGCGTGTCAGCACACGCTTGACCGCGATCTCGGCGAAGCCGCTCCAGCTGCCGCCGACACGACCGAGCGAGTTGTCGAACACCAGTTCGACCGAGGAGCGGCCCGAGGGTTTCCGTTCCGACGAACCGTTGAAGATCACGTCCTGCATCGACTCGCCGCGCAGCTCCGACGCCTTGGATTCACCGAGCACCCAGCGCACGGCGTCCATCACGTTCGACTTGCCGCATCCGTTCGGTCCGACGACACCGACGAGCTGGCCCGGCACCTCGAACGAGGTCGGATCGGCGAAGGACTTGAAACCGGCGAGCTTGATCGTCTTGAGGCGCACCGTGTTATTCCTGGCGGATCCGCGCTGGGTCTGTCACGCGGGTGGATCGGCTACGACAGCGCATGGGGACGGTACAAAAAGGCGAAAAGCCGCTGAGGGGGCGGCTTCTTGCGGGTTGCTTCGCACTGCATCTCGCAACCGTCGTCCGGCCGCTCGAGCAACACTTCGTATAATAACATCCGCACCTGCGCGCCCCGGGACGCGACGCCACGAGGGCGCGAGAACACGAGCCCCGACACACTCGACGTCCATCGCGGCGACGCCTCCTCGAACCCGGCGCACCACGCCACCCGCCTCCGGAGCCCCGATGCCCGCACGGCCTTCGCGCCCGCTCGAGACTTTCGCCAACCCGAGCCCAGGCCGCGACTACCTGATCCACATCGAAGTGCCCGAGTTCACCTGCCTGTGCCCGCTGACCGGCCAGCCGGACTTCGCGAAGTTCGAGATCGACTGTGTGCCCGACCGGCGCAACGTCGAACTCAAGTCGCTGAAGCTGTACATGGGTTCGTTCCGCAACGAGGGTGCGTTCCACGAGGCGGTCACCAATCTGATCCTCGACGACCTGGTCGCCGTGTTGTCGCCCCGCTTCCTGCGCGTCGCCGGCCGATGGTACGTGCGCGGCGGTGTCTTCACGACCGTGGTCGTCGAGCACCGCAAGCGCGGCTGGAAGCCGCTGCCACCGATCGCGCTGCCAGAGTTCAAGGAAAACAGGAGCTTTGTCTGAATATTTATTTAATTCATAGATTTAACTGTTTATGTTAAATCCAAACCTCGACAAACTTCAAGCATATCCTTTCGAGCGGCTCCGACGGCTGCTGGACGGGGTCGTGGCACCACCCGACCTGGCGCCGATCAACCTGTCGATCGGCGAACCGAAACATCCGACCCCGGCGCTCGTCCGCGACGCACTGGTCGCCAACCTGGACGGGTTGTCGTCGTATCCGGCCACCGCCGGCAGCGAGACGCTTCGCGCGGCGATCGCGGCCTGGCTGGTCCGCCGTCACGGGCTGAAGACACTGGAGGCCCGGCGGCACGTGTTGCCGGTGCTGGGCTCGCGCGAAGCGCTGTTCGCGTTCGCGCAGGTGGCGATCGACCCGAAGGCCGCCGCCGTTGTCGTCTGTCCGAATCCGTTCTATCAGATCTACGAGGGCGCCGCGCTGCTGGCCGGGGCGACACCCTGCTATGTCGAACAGGATGTCCGGCACGGGTTCCAGTGCGACTGGTCGACCGTGCCCGAGGACACCTGGGCGCGAACGGCGCTGGTGTACGTCTGCACGCCGGGCAACCCGGCCGGCGCGGTGATCGACCTGGCCCAATGGCAGACGCTGTTCGCGTTGTCGGATCGACACCATTTCGTGATCGCCAGCGACGAGTGTTATTCCGAGATCTACGACGACGAATCGGCGCCGCCGCTGGGCGGGCTCGCCGCCGCTCAGGCCTGCGGGCGCGACGACTACCGACGCCTGATGGTGTTCGGCAGCCTGTCCAAGCGCTCCAACGTTCCCGGCATGCGCTCGGGGTTCGTGGCCGGTGATGCGGCCCTGATCGAGGCGTTCCTGCGTTATCGCACCTACCACGGCGCGGCGATGAGTCCGCCGGTGCAGGCCGCATCGATCGCGGCCTGGGGCGACGAGGCGCATGTCGAGGACAACCGCCGCCAGTACCGGGCGAAATTCGATGCGGTGACCCCGCGGCTGGCTGCGGTGCTCGAAACGCACCGCCCGCCGGCGGGTTTCTACCTGTGGGCCCGGGTGCCGGGTGACGACGACGAGGCGTTCACCCGCGAACTGCAGCGCCAATATAATGTCCTCGTCCTGCCGGGCAGTTACCTCGCACGCGAGGTCGGCGGACACAATCCGGCCCGCGGCTGGATCCGGATCGCGCTGGTCGACAGCCTCGTGCGTTGCGAGGAGGCGGCCACGCGCATCGAACGTTTCACTTCCCAGTGGCGGACGACACGATGACCATCACTTCCGGGGGCGCGGCCGACGCGCCCCACGACCTGATCGACGCGATCGAGACCGCCTGGGAAGGCCGGGCCGGACTCAGCCCGTCCGCGGCGCCGAGCGAGGTTCGGCATGCGGTGGACCATGCGCTGGCCGAACTCGATGCCGGGCGGATGCGGGTGGCGGAGAAACGCCCGGACGGCTGGGTGACCCATCAGTGGCTGAAGAAGGCGGTCCTGCTGTCGTTCCGGCTCCAGGACAACGTCCCGGTGTCCGGCGGCGACCTGGGCTTCTATGACAAGGTGCCGACCAAGTTCGCCGGCTGGAGCGCCGAACGCTTCGCCGCCGCGGGTTTCCGGGTGGTGCCGCCGGCCGTCGCCCGCCGGGGTGCCTATATCGGCCGCAACGTGGTCCTGATGC
>CADEEH010000228.1 GCA_902826305.1 uncultured Burkholderiales bacterium
CGATCCTCGCGCCACCGGCCATCCCGCCGACCGTTTCGCCGCGGATCGCGGCGCAGCCGATCGAAAGATCAGACGCGGGGCGGATCGGTCTCCCGTTCGAAGTGACGCGGTCCGCCGACCGCCGCGATCAGTGCCTTCGCACCCTCGTTGCCATGGATCGACAGGATCCCTTTGTCGGGACTGCCATCGGGCAGCGTGACCGGGATGCCCATCGCCACCAGCACGCTTTCATCGCCGTCGAGCAGCGCGATGGTCTTGCAGTGCCGATATTGGTCCCGGACGAACGCCGCGACCTGGCCGAGTCCGGCGAACGCGTCGACCGCCTGACGCCCCGACGGCAGCACGACCGCATCGAAAAGCACCGGAGGGCTGTTATCGAGTGTTCCATCGGCCTTCACGGCGGTGCTCGCGGCCAGGCGGATATCACCCAACTGCGGCGCGACCACAAACGGCACCGCACCGGCCGCCTTCAGTGCCTCGATCACGATCCCGGTGCTCTCGCCACCGACACCTTCGGCGACGAGGATCGCGACCTTGCGCGCGGCCACCGAGCCGTCACCGGGTCGCGCGGTCAACGACAAGGCGGGCGAGTGATCGATCTCCGGTGTGGGCACCCGGTCGATCGCCAGCGGCAGCGGCTCGGGCAGTTCCATGCCGAGTCCGTGGGCGACGTCCATGGCCAGTTCCTCCGACACGTTTCGCAGCGATGCGAGCATGCGGGTCCGGATCGCCGGAATCGAGACCTTGCTCAGCTCGAAGCGGAACGCGGCCGCGATGTGCGCCTGCTCGGGCGGCGTCTGGCTGTCGAAGAACAGCCGGGCCTGCAGGTAGTGCTCGCCGAACTTCTCCGGCTTGCCGCGCAGCTTGCTCTCCTCGACCGGCTGCGGATAGCTGACGAAGCCGCGCGCCCCGGCCTGGAACGGGCATCCGCCGCCAAGCGAGTTCGGCTCGTATGACGCCTTGCCACGATGTATCGCCTGCCGATGCATGCCGTCGCGCTGATTGTTGTGGACCGCCGCCAACGGCGCATTGATCGGAATCTCGTGGAAGTTGGGCCCGCCCAGCCGCGAGATCTGCGTGTCGACATAGGAATGGATCCGACCGGCGAGCAGCGGGTCGTTGCTGAAGTCGATGCCGGGCACCACGTGTGCGGTGCAAAACGCGACCTGCTCGGTCTCGGCGAAGAAGTTGTCCGGATTGCGATTCAGCACCATCCGCCCGACGATGCGCAGCGGCACCAGTTCCTCGGGAATCAGCTTGGTTGCATCGAGCACGTCGAACGAATACTTCTCGGCGTCCTCCTCGCTGAACAACTGCAGGCCGAGTTCCCACTCCGGATAGTGCCCGGCCTCGATCGCCTCCCACAGGTCGCGACGCTGGAAGTCCGGATCGGCACCCATCAGCTTGGCCGACTCGTCCCAGACCATCGAGTGGGTGCCGGCCTTCGGAATCCAGTGGAACTTGACGAACGTGCTGCGCCCGTTCTCGGCGATCAGCCGGAACGTGTGCACACCGAAGCCCTGCATCGTCCGGAAGTTGCGCGGCAGCGTACGGTCGGACATCGCCCACATCAGCATGTGGGTGGACTCCGGCATCAGCGAGGCGAAGTCCCAGAAGGTGTCGTGCGCCGACGCCGCCTGCGGAATGCCATTGTGCGGCTCGGGCTTGACCGCGTGGATCAGGTCCGGGAACTTCATCGCGTCCTGGATGAAGAACACCGGAATATTGTTGCCGACCAGGTCCCAGTTGCCCTCGTCGGTATAGAACTTGACCGCGAAGCCGCGGACATCACGCGGGGTGTCCGCCGAGCCGCGTTCGCCGGCGACTGTCGAGAAGCGGACGAACACCGGTGTCTGCTTGCCTGCGGCGGCGAACGGCGCGGCCTTCGTGATGTCGGTGATCGCCTCGGTGCATTCGAAGAAGCCGTGAGCGGCCGATCCCCGCGCGTGGACCACACGTTCCGGAATGCGCTCGTGATCGAAGTGGGTGATCTTCTCGCGCAGCACGAAGTCCTCGAGCAGCGTGGGCCCGCGCAGCCCGGCCTTCAGCGAGGACTGGTTGTTCGAGACCCGGACGCCCTGGTTCGTCGTCAATTCGGCGTCGACGCTGTCGACCCGCACCCGCGACAGCTGGCCACGATGATCGGCACCGCCCTCGGTCTCGCTGCCGACGGTCTTCGCGTTGCTCTCGTTTTCGCTCAACGTTCCCGCGAGATCGTCTCGCGTCGCGTCGCCGTGCAAGCCGGGCTGCGGCCGCAAGGCAGCCTCCATCCCGTATTCGTCGCGTTTGCGCGTGTTGACCGGGATCATGCGTGCCAGCTTCTCGCCGGTATCGATGCGTTCAGCGACACCGTCCCGTCCCCGGGCCGGCTTGCGCGGCGCTGCGGAGCCGCCGGTGGAACGGGAGGTGCTGGGGGATGACTTGCCGGATTTCCTCATGATGACTGTGACCTTCCTCTGTGGTGGCCCGTCGGGCGCGATGATCGCCGGACGGACGGATGGACGACGCCGAGACGACGGGACCGACCCGATCCCGTGCACCCGAGGACACGGGTTGCAAATGGGGCGCCCGCGGACCGACTGACGCGGTCACGCGGACGAGGGCCGGGAACTCGGCGATCATCACGCCGCACGCGGCGCGTCGAGACGGGCCGCGGGGGACTGGTTGGATGAAGCGCCGAGCGTGTGTCGCAAGGCAACCGAGGGAACCGAGCGCAGGACCTTCGCGGCCGGTGTGACGGCGCCATCCGGGATGGACGGCGCGGGAAGAACGGCGTGGGGCAGATCACCGGCCCGGCGGAATCACAGCTCCGCCCGGGCCGGCCGTCGATCGAGCGCTCAGCGTGCCTTGCCGCGACGGAACATGTTGACGATCGCGAGCAGGATGACCGCGCCAACCAGCGACACGATCAGTGCGCCGAGGTTGAATGCGTTCTGGTTGATGGTGGGCTGGCCCACCAGGGGCGAGATCAGCAGGCCGCCGATCGCCGCGCCGACGATGCCGACGACCACGTTGAGCACGATGCCCTGGCTCGCATCCGTCCGCATGATGAGGCTGGCGACCCAGCCGATCAGTCCGCCAACCACCAGCCAAATGATCAAGTTCATGATTTTCTCTCCGTCTGTCCGTTGTGTCTTCACTTGCCGACCGTGAGCGATGGCTCCGGGTCCTCCGACCGCCCGCGGGCATGTGGCTGACCCCGTCAGTCTTGATGCGAAAACAGACGGCCGATGTAGGACGGACGCGCTATCTGGCGTAGGGCGCGCGCTGCGCGCTGCACCGCGGAGCCATGCGCCGTGGCGTTCTCAAGCCTCGGCGGTCCGGTCGGCCGCAAGGCGGTGCAAAAGGAACGCCACCGCGCCGATCGACAGGTAGATGAACATCGCCACGGCCATCGCCTGCGTCGAATGCCAGACCCACGGGACGATCACACCTGCCGTGAACGCATTGGCCACGCTCTGCGTGAAGGCGTGGCACGAGGACACCATGCCGCGCCGTGTCGGCGACAGGTCGAGCAGCATGACCTGGAGGGCCGACATCGCGGTCCCCATGCCGCAGGTGTAGACGGCGAAGGGCAACACCGCCCAGGGCAGCGTCGTCGTGCCGAGCGCGCCCAGGACCAGGTTGTACGCGGCCGCGGCGAACATCAGCCCGTAGCCGATCCGCACCGTGGCCACCAGGCTGACCCGGCCCGCGAGCCGCGCCGACAGCGCGCCCCCCGCGAGTGTGCCGAGCATCGACGGGATGAACAGCCAGGCGAACGCCTGCGGCGATACCTTCAGGTGCTGCAGCAGGAACGCCGGCGCAGCCAGCACGTACAGGAAGAACCCCTGGAAGTTGGTGGCCAGCGCACCGGCCAGCCGCCAGAACGGCGTTGCACCGAAGAACCCTCGATACGCACGCAACAGTTCGCCGGGCTTCAGGTTCTGCCGCTTCGAGACCGGCAACGTCTCCGGAAGCATACGGAAGGTGAACCACCAGAGCGCGAACCCGACCAGCGCGAGGAACACGAACACACCGCGCCAGCCGAACGCGAAATGGACCCAGCCGCCGACGATCGGAGCAACCGCCGGGGCGATCGCGAACAGCATCATCGCCTGACCGAGCAGGCGCTGCGCATCGGCGCCGGAAAACACGTCGCGAACGACGGCACGGCCGACCGACATTCCCGCTCCACCGGCGGCTCCCTGGACGGCGCGCCAGAACCACAGCTGCTCGATCGAACCCGCCATCGACGCGCCGACACAGCCGATCACGAAGACCCCCTGCGCCCAGAGCAGCACCCGGCGGCGGCCCAGCGCGTCCGACAACGCACCGTGCCACAGGTTCATGAACGCGAAGGTCGCCAGGTAGAAGGTCAGCGTCTGCTGGACCTGCAGCTCGCTGGCGTGGAGGGCCTCACCGATCGCCGGGAATGCCGGCAGGTAGGTATCGATCGCAAACGGCCCGATCGACGACAGGCAGGCGGTCAGGATCGCAAGCCGTCGAGCGGAGACCGCAACGGTCATTCATGGAATCCATAGAGGCGGGCCGAGTTGTCGAAGCATACTTGAGGGCGCTCGTCGGCGCCCAGGTGATCCAGTACCCGCAGTGCCTGCTGGTACGAATCCTCGCGGCGTGGCCACGGCCAGTCGCTGCCCCAGAGCAGCCGCGCGGCGCCGAGGGCATCGGCGAAGCGGGCGACGGTGCCGCCGGCATCACTCACGTTCCAGCGATACGGCGCCGACACCTTCACGTGCACCGGCTGGCGTTGCGCGAGCGAACAGAGCGCCGAAACCACCTTTTGTGCATGCAGGTCGTCGACACGGGCGAGATGGTCGACGATCAGCGGCAGCCCGGTGGACGACAGCCGGGCGAGGCACGGCCGCAGTCGCTCGGGCTCGACGTGAAGTTCGAGGTGCCAGCCCAGTTCACTCATCGTGTCGATCAGCGGCAGCCAGCGCGGCGTGCCCAGGTCCGGCAGCGGCGCGCCGCCGGTCAGATCGAAACGCACGCCACGCACGCCGGCGGCATGCCAGTCGCGCAGCGTCTGCGGCAGCACCTGGTCGTCGACGCAGGCGACGCCGCGCAGCCGCAGCGGCGAGCGGCGCAGATTCGCAAGCAGGTGGCGGTGATCGGTGCCGAGACGACGCGGCTGCACCAGCACCGCGCCGACCCCGCCGTGGCTGCGCAGCAGGCCGAACAGGTGATCGAGCGTGGCCGTCGGCTGTACCGGGCCGACGCCGCCTCCCGGGTCACACAGCGTCACGTGACTGTCGATGAACACCGGTCCGGCTCCTCGTGTCAAAGCCTGAAGATCCCGGCCCGTGCCGGCTGCGTTGCACCCGGACGCGAGTGCGCAGCCAGTACATCGCAAAGCGCGCCGTGGCGCCGTGACCGATTCCCGCCCGCGCCCCCCGAGCGTCGACTGCGCGGCCCGTGCACAACACCGGCGGGGTCGGTGCGCCCCCTCGACCCGTGGCACCGGCCGGCGCTGGCGACCGGCATATAATCCTGGGCGCGTCGGAACCCCTACCCGGCAAAATCGCGACCCAAGATGAGCTCTGTGAAAAAAGTCGTCCTCGCCTACTCCGGCGGCCTGGACACGTCGGTGATCCTGAAGTGGCTGCAGGACGTCTACGGCTGCGAGGTGGTGACCTTCACCGCCGACATCGGCCAGGGCGAGGAGCTCGAACCCGCCCGGGAGAAGGCGCGCAACCTCGGCGTCAGAAGCATCCACATCGAGGACCTGCGCGAGGAGTTCGTCCGCGACTTCGTCTTCCCGATGTTCCGCGCCAACACGGTCTACGA
>CADEEH010000229.1 GCA_902826305.1 uncultured Burkholderiales bacterium
TCCGGATTGGCCATCGTCGAGGAGCCGAGCAGGCTCATGCCGAGCGCCTCGAACGACGACGACATCGTGTTGGCCGTGTACATGCCGCCGCACGAGCCGGTGCCCGGCACCGAGTTCTGCTCGATGCCCTCGAAGTCCTCCTCGCTCATCCTGCCGCGGGCGAACTCGCCGACCGCCTCGAAGATCGACACGATGGTCAGGTCCTTGCCCTTCCAGCGGCCGGGCTTGATCGTGCCGCCGTAGACGTAGATCGCGGGCACGTTGCAGCGCAGGATCCCGATCATGCCGCCCGGCATGTTCTTGTCGCAGCCGCCGATCACCAGCACCCCGTCCATCCACTGGCCCTGGACCGCGGTCTCGACGCAGTCGGCGATGACTTCGCGCGAGATCAGCGAATACTTCATCCCCTCGGTGCCCATCGACATGCCGTCGGAGATCGTCGGCGTGCCGAAGGTCTGCGGATTGCCACCTGCCTCCCGCACGGCCTGCACCGCCGCGTCGGCCAGCGGCTGCAGGCCCGAATTGCACGGCGTGATCGTCGAGTGGCCGTTCGCGATGCCGATCATCGGGTTGGCGAAGTCGACCTTGCGGTAGCCCATCGCGTAGTACATCGAGCGGTTGGGTGCCCGGGCCACGCCCTCGGTGATGTTGCGCGAACGGCGGTTGTCGGTCATCGGATGTCGTCCGGAGGGGGTTGCGTCGGGGCGGGTCCGGCCATGCGGGCCATGCCCGCCGCAATGGCAGGACCGGGTCGCTGAGTGTACCAAACCGGGGCGCGCGGGTCGTGCGCCCGCGAGCGGCGCGGCGGGCGAATCGCCCGCGGCACGGGTGACGGTGAAACGCGCCGCGGCAGCACCCGCGCGCGGGTCGCGTCAGTGCAGCGGCCGCGGTCCGGGTTCGGCGCGCGGGCGCGACGCCGCGGCGAGCATCAGTTCGTCCAGGGGCCGCGGCAGGTCGAACAGGTAGCCCTGGGCACGGGTCACGCCGAGGGCGAGCACCTTGTCGACCTCCTGCTCGGACTCGACGCCTTCGACGACGACGTCGATGCCCAGGCTGCGGGCGATCGAGACGACCGCGCTGATGATCGCGTCGCCGCCGCGGTCCAGATCGCGCACGAACGTGCGGTCGATCTTGAACGTGTCGGCCGGGAACCGCTGCAGGTAGGCGAGCGACGAATAGCCGCTGCCGAAGTCGTCGATCGAGATCGCGACGCCGCGTTCGCGGATCGAGTTCAGCGTCGACTGCACACGTTCGACGTTGCTGGCGAACACGGTCTCGGTGAGTTCGATCTCTAGCTGCTGCGGCGGCAGGCCGGTGCGGTCGAGCACACGGTCCAGCGCGGCGACGAAGCTGCCGTCGCCGAGCTGGTCGACCGACACGTTGACGGTGACGCGGCTGCGACCGCGGTCGGACAGGCGCACCGCCGCTTCGCAGGCGCGCTCGAGCAGGCGCACGCCGAGCGCTCCGATGTTGCCGCTTTCCTCGGCCAGCGGGATGAAGGTCGACGGCGGGATCTGGCCCAGCTGCGGATGTGTCCAGCGCGCCAGCGCTTCGTAGGACACGATGCGCCGGTCCGGGATCGAGACGATCGGCTGGAAGTGCAGCTCGATCTCGTCGCGTTCGATCGCCTGGCGCAGGCTCTGGATCAGCGCGCGCCGGCGCTGCGCCCGTTCGCCCCAGAACGGCTGGTACAGGCAGGCGGTGCCGCGGCCGACCAGCTTGGCCTCGTAGACGGCGACGTCGGCGTGACCGATCAGCGTGTCGGCGTCGGCGGCGTGTTCGGGGAACACCGCGATGCCGATGCTGGCGCCGAGCATCACCGTGCCGTGCGACAGCTCGATCGGCTGGCTCAGCGCGTGGACGATCCGATCGCCCTGGTCGGTCCAGGACGTCGACGCCGAGCCGTTGTCGTGGCGCACGACGACGAATTCATCGCCGCCCCAGCGGGCGACGCAGACCGCGTCGGGCATGCAGTCTCGCAGCCGCTGCGCGACGGTGCGCAGCACCCGGTCGCCGACCATGTGTCCCATGCCGTCGTTGATGTCCTTGAAACGATCGAGGTCGACGAACAGCACGCCGACCTTGCCGCCGCTGGTCCGGGCACGGTTCATCGCGGCCTCGAGTTCGCGGCCGAGCTTGTCGCGGTTGGCCAGCCCGGTGAGCGGGTCGACGCTGGCCAGCGATTCGAGCCGGCTCTGGTAGACCCGGCGCTTTTCCATCTCGCGTTCGAGCAGCGCGGTACGGGCGCGGACCTTGACCTCGAGCCGGTCGTTGGCCTGCTGCAGCTCGTTGCGGGCGGATACCAGCTGCGTGTTCAGCGCCTCGGCGCGCTGGTGGTGCTCGTGGGTCTCCTCGGCCTGCTCGAGCGCGCGCTGCATCAGGTGCTCGTTGGCCCGGCCGAGCCGCAGCGAGGCGACGATGTTGCGGTGGGTGTTGCGCACGATCAGCGACAGCGCGCTGCCGAAGGCGAGCGTCAGTACGCCGAGGGTGACATCGGCTCGTCCGCCGCTCGACAACAGCAACCAGGTGGTGGGCAGCAGCATCAGGGCCAGGAACGCGACCGCCAGCCAGCGCGACGCGCTGAGCACGCCGACCGCGCCGCCGGCCATCGCCGAGTTGACCACCAGCATCGAAGTCCGCCCGACGACGTCGAGTTCCGGGCCGAACAGCAGCGGGAACGAGGCCCACAGCAGCGCCGTCACCAGCACGCCGGCGGCGAACAGCCACATCCAGACCACCGTCAGGTCCAGGTTCTCGGGAGCCCGCTGGAACGCGCGCAGTTCGATCCAGCGCACGGCCTGTACGCCGACGAGCGTTGCGGCCCAGGTCCAGCGTTCGGCCGAGACTTCGGCCAGCGGAGACAGGGCCAGGACCAGGCCGACCGCCGCGATCGCATTGGCGAACAATGAGACCATGGCCTGCCGGTGCAACAGGGAGCAGCGATCCCAGCGCAGCCGACGCGTGACCTGGTCGCGGGCGGCGGGCAAGGCGGCGGCATCAGCGGCACGTGGG
The DNA here is from genome assembly GCA_902826305.1 of uncultured Burkholderiales bacterium. Taxonomy (GTDB): domain Bacteria; phylum Pseudomonadota; class Gammaproteobacteria; order Burkholderiales; family Burkholderiaceae_E; genus CADEEH01. Next base: position 3,013 of record CADEEH010000229.1, read on the forward strand.
CTGTAGGTCGGCAACAACGATCCTTGGCGTCAACCAGCCCGCAATCATACGGTTAGGGCAGGGCGCGGCCGATGCGGGCGCGCAACGCTCGCCGCCGAACGGCAGGTGGCGTCGCCGGCCAGCCCGCGCCTGCGGCCTTCAGCGCGGATCGTGGACCGGGGGCCGGCCCGGGGAGGCCAGGTGCCAACGGCCCGGGTCGGCCGGCCCGTCGGCGGCGAGGTCGGCCAGCAGCTGCTCGAGCGGGCGTGGCGGGTCGAACAGCTCGCCCTGGGCCCGGACGGCGCCCAGCTCGAGCACACGACGCAGTTGCGACTCGGTGTCCACGCCCTCGACGACCGCAACGATCCCGAGGTTGCGGGCGATCGAGATGATGGCCCCGATGATCGCGTCGCCGCCGCCGTCGAGATCGCGGACGAAACGCGGCGCCACCCGCAGCGTGTTCGCGCGCAGTCGCTGCAGGTGGGCCAGCGACGAGTAGCCGCTGCCGAAGTCGTCGATCGACAGGGCGACGCCGCGCGACTTCAGCGCGGTCAGCGTGTCCACGATCTGGCCCAGGTCCTCCGCGAACACCTGCTCGGACACGCCGATCTCGAGCAGGCCGGGTGGCATCGCCGAGCGGGCGAGCGCCTGGTCGATGCTGGCCACGAAGTCGGCGACCAGCATCTGCTGCACCGGCACGTTGACCGACATCCGGATCGGATGCGGCCTGGACAGGCGCACGCCGGCCTCGCAGGCGCGGCCGAGGATCCAGGCACCGAGCGCACCGATCAGCCCGCTCTCCTCGGCGAGCTGGACCATCGACTGCGCGTCGAAGGCGCCGAACTCGGGATGGGTCCAGCGCGGATGCGCCTCGACACCGACGAGCTGGCGGCCCGGGATCGAGACGATCGGTTGCACCAGCAGCTCCAGCCCGTCGCGTTCGATCGCCTCGCGCAGCGCGAGACCGAGCTCGTGGCGACGCCGCGCCCGCTCGCCCCATTCGTGGCGGTACAGCAGCGTGACGCCGCGGCCCTCGAGCTTGGCCTCGTAGACGGCGACGTCGGCCTGCTTGATCAGTGCATCCGCGTCATCGGCATGGTCCGGGAAGACCGCCACGCCGATGCTGGCGCCGATCCGGACCTGCCCGGAGCCGATGTCGATCGGCTCGCTGAGCGCGGCGACGAGCTGGTTGCCGCCCTCGATCAGTCGATCGGGACGGGCGGCCGCGCCGAGCTGGATGACGACGAACTCGTCTCCGCCCCAGCGCGCGATGCACTGCGCATCCGGCGCCGCGGCCCGCAGCCGCTGGGCAACCGTGCGCAGGACCCGGTCGCCGACCGGGTGGCCCATCCCGTCGTTGATCTCCTTGAACCGGTCGAGGTCGACGAACAGGACCGCGAGCGAAGTCGAATCGGCACGGGCTTCGGCCAGCGCCTCGTCCAGTTCGCGGGCGAGTTTGCCGCGATTGGCCAGTCCGGTCAGCGGATCGGTGTTGGCCAGCGCCTCGAGCTGGCGCTGGAACGCACGCCGTTCGGAGATCTGGCGCTCCAGGCGCTCGGTGCGCTGCTGGACCTTGCCTTCGAGGTCCTCGTTGATCCGCTGCAGTTCGTCCCGGGCACCGGCCAGCTGCAGATTGAGCGCCTCGGTCTCGTGCTGCTGTTCGAGCGCCCGCTGCATCAGCGACTCGTTGCTCCACGCGAGTTCGAGCGCCCGCACGATGCTGCCGTTGACCATCCGGATCGCACCGACCAGCATCGTCAGATAGGCCAGCCCGAGCAGGCCGAGGATCACCTCGGCGCGGTCGCCGATCAGCAGCAGCATCAGCGACGGCGCGCCGACCACCACGATGGCATAGGCGGTGGCGAGCGGGCGCGAGGCGGCGAGTGCCGAGGCCGCGCCACCGGCCAGCGCGACGTACACGATCAGCACGATGGTCCGCGCGCTCGGCACCAGTGCGCCGAGGAACAGCAGCGGGAACACCGCCCAGGTGATCGCGCTGGCGAGTGTTCCGATCGCGTGTGCACGCAGCCAGTAGTCGGGGTCGCGCTGGGCGCTCGCCGCATGCCGCCAGGCGAAGAGTTCGCCGAAGCGAAAGGCGATCAGCACCAGCATCGCCGCGAACCAGACCCAGTGCGCGGTGTCCAGCGGCTGCCGCGACTGGATCGCCAGCAGCATGCCCAGCGCGCTCAGCGCGAGGATCAGCAGGACCGTCGGCGTCTGCCGATGCAGCAGGTTGGCGCGATCGTGGTCGAGTCGTCGCGTGAACTCGTCGCGATCGCCGGAATCAGCAGGGACTCGATGAGGACTCGACATGGCGCACCGGGTCCGATTGGACCATGGGCGCGCTGTCGATGACCTTTACAGGAAGTCCGTCTCGGCGCCGATCACTGCAGCATGAACGTCGTGTATTCGAGCCGACCGAAGCTGCGTTCGAGCGCCGAGAAACCGATCACGACCACGACCAGCAGCGACATCGCGAAACCGTAGCCGTAGAACTCGGGCCCGAACCTGAGCGAGATCATCGTGAAGCCGGCATTGCCGAGCACGAAGATCGCCGTCAGTGCCAGCACCACCTTGCGCCGGTCGAGATAGAAATAGACGGTCAGGATCGACAGGAACACGACCTGCAGGCCGGCGGCGATCGTCTGCACGTACAGCAGCGGCAGGTACAGGTCCGAGATCTGCAGCCAGCGCAGCAGCCGCTCGCCGACGACGAACAGCAGCAGGATCGCGATCGACTGGATCTT
>CADEEH010000230.1 GCA_902826305.1 uncultured Burkholderiales bacterium
TTGCGCGGCTCCTGCTTGGCATACAGCGGCTGGCCGATGGTGTTCACGGTCTCGTTGAAGTCCGCTGGCGCGAAGTAGGTCGCGAAGGTATCCACCGTGCCGACCGGGAAGGCATGGGCTTCCCCTGCGGCAATGAAGCGGCGCGACCCCAGCGTGCCGTCGGCCTGCACGAAGGAGGCCTGGCCACGGTATTCCTCGAAGGTGATGCCGCTGTAGCTGAAGCCCGAGCGCATGTCGTTGATCAGCACCGCGCCCTGCTGCCAGTTCTGGTAGGCGGTCTTGACCTCCTTGTGGGTGGTCAGCGCCCGGAAGAACTCGGTCGAGCACAACACATGCACGCCGGTCGAGAACTCGCCGGTGAGCCCATCTTCCATGAGGCCCAGCAACTCGAGGCAGGCAGTCTTGATTTGCCCGTTGTCGGCCGCCGTCGAAAACTCGAAGGACACCGATTGCGCAGTGATGTCGAACTCGTCGAACAGATCGACGAGCTCACTGCCATCAGCGTCGAGGATCTTGCCCTTGAGCGCCCCCATGCGCAGATGCTCCAGAGTGATCGCGTGCTTGTTGCGCATGGTCTCCAGATGACGCGCCATGACACCGCCGATGGCTTCCATTTCGGTTTCGGAACCAAAGGCGCGCAGTCCTTGCACTTCCTCGGGCAGCACCACGTCGTCGTGGGGGATGTGCGGGATCACGAAGGAGCGCAGGTTGCGCTTGCCACGTTCTCCCACCGTGCCGGGCGAACCGGGCGCGCGGGTGGGCAGCAGATTCAGACGACCGGCGTACTCCTCGACGATGATCTGCCGGGTGCGCACCGGCTTGGCCGGAAACAGGTTGAGTTGCTCCAGCCGCCCATAGCGGTTGGGCAGGAGGTTGATGGCGGCCGTCAGGCTGGCCATCGAGAAGCCGGGGTTTTCAAAAGGGTTCTGCATTTGGGATCTCCAGAAATGACGAAACCCGCCAGCGGCGGGTTTTGGGGGGAGTGAAACGGAGCGTTGGAAGTGGGTCAGGCGCTGTCGCGCACCAGCACCCCAAGGGCGGTGAGTTGGGCAACGGCAGTTGCCTTCTGTGCAACCGTCAGACCGGTCGGCCAGACCAATGCGCCGCGCGCGACGATGGCGTGACGGGCGATCAGGATCGCGTCCTCACGGTCGATCAGCGTCGCATCGACGTCATTGCCGAGCACGCCGACGGCGGTTTCCGTGCCGTCCGAAGCGCTCGGGTCGAGGGCCTTGAGCTTGGCGGTAGCCGTTTCGCGGCCCACCACGGTACCCAGCGACAGGTTCTGCGCGGCCGCGACGGTGTCCTGGTCACGCGAGTAGAGATTCGGCGCTTCGTACTTCAACAGGTCGCCGAGATTCTTGGGTTGAGAGACAGTGGGCATGGCTTACTCCTTGGCGGTGAGTTTCTTGACGGCAGCGACCACCGGACTGTTTTCCGGGTGCTGGCTGGTTCCTGCCTCGGCGGTGATGCGCGAGGCGATTTCCGGTTGGTCGGCACGGGCGTCGAGCAAGGCGCGGCGCACCTGCGCTTCCGAGAAGCCTGCTGCGAGGAATTCCGCCGTGCGTTGGGACTGGCCCGCGATCAGGCACATCTCTGCAATGGCCTGAGCTTGGCCGCGCCCGCTGGCGAAGGACTGCGCCAGTGCGGCTTGGGCAGCAGGCGTCGGTTGCGAATCGCTGTCGGTCTGCGGCTGGTCGCCCTGTGGGGCGGTGTCGGCCGGATCGCTCGGGTTTTCGTGGTCGTCTTTGGGGTCGGTCATGGTGTTCTCCAGGGTGAAAGGTTTGCTTCGGGGCGGGTTTGAAATGGATTGAGTGGACAGGCTTCGCGGCGAGGCGCGGGCCACGCCAGGCTGCGCCAACCGCTGCTTGGCAGCCAACGCGTCGGTGAACTCGGTCATCACCGCATCAAACGGCATCACCGCGTCGGCGAGGCCTGCTGCCACCGCCTGCTCGCCATAGAACAGCCCCGCTTCGGTGGCGCGCACGGCATCCGGATCGATGCCGCGCATCTGTCCGACCTGATTCACGAAGATGTCGTAGAGGCGATCCACCTCGGTCTGCAACGCGGTGGTGGCCTGGGGGGTGAGTGGCTCGTGCGGGGAGAAATCGTTCTTGTGGCTGCCCGCGAAGACAGCGGTGTAGTTCAGGCCGTCCTTGGCGTCCTTCACCGACTGGTCGACGTGTAGCGCGATCACGCCAATCGACCCGACGCCAGCGGTCTGCGACAGCGTCAGGCGCTGGCAGGCTGCCGCGATGGCAAAAGCCGCCGAGTACGCGGCATCGTTGGCGTGCGCCCAGATCGGCTTGATGGTGCTGGCAGCGCGGATGCGCTCGGCCAACTCGAACACACCCGATGCCTCGCCGCCGGGCGAATCCAGATCGAGCAGGATGCCCGCCACCTGTGGGTCGGCCAGCGCGGCGTCCAGTCGGGCTTCGATCTCGCCGTAGGACATCAGGCCAGAGGCGGCTTCGATACCCATCGAACGTCTGACCAGCGTGCCGACCACCGGGATGACGGCAATGCCAGCCTGACCCGGTGTGGCGCTTTGGCGCGGCATGGGCAGCGGCATCGCCATGTCCAGATCGGGCAAGCCGATGCGGGAACCCAACACGGAGAGGATCACGTCGAGTTTGGGACGCGCAATGAGGAGCGGCGTCCCGTAGAGGCGGGACGCCAGATGAACGAGTTGCATGTCAGTTGTCCTGTTGGTCTTGCGGCACGGCCACTGTGGCGGCCGCATTTATGGGAGCGCCCGATGCCGATGGTTGGGGCGCTTTGTCGTGGCGCGGGTCGGAGTCGAAGACCAGACCGAGCGCATCGGCGCGCTGGTTGTCGGCGGCGATCTCGCGGTCGATGTCCTCGGCGTCGTAGCCGAAGGCCGAGATGGCTTCCGAGCGAGACAGCAGCCCGGCGCGAATGGCGGTCAGCATCGCGTCGAATTCCTTCTTGGGATCGACCCACTGCCAACCCTGTGGAATCCATTTGGCCGCGAAGTAGTCGCGCTTCTTCTCGGTGAACTGCGGCAGCGCCAGCGCGCCTTCAAGTAGCGCCTGCTCCATCCAGGCACGCCAGATCGGGCGGCACAGCTGGTGGACGATCACGCCGTGCTGGATGGCCTCACAGCGGCGGCGAAACTCCAGCAGCCCGGCCCGGATCGACGAATAGTTCACTTGCGTCAGGTCGCCGGTCAGCATCTCGTAGGTGATGCCCATCGCCGCTGCCACCGCCCGGAACTGCATGCGCAGGAATTCGGCGTAGCTCGCGCCAACGTCGGCGGGCTGACTGAACTTCACGTCCTCACCGGGCTCCAGGATCTGCATCGTGCCCGGCTCCAGCCCGGCCAATGCAGCCCCGCTGGCATCCGGCAAGCCTTCACCCATCAGGTTGTCCTCGGGGGACAGGCGCGTGATGAAGCCCGCGAACATCGCGGCGGTTTTCTTGCGCACGAGCTCGGCATCGTCGTACTGGTCGAGTTCGTTGAGCTTGACCAGTGCGCGCGCCAGCCACGGTTCGCCCCGGATCTGTCCGGGCCGCAAGGGACGAAACAGGTGAATGATTTCGCTGGCCGGGACACGCACTGTGTCGAGACCGCCCACCAAGCCACCAGTGCCCGACATCGGAGCCAGTGAGCCATCACCCGGGTGTGAGCGATACAGGTGGTAAGCCACCCGCCGTCCGAGCTTGTCGAATTCGATGCCCGCACGGATCACATTTCCCGAAGCCAATTCCTGATTCAGCGTGGCTGGCAGGTGTTCGGGTTCGAGCAACTGCAATTGCAGGCCCACCGGCAGGCCATCCTCCGGGCGGCGATAGCGCAGCCGCACCAGACATTCCCCGCCTTCGAGCATGGCGCGACAGGCCAAGGCCTGCAGGCCGTAGAAATCGGTCAGTCCGGCGGCATCGGCCTCCTCGCACCAGTCCCACCACAGGCTGTGGATCGCTTCACGCAAGGACTGATCAGCCAGCATGCTCTGCGGCTTGATGCCGGTGCCAATGGCGTTCGAGACAAAGGCTTCAACGCCTGCCGCTGCCCAGGCATTGCGGCGTACCAGATCGCGGCTCTTGGCGCGCAATTCGTTCTGGGTGAACGCCAGCGCTGCGACCGCACCGGGATTGCCGACCTGCCACGCCAATGCGCGACGCCCGCCACCGATACCGTCATAGAACGGGGAGCCGCCAAGCAGACTCATGCCGACGCCTTTTCGCAACCGATCACGCATTCGGTCAAACCATTGCATGTTCAGAACCCTTTGCCGGTGGTGACCCGGATCTGGCGTGGCGCGCCAGGCCACAGTCCGGTGTCCACGGCCTGCTCGAAGAGGTCGCGCTTGACCGCCGCAATGGCGGCCTGGAGTTCATCGACGCTGCGGTACTCGACGGTCTTGTCGCCAAAGGTCACGCGCTTTTCGCCCTTGACCAGCGCCGCTTCCAGTGCGTCGAGATGTGCTTGTGTGTAGGCCATCAGCGGTACACCGTGAGGTTGATTTCGGAGGAGTCGTCGAAGGATGCAGACGTGGTGGCGCAACTGACGTCGACGTACTGGGCGGTCTTCTGGTCGGTGCTGGATCGCACGATGGCAATGCGCTGCGTGCCGCTGTTGGTGCTGCTGCGGGCGAGCGCCGTCCAGCAATAGTTGGCGTCGGGCATGGCAGTGGCGAAGGTCACCCGGTAGCGGCCAGCCGCCGTCCGGGTCACGCTGGCCACGTTGTGCGATGCGCGAACGACGACCTGCGTGCCGACATAGCCGAAACACACCCACGCCCGGGCCACGCCGGGGTGGGTTGCGTCGATCTTGGTCTTGACCTCGAGTCCGACACGACTGGCCAACGCACTGATGCGCGATGCGAGGCTCATCAGACCAGCGCACCCACAAAGACCGCGACGAAGTCAGTGTCGGTATTGCCGACATCGGTGGCTGCGACGGCTCCGATGTTGCTGCGTGCCTGAAGTTGCTCGGCCACGGTCAGCGACTGCGCCGCATCGAAGCGCACACGGTTGTTGACGGCGGCGAGCAGCGCATCCAGGCCACTGGTGCCGTTCTGCAGCAGTTGCTGGATTTCCACCAGCGTGTCGTAGGCGGCATCGGCACCGCCCAAGATCTCGGTCTTGAGCGCATCGAGCAGCGAGACGATCTTGTTGGACGAGTACGTGGTCGTGGCCGCGACGTGCGCATCGTCGATCACCGCCGACGACACCACGGCGGCTTTCAGTTCGTTGATGGCCGCGACCAGATTCGACTTGTCGGTGGTGGTGAGGTTGGCCAGGTTGCCTGCCTTGGCGCGGACGTCGTTGAATTCCTGCGCGACGCGGATGACCAGGCTTTCGATACGGGTAGCAAGACTCATGTTTTCTCCTTGAGGTGTCAGGACAGCCAGCGGCTTTTGATCACGCGCCGACCGGTGTTACGGTTGCCAGAAACAGCGAGGCCACCGCGTTGGGTGGCCTCGTTGATCGATTCAGTAGGTGTTTCAAGGGCTGGCGGACTGGCCAGCCCCAGTTGTCGCTCCAGTTCCCGCCAGTGACGTTCCTCGAAGCGATCCAGACCCGCCGCCGATGCAGCCGCGCGGGCGTAGACGTAGCAGTCGAGCGCCTCATTGCGCTCGCGCATCTTTTGCCACTCGCGCACCGGGAAGCCGTTGCGGTCGC
>CADEEH010000231.1 GCA_902826305.1 uncultured Burkholderiales bacterium
CCGAGATGTCGATCACCGTCGCCTCGCTCGGCGTGCAGGTGCACGGCGGCATGGGTTTCATCGAGGAGACCGGCGCCGCGCAGTATTACCGCGACGCGCGGATCCTGACGATCTACGAAGGCACGACCGCGATCCAGGCCAACGACCTGGTCGGACGCAAGACCTCGCGCGACGGCGGCATGGTCGCGCGTGCGATCGCGGCGCGCATCCGGGCGACCGAGACCGAACTCGCGGCCAGTGATGATGCGGATCTGGCGGCGATCGGCCGCCGGCTCGGCGCGGCGCGTGGGGCCTTCGAGGAGGTCGTCGGCTTCGTCGTCGCCCATGCGAAGACGGACGTGCGTGCGGTGTTCGCCGGCAGCGTGCCGTACCTGGAACTGGCCGGACTGACCCTGGCCGGCTGGCAGATGGCGCGTGCGGCGCAGGTCGCGGCGGCGAAACTGGCCGCCGGTGGCGCCGACGCGTCGTTCCTGCGCACGAAGATCGCCACCGCACGCTTCTTCGCCGACCACCTCCTGACCAAGGTGCCCGGGCTGCGGGACTCGGTCGTCGAGGGCGCCAGCGGTGCACTCGCGCTCGCCGAGGCGCAGTTCTGAACGACACGACGTCCGTCGCGATCCCCGCCGGAGCGGACCGCGCCGGCGGCGAGGTCGAACTGCCGCTGCGATTCACCGGCACCGCCGGCGAGTACTTCCGCATCTGGATCGTCAACCTGGCGCTGACGATCGTCACCATCGGCATCTGGTCGGCGTGGGCCAAGGTCAGGCGCAAGCGCTTCTTCCACGGCCACACGACGCTGGGTGACGCCACGTTCGGTTACCACGGCACGCCGGGTGCGATCCTGCGCGGACGCGCGGTCGGCGTCGGGCTGTACCTGCTGGTCTACCTGACCGCGCAGTGGAGCTACTGGATCGGTGTGGTCGGGCTGTTGCTGCTCGCGTTCGCGTTTCCGTGGCTGGTCTGCCGAGCCCACGGATTCAACGCGGCCAACACCTCGCATCGCGGGCTTCGTTTCCGTTTCACCGGACACGCGGGTGAACTGATGCGCGAAGCCGCGGTGCCGATGATGGTGCCGCTGGCGCTGCTGATCGGGGGTCTGGTGTATTTCGACGCACTCGCCGCCGAACCACCCGCGTCGCCGACCGGCAACGAGAAACTGGATGGCTTCTTCGGCCTGGCGATGGTGGTCGCGGTCTTCTTCTGGCCGGCCGCCTATGCGGTGTTCCGTGCGTTCCAGATCAACCATCACTGGTACGGCTCGGCGCGTTTCCAGACCACGGTGTCGATGGCGACGTTGTATCGCTACGCGGCGATTGCGTTCGCGCTGCCGCTGGTGCTGCTGCTCGGCCTGGTGATGGTCATCGGATTCTTCCCGGGCTCGTTCGAGGCGGGCACCGGGCCCTCGGGCGGCCGTGCTCCGTCCGGCGTCGCGGTTGCCATCCTGCTGGTCATCGCGGTCGTGATCGCGTCGAGTTACCTGCTCTATCCGCTGATCTGGGGTTATTTCCGGGCGCGGGTCGACAACCACATCCTCGGCAACATCCGGCTCGATTCGCTGCGCCTGTCGTGCCGGCTCGGCGCACGGCGGCTCGGCTGGATCTACCTGAGCAACTGGGTCGCGGTGGCGATCAGTTTCGGCCTGCTCTATCCGTGGAGTGCGGTGCGGCTCGTCCGGTACCGGATCGAGGCGCTGACGGTCCACGCCGCCGATGCGGACGAGCTGGCGACGATCACCGCGCAGGCCGCGAGGGCCGGTTCGGCCACCGCTGGCGAGATCGGCGAAGTGTTCGATCTGGACATCGGCCTCTGAGCACGGCATCACCACCCGCGGTCGCGGGCGACTGGTTCGACGGCAAGTCCGCGCGCCGCCATCGCGCGCTGGCGATCGCACGCGGCGGGGCCATCGAGTTGCAGGTCGACGGGACGGTGATCCGCTGGGGCGCGGGCGTGTTCCAGCACGTGCCCGGTGTCGGCAGCACACCCGATCAGCTGCTGCACCGGGACGGCGAAGTGTTCGTGCCCGATCGCACCGACCAACACTCGCTCGAGAGGTTCCTCGCCGAGGTCGCCCCGCCGCCGGCCGCACAGCGCTGGTTGCATCGACTCGAGTCGCGTGCGTGGATCGCGGTGATCGCGTTGCTGGTCGCGATCACGGTCGGATGGACCGCGATCCGGTTCGGTGCCCCGCTTGCGGCCGGCGTGGTCGCGCCCCACGTCCCGTTCGCCTGGGAGCAGCGGTTGGGTGAGCAGTCGATGGCGCTGATCGACGGCGACCTGTTCGTGCCCAGCAGCCTGGAGCCGCGGCGCCGCCAGCAGGTCACCGCGGTGTTCGAGGCGGTGCGCACCGCCGCCCGCGGCGGGATCGGCTGGGGGCAGGCCGGCGAGGCGGCAAGGCTGGAATTCCGCGACTCGCCACGGCTGGGCGCCAACGCGTTCGCGCTGCCGGGGGCCACGATCGTGATCACCGACGAGATGGTGCGTGCCGTGCACAGCGACGCCGAGCTCGCGGGGGTGCTCGCACACGAACTCGGCCACGTCCATCATCGGCACGGTCTGCAGTCCCTGCTCGCCCAGTCGGTGACCGCGATCGTCCTGTTCGTCGCCCTCGGCGACGCGGCGAGTGTGTCGTCGCTGGCGGTGGCCGTGCCCGCGACGCTGATCGACAGCGCCTACTCGCGTGGCCTCGAACGCGAGGCCGACGACTACGCGATCGACCTGCTTCGGCGCACGTCCTGGCCGCCGTCGGCGCTGGCCGACCTGTTCGAGCGGCTCGCGCCCGATGTCGGCGGGCTGCGCGATTACATCTCGAGCCATCCGGCGACCGCCGAGCGGATACGCCGCCTTCGCGAGTGATCGCGATGCCGCGCCGGTGCCCGCGGGCTCCGGTATCACGACGCCACGGAGTGACTCAGCCGGGCTGGCTGTTCGCGGCCTGCTCGAACCGGCAGTCCGGGTGTTTGTTCCAGCGGTCGCGACAGAAGCGCAACCTGACCCGTTCGTTGCAGATCGACCGGCCGAGCGACCCGCTGGCACCACATTCGGCGAGCTGACGATCGGCGAGGCGATCGGCGCCTGGCGCCGGCGTGTTGGCAGTTTTGGCCGCGGGCGCCTCGGCTGCCTTGGGTGTCTTCGTCGGTGGTGCCTCGGATGTCTTCGACTTCGTCGCGGATGCCTCGGCGGTCTTCGACTTCGTCGCGGATGGCTCGGCGGTCTTCGACTTCGTCGCGGATGGCTCGGCGGTCTTCGACTTCGTCGCGGATGGATCGGTTGTCTTCGACGCCTTCGTCGAGGACGGCTCGGTGGTCTTCGGCACCTTCGTCGCGGATGGCTCGGTGGTCTTCGAGGTCTTCGCCGTGGGTGCCTCGGCTGCCTTCGCCTGTGTGCCCTCCGGGGGTCTGGTCGACTTCGACTGGGTCACCTGCGCGATCGGGGTCGTGGCCGCCGAGGCCCCGTGTGTCGTCGGCGCTGCAATCACCTTCGACGCAGGTGCGGCGACGGCAACCATGGGCGCCGTGTGTGTCGGCTGGGAAGCGCGGGCCGGTTCGGGAGCGCGGGCCGGCTCGGCGGCCGCGCTCGGCGTGGTCGTCGGTGCGCCGGAGACCGCGCCGGTGACCGGCACGGTCGCCTTCGACTTCGCGGCCTGGGCCTGGGTGATCGTCACCGTCGGCGGCATGGTCCGGTGGATGTGCCAGATCGCGGCGGCACCGGCCGCGGAGATCAGCAGCGAAGCGACGGTCGCGGCCGCGAGTCTTGTTGCCGGCGACATCCCGCGCGGCGCCGATGCCTCGACCGGTTCGCGGTGTTCGCGGCGTGATCGGTCCTTCGCCATCAACCGGGCTCCACAATCGACGCAGAACGGGGCATCGAGGGCATTACGTTTCCTGCATCGGGGGCATCGCATCGGCCTCCATCGTAGTCGTTGCACGCGTCGACGCGATGAGGCTTGTCACAGCCGTTGCAACCTGGATAATACTGGATGGATAGCCAGTTCATGCCCAGTCGATCGACAAATCCGCAACGTTCACCCGGCCAGGTGCGCACACCGCGTCCGCCGCCGCTATCCGGCGCGGGTCGGCAGCCGGTTCCGGGCGGCGCGAACGACGAGGACGACGGGGCGCCGCAGGCCCCGGCGATGACCGCGGTGGCCATCAAGGGCCGGGGCGCGGTGACCAGCCCGCTCGGCCGCTTCGAGAGACTCGAACGCGCGGTGTTCGACGACGGCTGGCCTCGTGACGACGACGAGCCGCCACCGCCCCCCACCTGGGTCGTCCGCGAGACGGCCAGGTCGATCCTGACCCGCAATCACTCGCCCGACATTCCGTTCGACCTGTCGATCAATCCGTACCGTGGTTGTGAACACGGATGCATCTATTGCTATGCGCGGCCGATGCACAGCTACCTCGGACTGTCGCCCGGGCTCGACTGGGAGACCCGCCTGTTCGCCAAGGTCAATGCAGTCGACCTGATGCGCAGGGAACTGGCGGCGCGAAGCTATCGGCCCGAGGTGATCAACATCGGTTCGGCCACCGACTGTTACCAGCCGATCGAGCGTGAGTTCCGATTGACCCGTGGGCTGCTCGAGGTGGCCGATGCCTGCGGCCAGCCGATCACGCTGACCACCAAGTCGGCGCTGGTCGAGCGCGACATCGACCTGCTCGCCTCGCTCGCGCGCCGTCGGCTGGTCACGGTGTTCGTGACGATCACCACGCTGGACCCGGCGCTTGCCCGTGTGTTCGAGCCGCGGGCCGCCGCGCCCTGGCGCCGGCTCGAGACGATCCGCCGGTTGAGCGAAGCCCAGGTGCCGGTGGCGGTCTCGGTCGCACCGATCGTGCCGTTCCTGAACGAACCCGAGATCGAGCAGGTGCTCGGCGAGGCGGCCGGCGCGGGGGCGCACAGTGCCCACTACGTGGTGCTGCGCCTGCCGTATGAACTGAAGGAGGTGTTCGGCGAGTGGCTGAGCACCCATTTCCCGGACCGCGCGGCGCGGGTGATGGCCCGTGTGCGCGAGATGCGCGGTGGTCGCGACAACGATCCGCGCTTCAAGAGCCGGATGAAAGGCGAGGGGGCCTGGGCGGAGCTGATCCGGTTGCGCTTCGACCTGGCCGCGCGACGCCACGGTCTGGCCCGGCGCTCGTCCGAGTTGCGAACCGACCTGTTCGTGCCGCCGTCGGCCGCCAGCGCCCCGGGCGTGTCCGCCTCGGATTCGTCGGCGGTCGTGCCACCCCGGATCGCGGCCGAACCCGGCGCACAACTCGGCCTGTTTGCCGATCCGGCCGATGACCGCTAAAATGTCGGGTTTTTCCAGTTACGGCAACCCGGGGCGTACATGGTCGTGATTCGTCTTTCCCGCGGCGGTGCCAGACACCGTCCGTTCTACAGCATCGTCGTCGCGCACAAGCGCAACCGCCGCGATGGCCGATTCATCGAGCGGCTCGGGTTCTACAATCCGATCGCCACGGCCAGCGAAACGGGGCTCAACATTGCGCT
>CADEEH010000232.1 GCA_902826305.1 uncultured Burkholderiales bacterium
CGTTGGTGACGAAGAACAGGTGGTCGGCGCCGAAGATCCGTGCCGCGTTGCGCTCCGACGCGGCGACCGGCCCGGTGTGGTCGAGCAGCTGGCCGAGTTCGTCGACCGCGTTGCAGACGTCGGCGCGCAGCATGTTCTCGCCGAAGAACTGGTGGAACATCTGGCCGACCGGGCTCTTCAGGAACGCGACCCCGCCGGAGTGCCCCGGGCAGTGCCACGAATACGATCCGTCGTTGGCGTAATTGACGAGGGCCTTGAAGAACGGCGGCGCGAGCGAGTTGAGGTAGTTGTTGGCTTCCCGGATGATGTAGCGGGCGACGAACTCCGGGGTGTCCTCGAACATGTGGATGAACCCGTGCAGCTCCTTCAGGATCGCGTTGGGGATGTGCTGCGAGGTCCGGGTCTCGCCGAACAGGAAGATCGGGATGTGCGCGTTGCGGCGACGGGTCTCGGAGATGAACTTGCGCAGATCCTGGATCGCCGCGCTCTCGGCCCCGTCCACGCTGATCTCCTCGTCGTCGATCGAGACGATGAACGCGGAGGCACGCGCCGCCTGGTTGGCGACCATCGACACGTCGATGTAGGTGAAGCCGCCGACCACCTCCATGCCCTGGTCCTCGAGCGCCTTGGCCAGGGCCCGGATGCCCAGTCCGCTCGCGGATTCGGCCTTCCAGTCCTCGTCGATGATCAACACGGGGAAACGAAACTTCATGCGAGCGGCTCCCGCCGACGGGTCGAAAGAAGGCGAAAGTAGACCACAAATCGGCTGGCTCTGCGGGCGCGCCGCGCCCGCGGAACAGACATCGCTTCGATCAGCCGCGGCCGATCATCGCGAGAGCGCGCTTCCGGATGCCGGCGAGCGCCCGGCGCCGGCCCTGCCGGCCCGTCAATGCGGGCTGCGCGACGCGAGCCCGAGCCGGTGCGCGGCGATCACCGCCTGCGTGCGATTCGTGACTCCGAGCGAACGGAAGATCGCACTCACGTGCACCTTCACCGTGTTCTCGGAGATCGCGAGGCGCTTGCAGATGCCCTTGTTGGAGATGCCCCGGATCATCAGCTCGAGCACCTCGCGCTGGCGCTCGGTCAGGCCGAGATCACGCCAGTCCACGCTCGGGCGGTCGGCCAGCGCATCGATCCGGTTGACGATGCCCGGCGGCAGGTAGCTGTCGCCTCTCAGTACCCGCGCCAGCGCCTCGAGCATGCCTTTCCTGCCGGTGGACTTCGGGATGTAACCCATCGCACCCGCGTCCAGCGCGGCGAAGATGATCGCGGGATCGTCGTTGCCCGAGAGCACGACCAGCGGCAGGTCCGGGCATGCGTGTCGCAACGAGGCGATGGCCTCGGCACCCCGCATGCCGGGCAACGCGAGGTCGACCAGGGCCAGGTCGATCTCGACGCCCGCGACACGGGCGATCGCCTTCTGGACGGTGTCGGCGTCGATGATCTCCGCCCTCGCGTCCAGCGTCGACAGTACCAGTCCCACCGCATCGACGATCATCGGATGATCGTCGACCACCAGCACCCGCATCGTGTTCCTCGCATCACAATCGCCGGACGCGGCGCCTGCGCGGATGACCGCGCAGGTCACGTCCTGGTCGACAACAAGCCTAGCAGACTGAGGGTCGGCGAAACCCCGCGATCGAGGGGTATCCACCCCGCCCAGGGGCAATAAGCGGGCCGAACGCGCCTGAATCCTTACACTTCGCTGTCAACTCTTGTCAGGACGGCCAGCAGGTCCCGCGGCAGCACCGGCTTGGCAAGGACCGTGAAGCCGTCGCCCGCGATCTCGGCCAGTCGTTCAGGGTGACTGTTGCCGGTCATCAGCACGATCCGGCGCTGCCCGACCCGATCGACCAGACCGCGCGCGATCTCCAGGCCGGAACGACGCATGCCGAGCATGTCGTCGATGATGAACACCAGGTCCGTCGGGGGCGCCTCGAGCAGCGCTTCGACCGCCTCCTCCTCCAACGCGAACGGGACGACCTCGACACCCCACAACCGGAGCTGGGATTCGAGTGCATCACGAACCACCGGGTCATCCTCGATCGCGAGCACGCGCAGGCCGGCCGCGGCGGCCAGCCCGCTCGCCGGGAAGGTCGCGACGAACTCGGGCTCGTATCGGGCGTCCGGCGCCCCGTCCGCTGCCGAACGCGCGATCGGCACCCGGATCGTGAAGGTCGCGCCGGCGCCGGGTGCCGAGTCCAGGCGCAGCCGCAGGTCGAGCAGGCGATCGATCCGGCGCACGACCGCCAGCCCCAGGCCGAACCCCTTGCTGCGATCGCGGCCCGGATTGTCGAGCTGGTCGAACTCGTCGAATATCCGTTCCTGGTGCTCGGGGGCGATGCCCGGCCCCTGATCGCTGACGGTGATGACCACCCACTCGCCATCATCGTTTGCCGCCAGGCGGATCCGGCCGGCGCCGCCGTAGCGGACCGCGTTCGAGAGCAGGTTGCGCAGGACCCGCCTGAGCAGGATCTCGTCGGTCAGCATCGACACATCCGGGGCGACGATGTCGAGCGCGAGCCCCTTGGCATGCGCCTGCGGTCGGAACTCGTCGCCGAGCTGGCGAAACAGCCGCCCCGCGTGCACGACTGCCCATTTCGGCTTCAGATTCTGCGCATCGAGCGACGACAGCTCGAGCAGTCCCTCGAACGTGTGGTCGAGCGCCTCGACCGTCGCCTGCAGCTTGCCGACGGTGCCGCGGACGGCGGGATCGGTCACTTGCAGCTCGAGCACGCCGGAGTACAGCGAGAGCGCATGCAACGGCTGGCGCAGGTCGTGACTGGCCGCGGCGAGGAAACGCGACTTGGACTGATTGGCCGTCTCGGCCACGCGGCGGGCCGCCTCGGCCTCCTGCTTCTCGACGACCAGCTGACGCAGCAGTTCCTGGTTCTGGAACCGGGCCAGGAAGGAGGTCCGGAACATCCGCGAGTTGTAGCGGCCGGCGACGGTCAGCAGATAGCCGATGATCGCCAGCAGCAGCGAGATCTTCGGGCCGTCGTTCCCCTGCAGGATCCAGAACAGGATCAGCTGGCCGAGGTTGGCCACGATGCCGGCCGCATAGCTGCCGAAATGCGACGACGCGTTGACCAGCGAGCCGATCGCGTAGAAGCAGGCCAGCAGTGTCACCAGCAGCCTCGCCTCGGCGGCCTGCTCGACCCCGGGCAGCCAGATGCTCGCACCCGCGATCGTGGTGTTCAGGATCAGCGTCGCGTGCATCACCCGCTGCATCCGCTCGAAGCCGGGCCGGTCGATCGACGGCAGCGCCTTCAGGAAGCGCCGGCAGACGACCATCCGCAACAGGGTGCTGCAGAACATCAGCGCCAGCCACGCCACCAGGTATCGCCGCGGCACCGCGCCGTCGAGCATCGCACCGATCGCGACCAGCGCCAGGCTCATCGACGGCAGTGCCTGGACCGACGCTTCGCAGCGCTGACGCAGCGATTCGCGGGATACCTCGTGCTCGCGATCGGGGGTCGCGGCGGGGATGTCGGCGGCGGGGCTGTCGGCGGCGGTTGTCATCGGGGGCAAGGACCCGATGCAGTTTGCGCGCGGCCCGCGGGTCGCGCAACCGCGCCGCGACGGTCAGCCGGACCGGCGTCCACCGGCCAACCCGTCCCGTGGCCGGTGAACGACTCCGCGCCGACGCCCTGTCAGTGGACGGTCCGCTCGAACATGAACTGCCCGTCGCGGAAATCGACCGGAATCACGTCCTTCGGCCCGTATCGACCCTCGAGGACCAGGCGCGCGACCGGATTCTCGATCCGCTGCTGGATCGCACGCCGGAGCGGCCTCGCACCGTACAGCGGATCGAACCCGACCTTGGCAACCTCGGCCAGTGCATCCTCGGTCACCGAAAGGGTCATCTCGCGTTCGGCGAGCCGGCGCTCGAGTGCCTTCAGCTGGATCCGCGCGATCGATGCGATCTGCGTGCTGCCCAACGCGTGGAACACGACGATCTCGTCGATCCGGTTGATGAACTCCGGCCGGAAATGGACCTTGACCTCGGCCATCACAGCGTCCCGGATCAGGTCCGGGTCGTTGGTCTTCGGGTCCGCGGACAACCGCTGGATCTCCTGCGAGCCGAGATTGGAGGTCATCACGATCACCGTGTTGCGGAAGTCCACCGTGCGCCCCTGCCCGTCGGTCAGGCGCCCGTCGTCGAGCACCTGCAGCAGCACGTTGAACACGTCCGGATGCGCCTTCTCGACCTCGTCGAGCAGGATCACGCTGTACGGCTTGCGGCGCACCGCCTCGGTCAGGTAGCCGCCTTCCTCGTAGCCGACGTACCCGGGCGGCGCGCCGATCAGCCGCGCGACCGAGTGTTTCTCCATGAACTCGCTCATGTCGACCCGGATCATGTGCTCCTCCGAGTCGAACAGGAACTCGGCCAGCGCCTTGCACAGTTCGGTCTTGCCGACACCGGTCGGGCCGAGGAACAGGAACGAGCCGTACGGCCGGCGCGGATCGGAAAGCCCGGCGCGGGAACGGCGGATCGCGTCGGACACCAGACGCACCGCCTCGTCCTGGCCGACGACGCGACGGTGCAGCTGGTCTTCCATCTTCAGCAGCTTGTCGCGCTCGCCTTGCATCATCTTGGAGACCGGGATGCCGGTCGCCCGCGAGACGACCTCGGCGATCTCCTCGGCGCCGACCTCGGTGCGCAGCAGGCGCGGCCGGTCGCTCGTCCTGCCGCCAGCACCGGACTCGGCGCTGGTCGCGGCGCGCAACCGGCCTTCGAGCTCCGGCAGCTTGCCGTACTGGATCTCGGCCACCTTGTCGAGCTGGCCCTTGCGTTGCAGTTCCGCCATCTGAAGCTTCAGCTTGTCGATCTCGGCCTTGATGCTGGCCGTGCCCTGGACCGAGGACTTCTCGGCGCGAAGCACCTCGTCCAGGTCGGCATATTCCTTCTCGAGCCGCCGGATCTCCTGGTCGATCAGCTCGAGGCGGCGGCGCGATGCGTCGTCCGACTCCTTCTTGACCGCCTCGCGTTCGATCTTCAGCTGGATCAGGCGCCGGTCGAGCCGGTCCATCGCCTCGGGCTTGGAGTCGATCTCCATCTTGATCCGGGCCGCGGCCTCGTCGATCAGGTCGATCGCCTTGTCGGGCAGGAACCGGTCGGTGATGTAGCGGTTCGACAGCTCCGCGGCCGCGACGATCGCCGGGTCGGTGATCTCGACGCCGTGGTGCAGTTCGTAGCGCTCCTGCAGGCCGCGCAGGATCGCGATCGTGGCCTCGACGGTGGGCTCGCCGATCAGCACCTTCTGGAAGCGGCGCTCGAGCGCGGCGTCCTTCTCGATGTACTTGCGGTACTCGTCGAGTGTGGTCGCGCCGATGCAGTGCAGCTCGCCGCGCGCGAGCGCGGGCTTGAGCATGTTGCCGGCGTCGATCGCACCCTCGGCCTTGCCGGCGCCGACCATCGTGTGCAGCTCGTCGATGA
>CADEEH010000233.1 GCA_902826305.1 uncultured Burkholderiales bacterium
CCGCGAAGAGAGCGGATTTTCGCATGGCAAATATCGCTTCGGCGCGCAAACGTGCCCGCCAGTCCGTCAAACGCAACCTGCACAACACGAGCCTGCGCTCGTCGTTCCGCACGGCGATCAAGTCCGTGCGCAAGGCGATCGCCACCGGCAACAAGCCGGAAGCGACCAAGGTGTTCCAGGCTGCGCAGGGCGTGATCGACCGGATCGCGGACAAGAAGATCGTCCACAAGAATGCCGCGGCGCGCTACAAGAGCCGCCTGGTCGCCGCGATCAAGTCGATGGCCTAGGCCGCGAGCTGGTGACGAAGCGGCCGCGCTTCGGCCGCAACTGTCGACGATGCGGCCACGCTTCGGCCGCCATTCCGACGGGCCGACGCGCCGGCCGGCCGAGCCCTCACCCGAAGGGCTTCAGGATCGCGCAGCCCTGCGAGTGCGTCCGGACTAGTCGTCGACGCGGGCGCGCCGACCGAACAGCGCGGTTCCCACCCTGACCATCGTCGATCCTTCGGCGATCGCGGACTCGATGTCCGCCGACATGCCGTTGGAGATCGTGTCGACCGCGAGCCCGGCCGCGCGCAGATCGTCGAACACCCCGCGCACCCGCGCCGCCTGCCCACGCTGGATCGCGACGTCCTCGCTCGGTTCCGGAATCGCCATCACGCCGCGCAGAACAAGCCGCGGCAACGACACGATCCGTCGCGCCAGCGCGATCACGTCCGCCGGCGCGCAGCCGCTCTTGCTCGCCTCGCCGCTGACGTTGACCTGCACGCAAACCTGCAGCGGCGGACGATCCGCCGCGCGCTGCTCGCTCAGCCGTTCGGCGATGCGCTCGCGATCGATCGACTGCACCCAGTCGAAGTGCTCGGCGATCAGCCGTGTCTTGTTCGACTGGATCGGGCCGATGAAGTGCCACTCGAGGCGCAAATCCGGCCGTTCGTTCCGCAACGCGGTGATCTTCGCGACCGCTTCCTGTACATAGTTCTCACCGAAAGACCGTTGACCGGCCGCCGCCAGCGCTGCCACGCGATCGGCCCCGAAGGTCTTGCTGACCGCGAGCAGCGACACCGATCCCGGCGGACGATCCGCGGCCCTGCAGGCGGCCGCGATCCGGTCGAGAACTTCCTTGTAGTTTCGCTGCAACGCGCTGGCTTCGTCCATGGTGCCGTTCATTCGTGCGATCAGCCGTCCGGCAGGCTTCAGGTGACGTGACGGGATTGTCCCCCAAACAATGCCCATCAATGCCATTCGTCCGACCGTGACCGCGGGTCGCGGACGTCACAGGGATCGCCATGGATATCGCTGAACTGCTCGCGTTCGCCGTCAAGAACAAGGCCTCGGACCTGCACCTGTCGGCCGGACTGCCGCCGATGATCCGGGTCCACGGCGATGTGCGTCGGATCAACCTGCCGCCGATGGAGCACAAGGACGTGCACGGCATGATCTACGACATCATGAACGACTCGCAGCGCAAGGACTACGAGGAGCACCTCGAGTGCGACTTCTCGTTCGCGATCCCGGGCCTGGCCCGGTTCCGCGTCAACGCGTTCCTGCAGCAGCGCGGCGCGGGCGCGGTGATGCGGACGATCCCGTCCAAGATCCTGACGCTCGAGGAATTGAACGCGCCGAAGATCTTCGGCGACCTGTCGATGCAGCCGCGCGGCCTGGTGCTGGTGACCGGGCCCACCGGTTCGGGCAAGTCGACGACGCTGGCCGGGATGGTCAACCACATCAACGAGAACGTCTACGGCCACATCCTGACCGTCGAGGATCCGATCGAGTTCGTGCACGAGTCCAAGCGCTGCCTGATCAACCAGCGCGAGGTCGGTCCGCAGACGCTGTCGTTCACCAACGCGCTGCGCTCGGCGCTGCGCGAGGATCCGGACGTGATCCTGGTCGGCGAGTTGCGCGACCTGGAGACGATCCGCCTGGCGCTGACCGCCGCCGAGACCGGGCACCTGGTGTTCGGCACGCTGCACACCTCGTCGGCCGCCAAGACGATCGACCGTATCGTCGACGTGTTCCCGGCGGCCGAGAAGGAGATGGTCCGCGCGATGCTGTCGGAGTCGCTGAAGGCGGTGATCTCGCAGTCGCTGCTCAAGACCAAGGACGGCAACGGCCGCGTCGCGGCGCACGAGATCATGATCGGCACGCCGGCGATCCGCAACCTGATCCGCGAGGCCAAGGTCGCGCAGATGAACGCGGCGATCCAGACCGGTGCCTCGGTCGGCATGCAGACGCTCGACCAGTGCCTGACCGACCTGGTCCGCCGCAACGTGATCGCGATGAGCGAAGCCCGTTCGGCGGCGGCGGTCAAGGAAAACTTCCCCGGCTGATCGGCCACAAGGCCCGGCACATCCCAGGACGGCGACGATGGAACGCGAACAAGCCTCGAAATTCCTGCACGACCTGCTCCGGCTGATGCTGAGCAAGAACGGGTCGGACCTGTTCCTGACCGCCGAATTCCCGCCGGCGTTCAAGATCGACGGCCGGGTGATGCCGGTGTCCAACGTGCCGCTGACCGCGCAGCACACGGTCGAGCTGGCGCGCGCGCTGATGAACGACCGCCAGGCCGCGGAGTTCGAGGCGCACAAGGAAGTCAACTTCGCGATCAGCCCGAGCGGCATCGGCCGCTTCCGCTGCAACGCGTTCGTCCAGCAGAGCCGCGTCGGCATCGTGCTGCGCGAGATCAAGAGCGAGATCCCGAGCCTGGAACAGCTGCAGCTGCCGTCGATCCTGCGCGACCTGTCGATGACCAAGCGCGGCATGATCATCGTCGTCGGCGCGACCGGCTCGGGCAAGTCCAACTCGCTGGCCGCGATGCTCGGTCATCGCAACACGAACAGCCACGGTCACATCATCACGATCGAGGACCCGGTCGAGTTCGTCCATCCGCACAAGAACTGCATCATCACGCACCGCGAGGTCGGCGTGGACACCGAGGGCTGGGGGATCGCGCTGAAGAACACGCTGCGCCAGGCCCCCGACGTGATCATGATCGGCGAGATCCGCGACCGGGAGACGATGGAACACGCGATCGCGTTCGCCGAGACCGGTCACCTGTGCATGGCGACGCTGCACTCCAACAGCGCCAACCAGGCCCTGGACCGGATCATCAACTTCTTCCCCGAGGAACGGCGCCAGCAGCTGCTGATGGACCTGTCGCTGAACCTGAAGAGCATCATCTCGCAACGGCTGATCCCGATGCAGACCGGCCGCGGTCGTGTTCCGGCGGTCGAGATCATGCTGAACTCGCCCCTGGTCTCCGACCTGATCTTCAAGGGCGAGGTCGGCCTGATCAAGGAGACGATGAAGAAGAGCCGAGAACTCGGCATGCAGACTTTCGACCAGGCGCTGTTCGATCTGTACGAGGCCAACAAGATCGGCTACGAGGATGCGCTGCGCAATGCCGACTCGGTCAACGACCTGCGCCTGAACATCAAGCTGAACAGCAAACGCGAAGCTCGCGATCCGAACAAGGGCATCGAGCACCTCGGCATCGTCTGATGCCCCGCGGGCCGCGGCCCGCGGCCGTCCCCTGCTGAATCCAACCGCCGGTCCGGTGCGTAGACACCGGATCGGCCGTCTGTCGTGTGCGCGAGGCGTGCCACCGGCCGGTTGAACCCGCCGCGGGCGGCGCCGGCACGGCCTGTGTCGTTCGCATCCCCGTGCGAGCCGCAACGTTGCGGATCGGAGGGCATCATGGCAGGATGGATTATGAAGAATGACGAAATCTTCACATCGGTGCTGTCGCGTGTCGCCCGGCGACCGGCCGCGGTGCTGTCGGCCTCGCTGCTCGCCGCGACGCCCGGCGCACGTGCCGATCCGCCCGAACTCGATCCGGTCGAGGTCGGCGCGTTCTACGACAATTCGGTCGGTTCGTCGGATGCCGCCTCGCAAGGTTCGATCCGGCGCGAACTGCTCGACAGCCGGCCCGCACTGCGTACCGGCGAGATCCTCGAATACGTGCCGGGGGTGATCGTCACCCAGCACTCGGGCGACGGCAAGGCGAACCAGTACTTCCTGCGTGGCTTCAACCTCGATCACGGCACCGATTTTGCGACCACCGTCGATGGCATGCCGGTGAACCTGCCGACCCACGGCCACGGCCACGGCTATACCGACCTGAACTTCCTGCTGCCGGAACTGGTCGACCGGATCGACTACCGCAAGGGGCCGTATTTCGCCGGCGACGGCGATTTCTCGTCGGCGGGTGCGGCCGATATCCGCTTGCGCAGCCGCCTCGACGGCAACATCGGCCAGGTGACCCTCGGGGGCGACGGCTACCGGCGGCTGCTCGGTGCCGGTTCGGTCGCGATCGGTGAGCAGAAGAACCTGCTCGGCGCGCTGGAACTCGGCAGGCAGGATGGTCCGTGGACGCTGCCCGAGGATCTGCGGCGGGTCAACGGTGTGCTGCGGCTGAGCGGACAGGACGGCACGGACCGGTATTCGATCGCGGTGATGGGTTATTCGTCGCGATGGAATTCGACCGACCAGATCCCGCAGCGGGCGATCGACGACGGCCGGCTCGGCCGTTTCGATGCGATCGACACCAGCAACGGCGGGCGCACCGAACGCTACAGCCTGTCCGGCCAGTGGAGCCGGGCGCTCGAGGGCAGCGGGCGGATCGAGGCCTCCGCCTACGCGATCCGCTATTCACTCGACCTGTTCTCGAACTTCACCTATTTCCTGGCCGATCCGATCGCCGGCGACCAGTTCGAACAGCGCGACCGGCGCTCGGTGTTCGGCGGTACGGTCAAGCGGGTCTGGTTCACCCACTGGGGCGATCGGCACGTGACGACCGAAGTCGGCGTGCAGACCCGGCACGATCGGATCCAGGTCGGCCTGTTCGACACCGTGGCCCGGCAACGCCGGGCCACCGTGCGCGACGATCGTGTGCGCCAGACCAGTGTCGGTGTCCATGCGCAGAACGGGATCCAGTGGACCCCCTGGCTGCGCAGCGTGCTCGGGGTTCGTTTCGACCGGTTCGGCTTCGACGTCGACAGCCGGCTCGATGCGAACGACGGCACCGCCTCGGCGACGCGGGCATCGCCGAAGTTCACGCTGGTCGCGACCGCGGCGCCGAAGACCGAGCTGTTCTTCAATGCCGGACGCGGCTTCCACAGCAACGACGCACGCGGCACGGTGACCCGCGTCGATCCGCGCACCGGTGATCCGGTCTCCCCGGTGCCGGGCCTGGTGCCGAGCACCGGTGTCGAGGTCGGCGTGCGCACCGAGGCGATCCCGCACCTGCAGAGTTCGCTGGCATTGTGGCAACTGCGGATCGGCTCGGAACTGGTCTTCGTCGGTGATGCCGGTACCACCGAGGCGAGCCGGCCGAGCC
>CADEEH010000234.1 GCA_902826305.1 uncultured Burkholderiales bacterium
CTCGCCGCCTGGCTGATCGGCCTGAACCTGCACTGGGGCCAGCTGGTCGCCGAGCGCAACGAGCTGCGCGCGCGGATGGAAACCCGCTTCAAGCAGACCTTCCCGACCGCGCAGGTGGTGGTCAATCCGCTGCTGCAGACCCAGCGCCAGGTCGCCAGCCTGCGCGCGCGCGCCGGGCAGAGCGGACCCGAGGACTTCCTGCCGCTGGTGTCGCGGCTGGCCAGTGCACTGGGCCCGCGTGCGATGGACTCGATGGCGGCGATCGAATTCCGCGAGGGCCAGCTCAAGGTCCGCTTCCAGCCGTCGTTCGTCGAGTCGCGTTCGGTGCGTGACGCGCTGCTCGAGGCCTGCCAGCGCAACGGCATGAAGCTGCGCTTCGAGAACGAGACCGGCGCCAACGCGACGGTCACGCTGGGGACCTAGGCCGATGCTCGAACAATTCCTGACCCGATGGCGCGGCCTGGCGCGGCGCGAACAGCGGATGGTGTTCGGCGCCGCGCTGGTGATCGGGCTGGCGGTCCTCTACCTGCTCGCGTTCGAGCCGGCCTGGCTCGGCCGGCAGACGGTGGGCCGGGAACTGGTGGCCGCACGCGGCGAGGCCGCGCAGCTCGACGCGCTGGCCAGCGAGGCGCGGCGGCTGTCCGGATCGACCGCGCCGATCGCCTCGCCGCAATCGATTCGTGCGACGCTCGAGAAGTCGATCGAGTTCGCCGGACTGAAAACCGGCCTGGCGCAGATCAGCGTCTCCGGTGACCTGATCGACGTGCGGTTCAAGTCGGTGCCGTTCACGCAGGTGCTGGTGTGGCTGGACGCGGCGTTGCGCGAGACTCGGGTGCGCGTGGTCGACGCGAATGTCTCGCGCGAGGCCGGTGGGGGCATGGTGTCGATGCGGCTGGCGCTCGAGGCGCCGAAGTCCGACGCGCGCTGATCCCGGTCGCATCCGGCTCGCGGCCCGGCCGTGCCGGTAGTCGACCGATGAGTTGACCAGGTTTTACCGACCGAGTTCGACCGAACGAGTTCGACCGACTGAGTCAAGGAGAGGATACCGGATGGGTCGCTGGCTGCTTGCGTTGCTGATCGCCGTCGTCTCGGCGGTCGTCACCGCCGCGATCGTCGCGCCGGCCGGCGTCGCCGACTGGATGCTCGCACGTTCGACCCAGGGCCGGCTGCGCCTGGTCGATGCCACCGGGACCGTCTGGAACGGGCAGGCGCGCCTGCTGATGGCCGAGGTGGTCAGCAGCGCCGAGGACGCACCCGAGCGGGCGCTCGACGGCGTGATGCTGCCGGGCCGGGTGTCCTGGACCCTGAGTGCGTTGCCGCTGGTGATCGGGATGATCGACGGCACGCTGAAGGTCGAGGGCATGGCGCAGCCGATCCGGCTCAATGGCACGTTCAACGAACTGCAGCTCGGCAACGCGGCGCTCGACCTGCCGCGGATCGATCTCGCGCGGTTGGGCTCGCCGTGGAACACGCTGCGACCCTCGGCGATCCTCGGTCTGCGCTGGGAGGGCCTGACGGTTCGCCGTGGTACCTTCGAGGGCAAGCTGTTCGTCGACCTGCGCGACGTGGGTTCGGCGATGACACCGGTGCGCCCGCTCGGCAGCTATCGGATCGAGGTCAACGGACAGGGGCGACGCGCCGATCTGGCGATCAGGACGCTCGTCGGTCCGCTGTTGCTGACCGGCAACGGAACGTGGGATACCTCCGGAGGATTGCGGTTTACTGCCGAGGCTTCCGCAGAGCAGAACGAACAAGCGCGGCTCCAGTCGTTCCTGGCCTTGCTGGGACGACGCGAAGCCGACAAGACGATCATCAAGCTAGGGGCATGATTTTGCGCAGCGAACGGCGCCTGACGCTCAACCTTCGACGCCCGCGTCGCACCGGCCTCGCGGCCCGCGGCCTCGCCGGTGTGGTCGCGGCCGCCGTCTGCCTCGTGTCCGTCGGCGTCCCGGTGCAGGCGCAGACCACACGCAAGCCGCAGGCCGCGCCCGCCGCACAAGCCGCACCCGCCGCCGGCAGCGACGAGATCGCGCTGAACTTCAAGGACGCGGACATCGATTCGGTGGTCGGTGCGTTCGGCCACCTGTTCAATCGCACGTTCGTGATCGACCCGCGTGTGCGCGGCAAGATCACACTCGAGACGCCGCGGCCGGTGCCCAAGGCGCAGGCGCTGCAGATGCTGCAGGCGACCCTGCGGATGCAGGGCTTCACGATCGTCGAGGCCGGCCCGATTGCCAAGGTCGTGCCCGAGGGCGACGCCAAGCTGCAGGCCGGTCCGGTCAATGCCGGCCGCCAGCCGCCGCAGGCCGGTGGCGACCAGCTCGTGACCCAGATCTTCCGGCTGAACTACGAATCGGCGACCAACCTGGTGCCGGTGCTGCGTCCGCTGATCGCGCCGAACAACACGATCACCGCCTACGCGGCCAACAACTCGCTGGTCATCACCGACTACGCGGGCAATCTCGCGCGGCTGGCGCGGATCATCGCCACACTCGATGCCCCCTCGACCAGCGAAGTCGAGGTGATCGCGATCAAACACGCGGTCGCCACCGACATCGCGGTCGCGCTGACCCGGCTGCTGGACGACACCGCGCGCGGTGGCGCGCCGGGTGCGGCCACCGATCCCGGCCAACGTGTCGTCGTGCTCGCCGACCCGCGGATCAACTCGGTGCTGATCCGTTCGCCGAGTCCGAGCCGGATCAGCCTGGCCCGCACGCTGGTCGGGCGGCTCGACCAGCCGTCGACACAACCGGGCAACATCAACGTCGTCTACCTGCGCAACGCCGAGGCGGTGCGACTCGCGCAGGTGCTGCGCGGCGTGCTCGCCGGCGGGCAGGGTGGCACCGGCACCGGAACCGGCACCGACCCGACACAAGGCGGCTTCGGGCAGCAGCAGCCGTTCGGCCAGGGCCAGCAGACCGGCCTGGGCCAGCAGGGCTCGGCCGCGGGCGGGCAGTTCGGCCAGCAGAGCCCGGCCAACACGCCGCTGGGCGGGGGCACCGGGCAGCAGCAGCAGGGTGCGGTCACGTTCCAGGCCGGTGGCGCGGTGATCGCGGCCGATCCGTCGACCAACTCGCTGATCATCACCGCGGCCGATCCGGTCTACCGCAACATCCGCGCGGTGATCGAGAAACTCGACGCGCGCCGCGCGCAGGTGTTCATCGAATCGCTGATCGTCGAGGTCTCCGCCGAACGCGCGGCCGAACTCGGCCTGCAGTGGCAGTTCCTGTCCTCGGGCAGCGGCGGCTCGCAGGTCATCGGCGGCACCAACCTGCCGTCGCGTGGCACCGGCACGAACATCCTGGATGCCACCACCGCGGCCGGCCTGCTCGGTGTCGCGCAGGGCCTGAACATCGGCCTGGTGCGTTCGGGTACCGTGGTCGGCGCCGACGGCACGACCCAGCTGATCAACCTCGGTTTCCTCGCCCGCGCGCTCGAGACCAACGCCAGTGCGAACATCCTGGCCACGCCGAACCTGGTCACACTCGACAACGAGGAAGCCCGGATCATCATCGGCCAGAACATCCCGATCCTGACCGGTTCGTTCTCGTCGCTGGCCACCGCCGGCGGAGCCACCGCCAATCCGTTCCAGACCTTCGAACGGCGCGACGTCGGCACGACACTGCGCGTGCGCCCGCAGATCTCGGAATCCGGCACGGTGACGATGCGGATCTTCCAGGAAGTGTCCAACGTCCAGCAGCAGACCACACAGGGCATCATCACCAACCGGCGCGCGATCGAATCGAACGTGCTCGTCGACGACGGCCAGATCCTGGTGCTCGGCGGCCTGATCGAGGAACGCACCGAAGGTGGCGTGCAGAAGGTGCCGGGCCTGGGCGACATCCCGGTCGTCGGCCAGCTCTTCCGCTACGACAACCGCCGTCGCGTGAAGACCAACCTTCTGGTGTTCCTGCGTCCGGTCGTCGTTCGCAACGCGGAGACCGCCCACAGCGTGACCGCCGATCGTTACGACTACATGCGCCAGGTGCAGGGTGATGCCGGCCAGGCGAAACACTGGGCGCTGCCGGACCTGCCGTCCTCGCCGCTGCCGCCGATGCCCGGCAAGCCGCTGCCGCGGCTGCCGAGTGGCATGGAGCCGGCGCCTGACATGCCGGCCCAGCCGCCGGCGGGCACCACGCCGCGCAGCCAGAATCCGCTCGACATGCCCGGTTCACCGGCGCAGGGCTGGTCGCGGGTGCCACAGGCCGATCCGGCGCGCAACACCGCCGCGGTCCAGACCGCACCGAACGAGGTGATCGTGCCGCTCGCGGGCGCCGAGGCGCCGCCGGCACTCGACGTGCCGACCGCGCCGGCGGGTGCACCGGCGCCACGCGAGGACTCGTTCTGGGGCTCGAGCGAGGCCGAACCGGCACCGACCGCGCCGCGTGCTCCCGCGATGCGGATGCGCTGAGGCGCCGCCTCGAGCCCGCCCGGGAACATCGCGTATGTCCACCGTCTCGCCGTCACGTTTCGTTCCGTACGGTTTCGCGCGCACACACCAGCTGCTGGTGACCGGCGTATCCGGCGACGCGATCGAGGTCTGGGTCGGCGACAAGACGCCGCTGGCGGCCTTGTCCGAACTGTCGCGGATGCTGCCGTACCGGATCGTGCCGGTGAAGAAACCCGAGACCGAACTGGTCGCGGCGATCTCGCGCGCGTATTCGCAGCAGGAAGGCTCGGCCGCCGCGGTCGCCGAAGAGGTCGAGAGCGACCTCGACCTGTCGCGGCTGATGCAGGACCTGCCGAAGATCGAGGACCTTCTCGAGACCGAGGACGACGCGCCGATCATCCGGATGATCAACGCGCTGCTGACACAGGCCAGCCGCGACGGCGCGTCGGACATCCACATCGAACCGTTCGAGGGTTACTCGACGGTCCGCTTCCGGGTCGACGGCACGCTGCGCGACGTCGTGCGGCCGCGGCGCGAGCTGCATGCGGCGCTGATCTCTCGGATCAAGATCATGGCCCAGCTCGACATCGCCGAGAAGCGCCTGCCGCAGGACGGGCGGATCACGCTGCGCATCGGCGGCCGTGCGGTCGACGTGCGCGTCTCGACGCTGCCCACCGGGCACGGTGAGCGCGCGGTGCTGCGCCTGCTCGACAAGGAGGCTGGCCGGCTCGACCTGACCAAGCTTGGCATGCCCGATTCGACGCTGGCCGTGTTCGACCGGCTGATCCACCAGCCGCACGGCATCGTGCTGGTCACCGGGCCCACCGGCTCGGGCAAGACGACGACGTTGTATGCGGCGCTCGGCCGGCTCGATTCGGCGACGATGAACATCATGACCGTCGAGGATCCGATCGAATACGACCTCGACGGCAT
>CADEEH010000235.1:0-1981 GCA_902826305.1 uncultured Burkholderiales bacterium
TTCACGCTCGCCTGGATGCTGAAGAAGAACGGGCTGTCGGTGAAGGACGTCAGGATCGTCAACCTGGAGCCGCAGGCCGCCGCCAACGCGATGCTCGCGGGGCAGGGGGACCTGGACGCGGTGATGACCTACGAGCCGTACCTGGGCAGCATCCGCGCCAAGCCGGACGCCGGCAAGATCATCGCGACCACCCTTGACTACCCGATGGTGATGGATACCTTCGGCTGCACGCCGAAGTTCCTGAAGGACAACCCGAAGGCGGCGAAGTCACTCGCCGACAGCTACTTCGAGTCGCTCGAGCTGATCCGCACCGATCCGAAGAAGAGCTACGAGACGATGGGTGCCGACGTCAAGCAGACCGGCGAGGCGTTCGAGAAGTCGCAGTCGTTCCTGCGCTGGCAGGACCGCGAGGCGAACCGCCGCTTCTTCGGCGGGGAGTTCCTGACGTTCTCGAAGGAAGCCGCCGACCTGCTGCTGGAGGTCGGCATCATCAAGGCGATCCCCGACCTGAACTCGCTTGCCGATCCGAGCTTCGTCCGCTGACCCGGTGCGCGGGCGGCCGACGCGACATCGACCCGCCAGCGCGCCTTGCCCGCGGCCCGGACCGCGGCCGCGATTCACGAGGCAGCCGCTCGACATCACACCAGGCGCCCGATGAAGCCGCTCGTGCCGATCCCGCAGCGCCGGCGGGTGCTGCTGGGGGTCGCCTTCTTCATCCTCTTCGTCGCGCTCTGGAGCGCGGCCACCTTCGGCGGCTGGGTCTCGCCGACCTTCCTCGCCGACCCGCTGAAGATGGTGCGGGCAGGCATCACGCTGATCGCCGAACACGGCTTCGCCGGGGACATCGGCATGACCGTCTGGCGCGTGCTGGGGGGGTTCGTGATCGCGGCGGTGATCGCCGTGCCGCTCGGGGTCGCGATGGGTGCCTACAAGCCGGTGGAGGCGTTCTTCGAGCCCTTCGTCTCGTTCGCCCGCTATCTGCCGGCCTCGGCGTTCATCCCGCTGCTGATCCTGTGGGCCGGCATCGGCGAGGCGCAGAAGCTGGCGGTGATCTTCATCGGCTCGTTCTTCCAGCTGGTGCTGATGATCGCGGTCAGCGTCGGCAATACCCGGCGCGACCTGGTCGAGGCGGCCTACACGCTGGGTGCGGGCGACGCCGGGGTGGTGCGCCGCGTGCTGTTGCCCAGCGCCGCACCCGAGATCGCCGAGATCCTGCGCCTGGTCCTGGGCTGGGCCTGGACCTACGTGATCGTCGCCGAACTGATCGGCGCCTCCTCGGGCATCGGGCACATGATCACCGACAGCCAGGCGCTGCTGGCGACCGACCAGATCATCTTCGGCATCATCGTGATCGGGCTCATCGGACTGGTCTCGGACCTGCTGTTCAAGCGGCTCAACCAGTGGCTGTTCCCGTGGGCGAGCCTGAAATGAGCCGGCTGTCGATCCGCGCGGTCGCCAAGACCTTTCCCGGTCACCGCGGCGGCGAGCCGACGCGTGCGCTGGCGCCGGTGAGCCTGGAGGTCGCCGACAACGACTTCGTCACCGTGCTCGGCCCCTCGGGCTGCGGCAAGTCGACGCTGCTGCGGATGGTCGCCGGACTCGAGCCGGTCACCGAGGGCGAGGTGCTGCTCGACGGTCGACCGATCCGCGGCCCGGGTGCCGAACGCGGCATGGTGTTCCAGAGCTACACGCTGTTCCCCTGGCTGACGGTCAGCGAGAACATCCGGTTCGGCCTGCGCGAGAAGGGCATGCCGGCGGCCGGGCAGCAGGTGATCGCCGATCGATTCATCGCCGAGGTCGGTCTCACCGGGTTCGAGCGCCACTACCCGAAACAGCTCTCGGGCGGCATGCAGCAGCGGGTCGCGCTCGCCCGGGCGCTGGCCAACGACCCGCACATCCTGCTGCTCGACGAGCCGTTCGGTGCACTCGACAACCAGACCCGGGCACTGATGCAGGAGCTGCTGCTGGGCATCTGGCAGGC
>CADEEH010000235.1:2081-5277 GCA_902826305.1 uncultured Burkholderiales bacterium
CGATGGCAACTGCCAAGGGCGGAAAGAAAGCCGCCAAGAAACCCGCCGCGAAGGCGAAGAAGCCGGTAGCGAAGAAGCCGGCGGCCAAGAAGCCGGCCGCGAAGAAAGCGCCGGCGGCGGCCAAGAAACCGGCTGCGAAGAAAGCCCCGGCGGCCAAGAAGCCCGCCAAGAAGAAAGCCGCTCGCAAGCCCAACGCGGCCTTTATGCAGGCCCTCAAGCCGAGCGCTGCCCTCGCGGCGGTGATCGGGGACAAGCCGGTGCCCCGCACCGAGGTCGTCTCGAAGCTGTGGGCCTACATCAAGAAGTCGGGCCTGCAGGACAAGGTCAACAGGCGGATGATCAACGCCGACGACAAGCTCAAGGCCGTCTTCGGCAAGGCCCAGGTCTCGATGTTCGAGCTGGCCAAGCTGATCGGCAAGCACCTGAGCTGACCGAGCGAGGCTGCGGCGCGTCCTCGCGCCGCACCCGACGAAGGCGACCCTCGGGTCGCCTTTTTCGTTCCTGGACGGTGTCTCGGTCGCGAGCGGCGAGCCGGGCTGCAGCCCACGGCCCTCGGCTCTCGCTCTCGGCTCTCGGCTCTCGGCTCTCGGCTCTCGGCCCCACGGATCAACCCGGGGGTGTCGTCCATCCGCCTCGCCAGTAGGCGGGGTTGCCGTAGGTGTTCTTCAGCGTGTCGATCAGCATGCGCACCCGCAGCGGCAGGTGCTTGCGCTGCGGAAACACCGCATAGATCGCGTTGTCGGGAGCGGCGAACTCGTCGAGCACGGTGACCAGGCGGCCGCTGGCGAGGTCCTCGCCGACCTCCCACAACGAACGCCAGGCGAGGCCCAGGCCGGCGAGCGCCCATTCGTGCAGCACCGCGCCGTCGTTGCATTCCAGCGGGCCGGCCACGCGCAGCGCGGTCACTTCGCCGTCGATCCGGAACTGCCACCCGCGGCTCTGGCTGCCCGAGGTGCCGAAGGTCAGGCAGTGATGCGCGCCGAGCTCGGCCGGCTCCAGCGGTCGGCCACGGGCCTCGAGATACGCCGGGCTGGCGACGACGACGCGCCGATTGTCCGCGAGCTTCACGCCGACCAGGTTGGAGTCGTCGAGCTGGCCGATGCGGATCGCGAGATCGAAGCCTTCGTTGACGATGTCGACCAGCCGATCGCTCAGATCGAGTGACACCGACACGTCGCGATGGGCGTCCTGGAACCCCGGCAGCAACGGGGCGACATGTCGTCGGCCGAAGCCTGCCGGCGCGGTCAGGCGCACGTGGCCGCTGGCCTTGACCCCGCCCAGCGAGACCGAGACCTCGGCGTTGTGCAGGTCGTTCAGCAGCCGTTGGCCGTCCTCGAGGAACGCGCTGCCCTCGAAGGTGAGTGTGATGCGACGGGTCGTGCGCACCATCAGCTTGACGCCGAGGCGGGCCTCGAGGGCGTCGATGCGCCGCCCGATCACCGCCGGGGCGACCCCTTCGGCCGCAGCCGCGGCCGACAGGCTGCCCTTCTGGGCCACCGCGACGAAGGTCTCGATCTGCTTGAATCGGTCCATGGGGACGGGGCACGGCAGCGCCGTCGCCCGGGTTTCATCTTTGCGCAATAGTAAAAGGTGAATGGGCCTGGATGCGGTTTTTGATCGCGGCCAGTCAGCATAGAGTAGCGACCGATGCCTGCCGCTGCCCGTGCCCCGATCCGTGCGCTCGCGTTCGACGCGTACGGGACCCTGTTCGACGTCAACTCGGTGTCGAGCCTCGCCGAGCAGCTGTACCCGGGCCGAGGCACGGAACTGTCGACCCTGTGGCGCCAGAAACAGCTCGAGTATTCGTGGCTGCGGACGATGTCGGGCCGCTACAAGCCGTTCTGGGACATCACCCGCGACGCGCTGCGGTTCAGCGCGCGGCGCCTGTCCCTGGCGCTGGGCACGGACGCCGAGACGAGCCTGATGAACCAGTACGCGAGCCTGTCGGCGTTCCCGGAGAACCTGCCGGCACTGCGCGCGCTCAAGCGCAAGGGCTTGCCGCTGGCGATCCTCACCAACGGCAACCGGGCGATGATCGAGGTCTCGGTGCGCAGCGCCGGCATGCAGGACCTGTTCGACCACGTGTTGTCGTCGGAGTCGGTCGGCTGCTTCAAGACCGTGCCGGCGATCTACGACCTGGGGCCGAAGGCGCTCGGGGTGCCGGCGGCGCAGATCCTGTTCGTCTCGTCCAATGCCTGGGACGCGGTCGCGGCGACCTGGTACGGCTACACCACGTTCTGGATCAACCGCAGCGGGATGCCGCCGGAAGAACTCGATACACAGCCGACGGCCACCGGTCACCGGCTGACCGATGTCGTCGATTTCATTTCTCAGGAGCTGAAGACATGACCGAAGCAACGACCCGACTCGACCTGCCCGCCGGTGTGGCCGTCCACGCGCCCGTCAGCGCCGAGTTCGCGACCGTGCTGACCCGCCCCGCACTCGAGCTGGTCGCCAGGCTGCACCGGGCGTTCGAGCCGCGCCGACGCGAACTGCTGGCCGCCCGCGTCGAGCGCGCGAAGCGGCTCGATGCCGGCGAACGCCCCGACTTCCTGGCCCAGACCCGGTCGATCCGCGAGGGCGACTGGACCATCGCGCCGCTGCCGGCGGACCTGCAGTGCCGGCGGGTCGAGATCACCGGGCCGGTCGAGCGCAAGATGATCATCAACGCGTTGAACTCCGGTGCCGACGCGTACATGACCGATTTCGAGGACTCGAACACACCGAACTGGTTCAACCAGATCCAGGGCCAGATCAACGTGCGCGATGCGATCCGCCGCACGATCAGCCTGGAGCAGGGTGGCAAGTCGTACCGGCTCAACGACAAGGTCGCGGTGCTGCTGGCGCGCCCGCGCGGCTGGCACCTGGACGAGAAACACGTCACCGTCGACGGGCAGCGGGTCTCCGGGGGCATCTTCGACTTCGCGCTGTACATGGTCCACAACGCCAAGGAGCTGCTCGCGCGCGGCTCGGGTCCGTACTTCTACCTGCCGAAGATGGAGAGCCACCTCGAGGCGCGGCTGTGGAACGAGGTCTTCGTGATGGCGCAGAAGGAGATCGGCATCGCCCAGGGCACCGTCAAGGCGACCGTGCTGATCGAGACGATCCTCGCCGCGTTCGAGATGGACGAGATCCTGTACGAGCTGCGCGAGCACTCGGCGGGCCTGAACGCCGGCCGCTGGGACTACATCTTCTC
>CADEEH010000236.1 GCA_902826305.1 uncultured Burkholderiales bacterium
CCCGCCTGGCAGCGCTTGAACGCACTGGTGAAGTTCAGGAACTCGATCTCGGTGCTGGCGGTGTTGCACGCGAGCAGAAGGACGACCGGACGCGCCACCGCCGGTCCCTTGACGTGGCGCGGCTCGAGCCGGTCGAGCGCCAGGCGCTGTCCGCCCAGCTCGAGGGTCTCGATCTGCAGGTCATCGGGTTCGGTATGACCGATCAGCACGAGCAGGGTCGGCGAGCGGGCGGCCACGTCGGCCTGGAGCGCCTGCCAGTCGCGCGCGTAGACGACGTCGGCCGAGACCGCCCCGAGCGCCGCCGTCAGTCGCGCGACCGCCTTCGGATCGGCCTTCAGCACCTTGTCGCTGACCGACACCAGCACCCGCTGGAGCACGTCGTTCGGTGTCGACCCCGAGTCCGTCGACAGTGCCCTGAGCAGGAACCCGGCGGCGGCCTCGTCGAGCGGCGGCTGGCGCTCGAGCACCAGGTGAAAGCCCCACATCCGCGACGGGCACAGATACGCGGTGTCGTCGCGGTGTGGGCAGGTGCCGTGGGTGTACGCGACCGACGCCGCCGCCGCATCCCCGACCGTGCCGGCACCGGCGCCTGCGAGTGTGTTGCCGAGGCTCTGCAGCGCACCGACCGCGTACGGACAGGCGACCGCGTTTTCCGAGGGCGATTCGGACGGGCAGACGAACTCCGCCGGGAAATACGCGCCGGCGCGTGCATCGACGATCTGGATCCGGGCCGGCGCGACGTCGAGCAGCGCCTTGACCTTCGGCTGCAGCTCGTTCCACAGCGCACGACCGTAGCGGCTCAAGGTGTAGATCGCGCGCTGCAACTGCTTGTTGTCGTACTTGCGCTTCGGATCCGGCTCGGCGATCTCCTTCTGGATGAAGTCGCGGATCAGCGTGCTCAGCTTGTCGAGGCCGACCGGTTCGGCGAACACCGCGACACCGTCACGGACCGCGGTCACGCCGGCGACACCGGCGGGCGAGTGGTTGACGATCAGCGCCGCGTCGAAGTGGCGCCGGGTATCGAGGTGATCGAACGACGGATCGACCAGGTTCTCGACATCGAGCCGGAACGAGGTCTTCGAACGACCGACCGGCGCCGACAGGATCAACGTCTGCAGCACCCGGTTGCGGTGACTGACGATCAGCCGCGCACGATAGGTCGTGATGCCCTTGGGTACCGAAAAGACGAAATCACACGGGCCACTGTCGGCGCGCACGGGCAGCATCAACGTGCGGCTCTGCGCGGCCACCGGATTGCCGTCGGCGTCCACCTGCAGCGGCACGAAGTGCACCACCAGCTCGTGTTCCTGGTCCGGGGCGAGGCGTTCGGCCGGGAAATGCGCGGTGGCCACCAGCGTCGCGTCGCGCCTGGCGGCGATCGCCATCCGCAACCGATACAGGCGACCGGCGGCGAGCCGATCGGTCACCGGTCGATCGACCTCGGCCGCCTCGGCGTCGTAGACGTCGGCGATCACCCGGCGCGGATCCGGTGCACTGGCGGCCGTCTCCCGTGCCGGCTCGGCGGTGGCCTCGGACGGCGCCGGTTCGGCACCGGCGGTCGCGGGTTCGCGCCCGTCGGATGGTGCCGGAGGCTTGGCACGGGTCGAACCGGGACGTCGAGCCCTCGGCACGGGCACTGCCGGCTTCGGCTGCGGCGGCGCGACCTCATCCGTGGCCGGTGCCGGCAACGGCATCGATTCGAAGTCACCCGGGTCGGCCGAGGCTGGCGGGTTGCGAGGATTCGCCGTCGCCGCATGAGGCGCCTTCGGCGCCGGCGGCGGCAACACCGTCTGCGGCGGACCGGCCATCAGCTCGCCGGCCCCGCGCACGACGATCGGCGCACCAACCAGCGCCTCGTAGCGCGCTCGCGCCCGCGCCACCGCGGTCGCCTCGGCCGTCTCGGCGAGCCAGGTGCCGTCGCGGACGTGGACGCCGATCTCCTCGCAGATCTCGCGCAGCCCGGGAGGCGCGTCACGCGCCTGCATCCGGTCGCGCAGCTGTGCCTCGAGCCGGCGGGCGAACTCGCGGAATCGTGCCGCGCGCGCGAACAGCGACGAGGCGATCACGATCGGCACGTTCGCACCGCCGTCGACCCCGTGCAGCACCGGCACCATGCGCCGCTGCGCGAACGCCAGTGCACTGACCAGCGGCGTGTCGTGGGCGAGGTGGAACACCAGCTCGTCGATCCAGACCGCGTCGTGGTCCGCGGGCACGGTCAGGATCGCCACCGCGCCTGCACGCGCCTCGTGGCGGATCGAATCGGCGAGACGCAACGCACGCTCGGTGTCCACGCCGCCGGCGCCGCGCATGACGACGACCGCCTCCGCATGCAAGGGCTGCAGTTCGGCCTGCAGCCGCGCCTGCGCGGTGCGCAGGTCGCAGGGCATCAGCAGCAGGTCGCACCGGCCCGACGGATCGTCCTGCCTCACGACCCGGAACAGTTCGCGCCAGCGACCCTGCTCGACCACCCGCTCGAGGCCCGCGGACTGCGTGTCGGCGCTCAGGCCGAAGCGCAACGGCAGCTCGAAGCCGACCGGCTGCGACCAGCGTTCCTCGCGCAGGTACGCACTCGCCCGTGCATGCTCGGGACGGCCGAACTGGCGCAGCAGCCAGAACACGTCGACGCCGCTCGGGTCGCCGTCGGCGTCGAGCTGCGGATCCAGTTCGATGATCACACCTTCGTTGAACGCCAGGTGTTCGGCGAAGCGGTCCCACAGTGCCGCGTATTTGTCGGCGGCCATCAGCCGGTTGCGATCGGCGATCCAGGCCGCTCCGGCGGCGACGTCGTGCACCGTCACCGGAATGACATGCCCGCCCTGCGCCAGGTGGCGGCCGGCCGCCTCCCGGATCTCACGCGCACCCGGCGGCCGGGTCATCGGTCCGAACCGCGCCAGTGCCAGCAGCGCCGCGGAGAAGCGCTCGGGGCTGAGCCCCGCGGCCCACCGCTCGAGCACCTGGCGGTTCATACGCCCCGGGGATACGGGAACTTCGGCGGCGGCAGCGACTGCCCGATGGTCACGTAACGGCGCAACGCCGCGTCGCAGACCGCATAACCCCAGTTGATCAGGCGCTCCTGCGTCTCGTCCGGCATGTCGGTCAGCCGCGTGGGCACCGAGGCGATCTCGCGGACCCGATCGGCCGGGCACGGCAACGCGTCGGCGAGCCCGTAGTCCGCGATGTCGGTGGCGATCCCCCAGTAGCTTCCCTTGCGCAGCTTCATCTCGAAGGACGCGATCAGCTGGCGCTTGCGCAGGCTGCGCACCTGGTTGTCGATCAGCTCGAGCACCCGCTTGCTGTGCAGCGCCCAGTCCTCGGCCGGCGAGGCGTCGGGTGAGAACGCCATGCCGCCGTCGGACACCAGCACCGTCTCGTACCGCTTCCAGACCGTCTCCAGGCCGAGGTTGTCGTACACGCCGCCATCGGACAGCACCAGCTTGCGGCGGAACGCATCGTCGGCCAGCGTCTCGCCACCCGCTGTGGTGAACTCGCCGCCCTTGAACTCGAGGAACGCCGGCGACAGCACCGGCGGGAAAGCCGACGACGCGGCGACCGCGCGTGCGAGCGGGATCCGCGGCGAGCGGACCTCGCCGACCTTGTAGTCGCGTGCGTACGGCTTGGAGAAACGGAACAGCGCGCCGCTCTGGACGTTGGTCGCGTTGATCACGAACCGCGGCGGATCGTCGGGCAGATCCTGCAGCGTCGCCTCGCCGAACAGGTGGTCGCGATACGCCTTGGCGACCCGGTCGCTGATCGTGCCCGGCAGCAGCGTGCCCATCAGCACCGAGGACACGTCGATCGACTGGTGCGCCATCGCACGCACCGGTGCGACCACTTCGTCGATCAGCCGCGTCGCCACACCGTTGTCGAAGCCGAGCCTCGACCACTTCAGGCCGAGCACGCCGGCGGTGATCGACCCCCCGGACACACTCGAGAAGCGCTCGATGCGCGACAACAGCCCGGCCTCGTTCAGTCGCAGCAGCGACCCGAGGTGGAAGATCATCGCCCGGTAGCCGCCACCCGACAGGCACAGGCCGATGCCGGGCGAGGGTTTGCCGGAGATGTCGTGGACCGGTGCCAGCGCTTCGCGGGAAAGGTCGGTCGGGTCGGGCATCGTGACCTCCGGAACGGGCGATCGCAAGGTGCGGTCCGGCGGGGGTGCCGGCCGATCCGTGAAGGCTACTGCGGGCCACCGCCGAGCGCAATCGCCGATGTGCGGTCTGGACTCGGGGCCCGGCGGCCGGTCCCGTCCCCGGCCCGCGACGGACGGTGCAGCCGACCGCGATAGACTTGCGGCCATGAACGAACCTCGTGACGAAAACCTGCCCTACGCCGTGATCGGCAATTCGCGCATCGGCGCGCTGATCGACGAGCGCGGCGCGGTCAACTGGATGTGTGTGCCGCGCTTCGACGGCGACCCGGTGTTCTGCTCGCTGCTGGACCCCGAACATCCGGGGGGCCGCTTCGCGATCGAACTCGAAGGCTGCGCGTCGATCGAACAGTCCTACCTGCGCAACACGCCGATCCTGCGCACGGTGATGACCGACACCCGCGGCGCGACGATCGAGATCTTCGATTTCTGCCCTCGTTTCCACCAGCACGGCCGGCTGTATGCGCCGGTGACGATGGTGCGGATCGTGCACCGGATCTCCGGCCGGCCGCGGATCAGCATCGACTTCTCGCCGCGCTGCGAGTGGGGCGCGCGTGAACCGCAGTCGACCTTCGGCAGCCACCACATCCGCATTCCGATCCCGTCGTACGCGCTGCGGCTGACCACCGACGCGCCGCTGACGCCGATCCTGGAGCGGCGCAAGATCTACATCGAATACGGGCTGACCTTCATCCTCGGCCCCGACGAGACACTCGCCGACGAACCGGGCGAGACCGGCCGCCGCCTGCTCGCCGAGACGAAGAAATACTGGCTCAACTGGGTGCGCAACCTCGCCGTGCCGTTCGAGTGGCAGGAGGAGGTGATCCGCGCGGCGATCACACTGAAGCTGAACACCTTCGACGACACCGGCGCGATCATCGCGGCACTGACGACCTCGATTCCCGAGGCGCCGAACACGCAGCGCAACTGGGACTACCGGTTCTGCTGGCTGCGCGACGCCTACTTCGTCGTCAACGCGTTGAACCGGCTCGGCGCCACCGGCTCGATGGAGCGGTACCTGGGCTTCATCGAGAACATCGTCGCCGAAGCCGCGGGCAGCGCGTTGCAGCCGGTCTATGCGGTCAACGGCGCCGCGCAGCTCGAGGA
>CADEEH010000237.1 GCA_902826305.1 uncultured Burkholderiales bacterium
CGTCGCGCTGCGTGACGTGTCCGAGCAGCGTGCGGATCAGCGTGCTCTTGCCCATGCCGTTGCGACCCAGCAGACCGACCGTCTGGCCACGACCGATCGTGAAGTCCACGCCATGCAGCACGTGGCTCGAGCCGTACCAGGCGTGGATGCCGCGCGCCTCGAGGATCAGGTCCATCGGTGGTTCCGCGCCATGTCGTCAGTGTCCCCCGAGGTAGGCTTCCTGGACTTCCGGATTGCGGCGCACCTGGTCCGGCGAGCCGGAGGCGATCACCGCGCCGTTGACCATCACCGTGATCCGGTCGGCGACCCGGAACACCGCGTCCATGTCGTGTTCGACCAGCAAAATCCCATGACCGGCCTTGAGTTGGGCGAGCAGCGCGAGCATGCGTTCGGTCTCCTCGGCGCCCATGCCGGCCAGCGGTTCGTCGAGCAGCAGCACCTGCGGCGAGGTCGCCAGGCACATCGCGATCTCGAGCTGGCGCTTCTCGCCGTGCGACAGCCCGCCGGCCGCGCGCTCGAGCAGATCGCCGACACCGGCGCGGGCCGCGGCGTCACGCGCGGCGGCCGAGCTGATACGGCAGGACGAGGCGGTCTCCCAGAAGCGCCACGGTCGCTGGGCGCCGGCCTGCGCCGCGAGCCGGCAGTTCTCGAACACCGTGAAGCTCGGATAGATCGTGTTGCGCTGATAACTCCGGCCCAGGCCGGCGCGAGCGCGCCGGGGCTGCGGCCATGCGGTGACGTCGCGGCCGAGCAGCGCGACCGAACCGGCGCTGAGCGGGATCTCCCCGGACAACAGGTTGATCAGCGTCGACTTGCCCGCACCGTTGGTGCCGATCACCGCGTGCACCTCGCCGCGCGCGACCTCGAGCGAGACGTCGCTGACCGCGACCAGGCCGCCCCAGCGTCGCGTCAGGCCTTTGCCCTGGAGCAGGATCTCAGGCGTCATCGGAGCCTTCCTGTCCGACCGGGGCCGGACCGGGCCGGCCGATCAGGCGTTCGCGGATCTGCGCCGGCACACCGACCAGGCCCTGCGGCAGCAAAGCCACCGAGGCGATGATCGTCAGCCCCAGTCCCAACGTCCAGTGCTTGGCGAATGCGCCGAAGATCGCCTCGGACTTGAAGAACTCCTGCAGCAGCGCGTAGGCGAAAGCGCCGATCAGCGCGCCGCGCAGATGACCGATTCCACCCAGGATGATCATGATCAGCACCGCGCCGGACAGGTGCCAGGAGAGCAGCTCCGGATTGACGAAACCGTCCTTGACCGCGAACAGGAAGCCGGCCAGGCCTGCGATCGCACCGGAGATGACAAACGCCGCCAGCTTGTACGGATACGTCGAAAAGCCGGTCGCCCGCGTGCGCTGTTCGTTGACGCGGATGCCGGCCAGCGCGCGACCGAATCGTGATGCCCGCAGCTGGCCGAGGAACACGAACGTGCCGATCAGCGCGGCGAGCGTGAAGCCGTACATCACCAGCGGCGAATCCAGGTCGAGCCAGGTGCCGATCACCGGCTTCATGTACAGGTAGATGCCGTCGGTGCCGCCGCCCAGCGGCGTGTCGTGGATCACGTAGTACGCCATCTGCGCGAACGCCAGCGTGACCATGATGAAGTAGACCCCCTTCGTGCGCAGCGACAGCGCGCCCACCGCGGCCGCGTAGGCCCCGGCCAGGACGATGCTCGCCGGAAGCAGCCACAACACCGAGCCGGGTTCGCTCTGCGACGACAGCAGCACCGCCGCATAGGCACCGATGCCGAAGAACGCGGCCTGCCCGAAGCAGACCAGCCCGGTGCCGCCGACCAGCAGTTCCAGGCTCAGCGCGAACACCGCGTAGATCATGATCTTGGTGATCAGGTCGATGCCGTACGATCCCGCGACCAGCGGATAGGCGGCCAGCACGGCGAAGGCCAGCACGACGAAGGCGACATGTGAACGTCCCATCGTCATCCCGCCTTGAACAGTCCGTCGGGTTTCCACAGCAGGATCAGCGCCATCATCACGTAGACCAGCACACCCGCGGCCTGCGGCAGCAGCACCTTGCCGAAGGTGTCGACGAAACCGATCAGCAGCGCCGCCAGCAGCGCGCCGCGGATCGAGCCGATTCCGCCGATCACGACGACGACGAAGCAGATGATCAGCACCTGGTTGCCCATCCCCGGATAGACCGAGGACACCGGCGCGGCGACCATGCCCGCCAGCACCGCGATCGCGACGCCGGCGGCGAACACCACCCGGTACAGGAACTTGATGTCGATGCCCAGCGATTGGACCATCTCGCGGTTGGTGCTGCCGGCACGGATCATCATGCCGAGCCGCGTGCGCGTCAGTACGAACCACATGCCCAGCGCCAGCAGCAGGCAGACACCGGAGATGAACAGGCGATAGACCGGGTAGGTCATCATCTCGCCCAGCGGCAGCGTGCCGGCGAGGATCGGCGGTGCGTTCACGCCGTGCACGTCGTCACCGACCAGCAGGCTTCTCAGTTCCTCGAAGACCAGGATCAGCCCGTAGGTCATCAGCACCTGCTGCAGGTGTTCCCGTTCATACAGGAAACTGAAGAACATCCACTCGAGCACGTAGCCGAGTGCAACCGCCAGCACCAGCCCGACCGCCAGCGTCGCGAAGAAGCCGCCGCCGAACGTCGAGCCCACGATCGGTGCCAGCGCGTACGCCATGTACGCGCCGATCATGTAGAAGCTGCCGTGGGCGAGGTTGATCACCCCCATGATCCCGAAGATCAGCGTCAGCCCCGAGGCGACCAGGAACAGCAGCAGCCCGTACTGCAGCGCGTTCAGGCACTGGATCAGGAAGGTGGCGGAATCCATCGCGTCGGATGACTTTCGGCGACCTGCCGCCGGCATCGGCGGCAGGTGCGCTGGAACTGCGCAGTGGACGGGGCGCCGCACGGCGCCCCGGGCGACTTACATCTTGCAGCCGCGGCCCGGATCGGCGAGTGCCTTCGAGGCGATGCCGACCATCTTGTTCTCCTTGCCGGAGACCTCGCGCAGGTACATGTCCTGCACCGGGTTGTGCGACTTGCCGAGCGTGAATGCGCCGCGCGGGCTGTCGATCTTCGCCTTGCGCAGCGCCTCGGCGATCTCGTTCTTCTTCGAGATGTCGCCCTTGGTGGCGGCCAGGCCGATGCCGAGCATCTGCGCGGCGTCGTAGCCCTGCACCGCGTAGACGTCGGGTTGCAGCTTGTAGGCCTTCGCATAGGCGAGCCGGAACGCGGCGTCGCGCGGCGAGTTCAGGCTGTCGGCATAGTGCAGCGCGGTCAGCAGGCCGTCGGCGTCGGCGCCCTGCGCCTCGAGTGTGCCGTCGGTGAGGAAGCCGGCCCCGTACAACGGGATCGACTTCTTCAGCCCCGCGGCCGCGTAGTCCTTGACGAACTTGACCGCGCCGCCGCCGGCGAAGAACGTGTAGACCGCATCCGGCTTGGCCGCGGCGATCTCGGTCAGCAGCGCCTGGAACTCGACGTTCGGAAACGGCAGGCTCAGCTCCTTGACCACCTGGCCGCCGCCTTTCTCGAAGGCCTCCTTGAAGCCGCGCACCGACTCGTCGCCCGCCGCGTACTTCCAGGTGATCGTGACCGCCTTCTTGTGCCCCTTCTTGGCCACGACCTCGCCCATCGCGTAACCCGGCTGCCAGTTGGAGAACGAGCTGCGGAAGATGTTCGGCGAACACATCGGCCCGGTCACCGCGTCGGCGCCGGCGTTGGGCACGATCAGCAGCGTGCCGCTGTCCTTGGCCGCCTTGGCCATCGCCATCGCGACGCCCGAGTGCACGGTGCCGACCAGCACGTCGACGTTGTCGCGCTTGATCAGCTTGTTGACGTTGTCGGCTGCCTTGGCCGGATCGGACTCGTCGTCGACCTTCACGTATTCGATCTCGCGCCCGGCGATCTTGCCGCCTTGTTCGGCGACGTACAGCCTGAAGCCGTTCTCGATCGCGGTGCCCAACGCGGCGAAGGTGCCGGTGGCCGGCAGCATCAGGCCGACCTTGATCTTCGGCGCGGTCTGCGCCATCGCCACCGGCGCGCACAATGCGGCAAGGGCGACGAGGGTGGTGCGGTACATCTTCATCGTGTGTCTCCTGGGCTGTGGATCAATTCTCGGGTGGCGGCGATCACCGCCTCGGGCTGGTCCCGATGCGGCGAGTGGCCACAATCGGCCAGCTCGAGCAGGCGGGTCTGCGGCACGCGCCGGGCGATGCCGCGGATCTGTTCCATCGTTCCGTATTCGTCGCCGATGCCCTGGATCGCGAGCAGCCGACAGGTGAT
Organism: uncultured Burkholderiales bacterium; assembly: GCA_902826305.1. GTDB lineage: Bacteria > Pseudomonadota > Gammaproteobacteria > Burkholderiales > Burkholderiaceae_E > CADEEH01. The sequence goes on from CADEEH010000237.1 coordinate 4,276, forward strand.
CGTGCCCAGTTCGGCCTCGATCGACCAGTGCCGGAACGGCGGATGCAGCCAGACATCGTTCCAGCCGTAGAAGGCCGAATCGGGATCGTCGTGGTAACGGGCGAGCCGCTCGCGCAGGTCGGTCTCGTGATAGGCGGTGCGGGCCCTGGTGATGCTCGTCACCGACAGGTCCTCGACCATGATGTGGGGCGCGAGCACCACCACGCCGGCGACCCGGCGCGCAAAGCGGGCCGCGTGCAGCAACGCGATCGACCCACCGTCGCTGTGGCCGAACAGCCAGGGCGGATCGCGGGTGGTATCGACGCCGAGGGCATCCAGCAGGGCGGGCAGCACCTCGTGCGCCTGCCGGTGCATGAAGTCCACGCCCCAGGCTTCCCCGGCGGCGCGGGGTGTCGAGCCGCCGTAGCCGGGCCGGGAATACACCAGGCCGCGGCAGCCGGCCGCCGCGCAGAGCCGATCGGGGAAGTCGCGCCACATCGCCACCGAGCCCAGGCCTTCGTGCAGGAATACCAGCAACGGCGCCGCGGGACCGGCCGCCGACAGCCAGCGGTGTTCGATCGACACCGGCCGGCCGTTCCAGTCGATGTCGACCGAGGCGGTGGCCAGACCGTCGGTCCGGGGCTTCAGTGCGGCGCTCATCGATCGGCCGCTTCCTTCTCGCGCAGCTTGAAGCGCTGGATCTTGCCGGTCGCGGTCTTCGGCAGCTCGGCGACGAAATCGATCTGGCGCGGGTACTTGTAGGGCGCGAGCTTGTCCTTGACGAAGGCCTTGAGCTCGACGTCGGTCACCTTCTGCCCGGACTTGAGCACGACGAACGCCTTGGTCTTGGTCAGGCCCTGCGCGTCCTGCACGCCGATCACCGCACATTCGAGCACCGCCGGATGCTGGACCAGCGTCGCCTCGACCTCGAACGGCGAGACGTAGATGCCGCTGACCTTGAGCATGTCGTCGCTGCGGCC
>CADEEH010000238.1 GCA_902826305.1 uncultured Burkholderiales bacterium
GCTCGTCCGGCGGCAGCATGTTGACCACCTCGGCCGCACCCGGATAACCGACCGGCCCGGTGTTGCGGACGAACAGGATGCAGTCGGCATCGATCTCGAGCGACGGATCGTTGATCCGGTGGTGATAGTCCTCGGGACCTTCGAACACGATCGCACGCCCTTCGAACGCACCCGGATCGTCGGCGCGCTCCAGGTACCGACGCCGGAACTCGGCACTGATCACCGAGGTCTTCATCACCGCCTCGTCGAACAGGTTGCCGGTGAGCACCGCGAAGCCGGCCTCGGGCAGCAGCGGATCGTCGTACGGACGGATCACCTCGGCGCGGATCGACGCGGTATCGGCGTAGATCTCGCCGATCGTGCGACCCGACACCGTCAGCGCACCCGCGTGCAGCTTGCCCGCCTTCAGCAGCTCGTGCATCACCGCCGGCACACCACCGGCGCGATGGAATTCCTCGCCGAGGAAACGGCCGGCCGGCATCAGGTCGACCAGCAGCGGAATGCTGTAGCCGATCCGGTCCCAGTCCGTGGTCTGCAGCGGCACACCCATGTGGCGGGCGATTGCGTTCACGTGCGGCGGGCAATTGGTCGAGGCGCCCAGGGCACTGGCGGCGACGATCGAATTCTCGAAGGCCTCGCGGGTCATCACCTTCGAGGGCCGCAGGTCCTCGCGCACCATCTCGACTGCGCGCCGTCCGGTCTGGTAGGCCATCTGCGCGCGCTCGCGATACGGCCCCGGGATCGCCGCGCAGCCGGGCAGGCTCATGCCGAGCGCCTCGGCGAGGCTGTTCATCGACAGCGCGGTGCCCATCGTGTTGCAGTGACCGACCGACGGGGCACTGGCGGCCACCATCTTCAGGAAACCTTCGTAGTCGATCCGCCCCGCGGCCAGTTCCTGGCGCGCGAACCAGACCACGGTGCCCGAACCGGCGAGCCCGTTGTTGTAGTAGCCGTTGAGCATCGGCCCGCCGGACAGCACGATCGCCGGCAGGTCGACGGTGGCCGCACCCATCAGCATCGCCGGCGTGGTCTTGTCGCAACCGGTGGTGAGCACGACCCCGTCGAGCGGATACCCGTACAGCACCTCGACCAGGGTCAGGTAGGCGAGGTTGCGATCCAGTGCCGCGGTCGGCCGCTTGCCGGTCTCCTGGATCGGATGCACCGGAAACTCGAGCGGAATGCCGCCGGCATCGCGGATGCCGTCGCGCACCCGCGAGGCGAGTTCGAGGTGGTGCCGATTACACGGCGACAGGTCGCTGCCGGTCTGCGCGATGCCGATCACCGGCCGCCCGGAGCCGCGCAGTTCCTCGAGCGTAAGCCCGAAGTTCATGTAGCGCTCCAGGTACAGCGCCGTCATGCCCGGGTTGTCCGGATTGTCGAACCACGCCTGGGAACGCAGCCGCGGCTGGGAGGGAACGTCGGGGTGGCCGTTTTTCATCCTGAAAAGTCTAACCCCGGCGCCCCTTTTGCGGTAGCCTTGGACCCGTCCCCGACCCGTCCGACACCGAATCCGTGGAGTCGATACCGCTCTGGGCGCACCTGGTCGCTCTGGTCGTCCTGCTGCTGCTTTCGGCCTTCTTCTCCATCGCGGAGACCAGCATGATGGCGCTCAACCGCTATCGGCTGAGTCATCTCGCCAAGCTCGGCCAGCGCAGCGCCCGTCTCACCGCCAGCCTGCTCAAGCAGACCGAACGGCTGCTGTCGACGATCCTGCTCGGCAACAACGTGCTGAACACCGCGATGACCGCCATCGTCACCTCGGTGGCGATCCGTTATTTCGGCAACAACGACACCGTGCTGCTGGTGGCCACCACCGCGGTCGCGCTGGCGATCATCATCTTCTGCGAGATCACGCCGAAGGTGATCGGCGCGACCTTCCCGGAGAAGATCGCACTGCCGGCAAGTTACATCCTCAAGCCGCTGATGACAGCGGCCACACCGTTCGTGTGGGTGATCAACCTGGTCGTCGGCCGGCTGCTGAAGCTGATGCGGATCGACACCTCGGCGCCCGACGACACGCGCCTGTCCACCGAGGAGCTGCGCTCGGTGATCCTCGAAGGCGGCCATTTCATGCCGCACAAGCCCCGCGCGATCCTGGTCAACCTGTTCGACCTCGAACACATCAACGTCGACGACGTGATGACACCCCGCAACCGGGTCGAGGCGCTCAACATCGCCACCTCCGAGGATGGCATCCGCGAACAGCTCGTCACCTGCTACCACAACAAGCTGCCGGTCTACGAGGGCGAGATCAACCGGGTGATCGGCGTGTTGCACGTGCGGCGCGCCCTCGGGCTGATCCAGCGCGAGGACTTCACCGCCGAGGACGTGCGCGGCCTGCTGATCGAACCGTACTTCGTGCCCAGCGGCACGCCAGTGTTCACGCAGCTGCAGTTCTTCCAGGAACAGCGCCAGCGGCTCGCGCTGGTCGTCGACGAATACGGCGAGGTGCTCGGGCTGATCACCCTCGAGGACATCATCGAGGAGATCATCGGCGAGTTCACGACCAGCACACCGGGCGGCGGCGATACGCTGGCGGGCTGGGGCGAAAACGCCGAGATCCAGGTCGAGGGCACGACACCGCTGCGTGAACTGAACCGGCGCCTGGGCACCCGGTTCCCGCTCGAAGGGCCGCGCACCCTCAGCGGCCTGGTGCTCGAGGAACTGCAGGAACTGCCGGACGGGGACGTCAGCGTGCGGCTGGGTGACGTGGTGATCGAGGTCACGCAGATGCAGGACCGGACGATCCGCAGCCTGAAGATCAAGCGGCTGGCGAGCGCGACACCCGAGGACGAGCCGGCCGAGTCGATGGCCTAGCGTGTGCCGGGGCCTGCTGCCCCGGCAGGCCGCGGCGCGGGCGCCCCCATCGCGTCGACAGGCCCCGGCCTGCCGGAACCGGCGGCCCGTCGCCAAATCCCCGAACCCCCGTCGCCGTCCGTCCGGGCCGCGACCGCCGCTCGTCCGTCGGGTCCTCGCAGGCCTGCCCGTTCCCGCATCATCCAATGAACCCGAAATCCGCCCCCGGGGCGAGACCTTTTGCAACCGCCGATGGCCGCTACCGCTCCGCCGCAGCAGACGACACCCGATCACGCCACGCTCCCCGGGCTGGGACGGGCGCTGGTCCAGCATCGGCTGCTCCGGCTCGACCAGGCGGTCACGATCCAGAAGAAGGCGGAAACGAACGAGACGGTGTTCATCGACGAGCTGATCACCTCCAAGCAGATCACCGCGTTGGCACTGGCCAAGTTCCTGAGCGAGACCTTCGGCCACCCGCTGCTGGACATCGAGGCGGTCGACGCCGCCTCGCTGCCCACCGACCTGATCGACCGCAAGCTGGTCAGCGAGACCCGCTGCCTGGCCCTGGCCAAGCGCGGCAGCCGGCTGTCGGTGGCGATCTCCGACCCGACCAACCTGCAGGCGCTGGACCGGATCAAGTTCCAGGCCCAGGCCTCGATCGACCCGATCGTCGTCGAACACGACAAGCTGATCCGGCTGGTCGAGAAACTCGGCCGCAGCGCCGCCGACCAGCTCAACTCGATGATCGACGAGACCGTCGACGTCGCGGTGACCAGCGACGAGTCGGCCGCCCAGCTCGACGCCCAGGCCGAGGTCGACGACGCACCGGTGGTCAAGTTCCTGCAGAAGGTGCTGCTGGACGCGATCCAGATGGGTGCCTCGGACCTGCACCTGGAACCGTTCGAGAAGTTCTACCGGATCCGCTTCCGGGTCGACGGTGAACTGCGCGAGATCGTCCAGCCGCCGCTGGCGATCAAGGAGAAACTCGCCTCGCGGATCAAGGTGATCTCGCGGCTGGACATCTCCGAGCGGCGCATCCCGCAGGACGGCCGGATGAAGCTGGTCGTCTCGAACAACCGCGCGATCGATTTCCGCGTCTCGACGCTGCCGACGCTGTTCGGCGAGAAGATCGTGATGCGTATCCTGGACCCGTCCTCGGCCAAGCTGGGCATCGACGCCCTCGGCTACGACGCGGACCAGAAGGAATTCCTGCTCAATGCGGTCAGGCGGCCGTACGGCATGGTGCTGGTGACCGGCCCGACCGGCAGCGGCAAGACGGTGTCGCTGTACACCTGCCTGAACATCCTGAACGAGCCGGGCGTGAACATCTCCACCGCCGAGGATCCGGCCGAGATCAACCTGCCCGGCGTCAACCAGGTCAACGTCAACGACAAGGCGGGCCTGACCTTCGCCGCCGCGCTCAAGGCGTTCCTGCGCCAGGATCCGGACGTGATCATGGTCGGCGAGATCCGCGACCTGGAGACCGCCGACATCGCGATCAAGGCCGCGCAGACCGGCCACATGGTGCTGTCGACGCTGCACACCAACGACGCGCCGACGACACTGACGCGCCTGATGAACATGGGCGTGGCCCCGTTCAACATCGCCTCCTCGGTGATCCTGATCACCGCGCAGCGCCTGGCGCGGCGCCTGTGCGCCGCGTGCAAGCAGCCGATGGAGCTGGACGAGGACGCGCTGCTGCTGGCCGGCTTCAAGGAAGAGGACCTGGACAACACCTGGCGCCCGTTCCGACCGGTCGGCTGCGAGGTCTGCAGCGGCTCGGGCTACAAGGGCCGCGTCGGCATCTACCAGGTGATGCCGATCAGCGAGGACACACAACGGATCATCCTGACCAACGGCAACGCGATGCAGATCGCCGAGCAGGCCCGGCGCGAAGGCGTGCGCGACCTGCGCACGTCGGGGCTGATGAAAGTCCGCCAGGGGCTGACCTCGATCGAGGAAGTCCTCGGCTCGACCAACGAATAAAGCACTACCGGCGCTAACCCATCATTCCGACAGGCTGACGAGAACATGGCTGCCAAGGCACTCCCCCGCACTCCGGTCAAGGAGTTCAACTTCCAGTGGGAAGGTCGAGACCGCGCCGGCAAGTCGCTGCGCGGCGAGATGCGCGCGAGCGGCGAATCGGTCGTCAACTCGACGCTGCGTCGCCAGGGCATCCTGGTCACCAAGATCAAGAAGCGCCGCTACAAGGGCGGCAAGCGGATCACCGAGAAGGACATCACGCTGTTCACGCGCCAGCTCGCGACGATGCTGCGCGCCGGTGTGCCGCTGCTGCAGGCGTTCGAGATCGTCGCCAAGGGCACCAGCAACGCGTCGGTGGCCAAGCTGTTCACCGACATCAAGGGTGACGTCGAGACCGGCACCGCGCTGTCGCAGGCGTTCCGCAAGTATCCGCTGTACTTCGACGCGCTGTTCT
>CADEEH010000239.1:0-1627 GCA_902826305.1 uncultured Burkholderiales bacterium
GTCGTCGGCCGCCATCACCGGCAACTGCTCGCGCAGCGCTCCCGCTTCGTCGATCTGACGTTGATCGATCGAATCGAGCGTCTCCGGAGTCAGCCCGTAGCGCCCGCCGTCGGCGCCCTCCTTCACGACGAACAGCGTCAGGTTGGGGAACCGAGTCCCGTCGCCCCCGATGGAGAAATACGTCTCCGGCGAGCGGATCCTTCCTGCCGGTTGCGGATCGACGAACACGATCTCGCCGCGGATGTTGAACGCGTTCACCCAATGCGGGGCATCGCCGTGGGTGCCGTCGGCACGCACCAGCGCGACCGCGCCGTCGCCGGCCGCGACCATCCGTGCTTGCAGCTCGGCGAGTGTGCCCTGCGATTCCGACACGCCGTCCGGAAACGCGAGGCGGACGTATTCGCCCTTCTTTGTCGTGCGCGTCGTGTACGGATCCTGCAGCACCGGCTCGATCCGCGTGTCCGTGACGAGGAACGGGCGACCCGCGAGTGCCTGCGACGGCGAGCCGGTCGAGGTCAGCGCCAGCGCCAGCGCACAGGCGAAACAGTTGTCACCGCCGTCCTGGCTGTTGATGGCGGTCAGCTGGTCGAACGTGAACGGCAGGACTGCGGCGTCGGCCCGGTTGAAGCCGCGCGGCGGCTCGCGGTATCCGGTGTCCACGATCGACGCGGAGGGCGCTTCGAGGATCTCCCTGGCCCGCTGGATCTGCGACTCCGGTATGGCGTCCGGTGGCAACGCTCGTGCCTCGTCCAACAGTCCGATCAGCGCCTCGCGGTCGGTTGCGCCGAGTTCGATGATGTCCTGGACCGAGACCTGGATTCCGAAGCGCCAACCCATGTCGTAGACGATCCGGGCGACTTGTTCGACGGTCGGCTGGACACCGTCCGACGAACCGGGCTGGTCGATCACCATCGTTGCATCGTTCTCATCGGCTCGACGCTGCGCGTCGGCGATCTCGGCTTGTGCCTGCGCCTGCAGCCTGTCAGGGGTAACGCCGCTCGCCGGCTGGGACGTGTTCCAAGGTGTCGGCGCACCCGCCCGGCTTTCCTCGGGATCGACGCGGACGAGTGCGTCCAGGATGTCCTGCGCTGCCCATGCCGTCTCGTAGGCTCGCGCGTCGACACTGTCGGGATCCAGGCCGAGTGATGCCAACGCCGCCGACTGCATCGTGCGAATGTCGGCAGCCGAGAGCGGAAGCCCGACCTGATCGCCCCGGTCCGAGCTGACGATGCGCCCGTCGATGCGGCCCTTGCGCACCATCGCAGTGATCCAGCCGTTGGCCGCCTGGGTCACGGTGCCACCGGTCACCGGGAAGTCGACGGCCGCCGTGGTCGCCGTCTGCACCAGGGATCCGCCATCCGGAGGGGCGACCGGGTGCGACAGGTGCCAGCTCAGTGAATCGGGCTCGGCATCGTAGGAACCCAGATGCGATTCGGAACTGGCCAACCCGACAACCGGCACGGACAGATCGTCACGCGCGTACGCGGCGATCGAGTCCAGCGGCAGCACTCCGTCGAGCAACGAACCGTCGCGTGCCCTGAACTCCCCGGTCTTGTTGGCGCCTCGGACCTGGATCGCGAATACCGCATCGGGCGGCTCGCCGTCGAAGACGACCGCCGGATCGAGG
>CADEEH010000239.1:1727-5145 GCA_902826305.1 uncultured Burkholderiales bacterium
TCCGGCACGTCGGCTGCAGCCGTCGCGCCGTTGCCCACATGGACGAGATCGTCCGTGAAATGCTGGCCGAGCCGCAGCGCGAGGTCGATCGAGTCCGGCTCACGCAGTGTCAGCGCCTCGGACAGTTGCTGCTGCAGGTAGGGGCGTGACGTTTCGCCGAAGCCCAGCATCGGAACCACCTTGTTTCCGGCGCTGCCGGTGAGGCGTTCCGCGCTGACGGCCACACGAGCGGAATCCGTGTTCGCCCACTGCTCCACGCGCGAGCCGATCGACGTGACGATGATGGGTCGAGGATTGCGCACATGGGCGACGTCGCCCTCGAGCGGCGGCCAGCCCAGCATGTCGCGAGCCGTCTCGCCCAGTGTGCGGATCGGGTTGATCACCTCGACGCTGCCCATGCCGCGCGCATCGAGCGCCGCCCGGATGAACGGTTCGAGTGCCGGATAGTGCGTGCATGCCAGCCACACCGAGGTGGTTTCCGGCGGCAACCGATCGACGATGTCCATCACGTCGCGCATCACGGCCGCGCGCTGCTCGATCGGTGCGTCTTCCCGGTGCCATCCGTCGTTGACGAAGTTCGCCCAGTTCGGTGCGCCCTGCTGGTGCAGGGACTGGATTGCAATGCCGGATTCGTGCAACCGTTTCCAATCGACCCGGTCGGTCTTGCGTCGGAACCAGTCGACGACCCCCTTGCCTTCGGTCCGGGAGATCAGTTCCTTCATGTAGAGATTGCGATCGGCGGTGAGCGGCGTGGAGATCGTCGCCGGGAAGGGATCGCCGCTGGCGATGATCGCGTCCATCGTCGGCTTGACCAGCTGCGCGACGGAGATTCCCTCCATCGTGTTCAGGTCGAGATGTTTCATGTAGTGCGCGATGTGTGCGGTATTACATGCCACGCAGACGATCTGTGCACCCGGGATGGTGTTCGCGGCACCCAGCGCGTTCCTGACGTACTCGGCGACTTCCTTCTCGGTCCGCAGACCGAAGGGTGCATTGCCGTGGTCGAGCACGAAGACCATCTGCACGACGCGCCCGGTGGCCGCGCTGATCACGTCGGCCAGGACGTTGTGGGCCACGAGTGCACCGTCGCTGGAGTCGAAGACCGCGACGACCAGTGGCGCCCTCTGGCGCTGCGCCACTTCGTCGGACAGCGCCTTGGCGATCGAGTCCGTGAGAAGTCGGTACAGAACCCTGTGAAACTCCGCATCGAAGCCATCGACGCCTGTCGGCTGGCGGGTCACGCCGTCGACGGCGCCGGCGATCATCGCCTCCCTGATCGCGTCGACCAACTCCGATTCCGTCGGCTGAGCCTCGGCGAGGCCTGACAGGTTTGCCAGCCACGACGAGAACCCCTGGGCCCCCAGGTTCGACGTGAAGGCCGTCACCGGGTGATCGGACGGGACGTTCGACTCGAAGTTGCCCGGTTGGCCGTCCGCATCGGGGTAGTTGGGAACCTGTTGTCGGCGGTGGCGCGCGGCGGTCTCCGCCTTGCGCAGCACGCCGGCTTCGTTGCCGCCGTCGCCGACTCCGATCGTGACGACGCCGCGTGCGTTGGCCGCTTCCAGGATCGAATCCAGCGCCGGGTTGTAGGCGCCGATTGCGATCATCCGCATGTTCTTCGGCGGCCCCTCGATCGTATGCGCCGGCAGCTCCACGGCCATTACCAGGTCCGCCTCCTTGCCGTATCGCGCGCCGATCTCCGAATCGAGGAAGGCGTGCGCGGCGGGTATCGCGCCGGATTGGTACTCCCCCGACGCGTCCTCGTCGGGCTCGCGATACGGCTCGTCGAACGTCAGGACGTCGACCTCTTCCGGAGTCACACCGTATGCTCGCAACGAGGCTTCGATGATGGCCTTGTTGTCGATTCCGACCACAACGACCGGAACGATGCGGGGCAGCGTGTCGTTCGCCGCCTGCCGGGCGCGGTCCATGCGAACCAGGGTGGCGATCGCATGTGCAGTCCCGGGCGGGCCATCGGTCTCCGGGAGGGCCCGTCCGGTCTGCTCGTTCCGTGTCACGTTGAAGCCGGTGAGGAAGACCGCGACCGTGTCTTCCCCCTTCGCATCGTTCGCGGCAATGAGCTGCTGCGCGACCGACCCGGCCTCGCGTGCCCCGCCGATAACGGCGAAATCGAGGACTTTGCGTCCGTTGAAGGCGTGCAGGACGTGGTCGGTCGCATCCATCAACTTCAGGTCCAGCGGGCCGACCGGGCCCGGAGAGGACGCGACGTGAGCCATCCACGCGTCATACTGCGCCGACCGGAGCTGGATGTTCGCTTCGAGACGAGACGCCTGGAGCTCCGACAACGCGTGGTACGGCGCCTGGGCTTCGTCCAGCTCGTGCCGCACTTCGTCGACCAGGAATTGCAGGGCCTCGGCGCTCCTGCCACGAGCGGCGAGCTGAAGCTCGGCCTGCTTCTCGCGCAGTCGATCCATCGGCTTGTGTCCGTCGCCTCGTTCCTGGGCCGCGCTGCGCAGCGCCTCCAGTCGCTCGGCGGCTTCGGTGCGGGCCTGCGCCGCACGTTCCAGCGCCTCTTCGAAGAGCGTCACCTTCCGGGTCAGCAACTGGAGCTTGGACACCTCGGCGGTTGTCGCGGCATCCACCCATTCGCGGTCGCGTTCACTCAGGTGATCGATGGCCTGTCGAACCGCGGCTTCGAGTTCCGGGTCTCCGGGACGCTCCTGCAGCGCCTTCTCCGCCGACTCGACGGCCTGCTGCGCCGATCGATCCTCCACGGTTGCCAGGTCCCGGAGCTTTCCGGTCAGCCTGCTCTTCGATTCCAGCGTCCTGCGCAGGATCGAAACATCCGTGTCGAACGCTCGCGAAATCTCTGTCGGTTCCGACGGCGACTGCGTTCCTTCTTCCGCGCCGAGGGAGCCGCTCTGGATGAGGCCTATGAGGTCGAGCATCTCCTGCCGACGACCACCGTCTCCGACGCCATCTCCATCGTCCGGCTCCCCCGGTTCGGCCAGGGCGGTCGTGTCGGCCGGGGGAATACCTCCCGCGTCATCGCCGGAGGCCGCTTGGACGACCGGATCGACGACCTCCGCCTCGACCTCGCCCTGCGACGAGTCGGCCGGTTCTTGCGAGGTCTCGGCGTCGGAGGCGCGGGCTTCGCCCGGCCGGTTCGCAGCGGCCCACGCCTGCTGAGCCTGCGCTTCGCCCGGCCGCGGCAAGGCGCGATGCTGCTGGGGCTGAACAGGGTTCGCAAAACCTGCACCGCCCTCACCCGGCGTTTCCTGCACTCGCGAAGCCGTGTCGGCCGTCTCGGCACGACCTTGTTCGGGTGTGTTGTTGATGACGAAGGATCTTCGGATCCGATCGATGTGCCATTGCAGCGTCGACTGCTTGACGCCCGTTTCTTCGGCGACCTGGGCCACGACCCGCTCCAGGTCCTGCCGCGCCGAGGTCCGCTCGC
>CADEEH010000240.1 GCA_902826305.1 uncultured Burkholderiales bacterium
CGCTGGTGACCAGGCAGACGCCGACCTTGTGCGACGACCGCGAGTAGGCATCGGCGGCATGCACCGCCGCCTGCTCGTGACGCACGAGGATGTGCTTGACCTTGTCCTGCTTGAAGAGTTCGTCGTAGATGAAGAGGACCGCGCCGCCCGGGTAGCCGAACAGGTGTTCGACGCCCTCTTCCTGCAACGCGCGCACGACGATCTCGGCGCCGGAGAGTTCCATCAGTGGCCTTTCAAGTCCAGGGAGCCCGCCCGCCGGCGCCGACGTCGTCACCGGACGGACCTCGTCGGATCCGCTCTGGCGACCACCTCTGACGCAGGCCTCGGCACGGGGCCTGTGATTTTGATCGGGGGCCGCGCACACACCTCGTGGGAGCGGGCGCGGGTGTTGCCATTCCGGGCCTGGCCCCGGCGCGGCCGGAGCCACGGACGTCACCGGGCAGGGCCGAAAGAATAATGCAGCGCCAGATGGCGGGTCAAGCCGCGCGCCGGGTCGCCCGCAACCCTTCTGCTAGCATCGCCGCACCTCGTACCCGGATCACCGCTGCCTGCAACGATGGCAACCCGCCGCGAAATGGCCGATTTTCTGGCCTCGATCGAACGACGTGCCTTCAAGCAGGCGGTGTTCGCCGTGCGGGACGACGATACCGCGCTCGACCTGGTGCAGGAAGCGATGATGCGCCTGGCGGAGAAATATCAGGACAAGCCGGCCGCGGAGCTGCCGCTGCTGTTCCAGCGCATCCTGCAGAACGCGATCACCGATCATTTCCGTCGCCAGAAGGTCCGCAACCTGTGGATCACGCTGCTGTCGTCGATGCGCGGCAACGACGAGGACGACGACCGTGACATCCTCGACACACTCGAGGCCGAGGAAGGCACCGAGCGGGCGGAAAGCGCCGCCGATCAGGTCGAGCGCGCCCAGATCGTCGGCATCATCGAAGAAGAGATCCGCAAGCTGCCCCGGCGTCAACGCGAGGCGTTTATCATGCGTTACTGGGAAGAGATGGACGTGGCCGAAACGGCCGCCGCGATGGGTTGTTCGGAGGGCAGCGTCAAGACCCACTGCTCCCGGGCCAATCACACGCTAGCCCAGGCGCTGCGTGGCCGAGGCATCACCCTATGAACGAACTTCAACTCGCCGAAGGCGTACGCCGGGCACTCGACGAATCGTCGCGGCGTCTGGATCCGCACGTGATCAACCGGCTCGCGGCAGCCCGCCGGGCCGCGCTGGAGCGCATGCCGATCGGGGCCGACGTGCCGCGCTTCGCTTCGTTGCCGATGACGGCCCCGGCCCGCGAGCGCACCTTGTTCCGTTTCGGCTGGCAGGCTGCGGCGGTGGCCGCCCCGTTGGCGGCGCTGGTGCTCGGTGTGTTCGCGATCGTGTCGTGGAGTGACGGCGAGGACGCGGTCGCCCAGGCCGAGATCGACGCGGCGGTGCTGACCGACGACGTGCCGATCGCCGCCTACGCGGACAAGGGCTTCGGCGTCTACCTGGCCAACTGGCGGCAGTAGGCGCGCGATGAACCGCGCCGCCGTGTTCGCATTCGCCGCGCTCGCGACCGCGCCCGCCTGGGCGGCGGACGAGCCCGCCCGGGTGTCCCGGCCGTCGCTGCTGTCGAGTGCACAACCCTTGTGGTCGGACCTGACAGCGGCGCAGCGCGAGGTGCTCGGTCCGCTCGAGACGCAGTGGAACGCGATGCCCGCCGCCAAGAAGACCGCATGGATCGCTTTCGTTTCCCGGTTCGGTGCGATGAAACCCGCCGACCAGGAACGTGCGCGTGAACGGATCCGGGACTGGGCGGCGCTGACACCCGAGCAGCGCGGCGTGGCGCGGGCCAACTTCCGGCTCGCCGAACCGCTGCCGCGCGACGAACGGGTGGTCACCTGGCAGCAGTACCAGACGATGACACCCGAACAGCAGCAGGTGCTGCGCAGCGCGGGCAGCACCAGCAACACCGCCGCCGGCCACGCCGGCTCGCCCACCGGCCTGGCCAAACAGGCTGGTCGACCCGTGCACGACGCCGCCCGGACCCCGGCCGCTGCCTCGTCATTCGCGCCGGCCGCCGCGCCGCAGCCGGACGTATCGCCGACGCGCTCGCGCTGATGCAGCCGGCCAGCCCCTGGCGCCGGCTGATGGGCATCGCCTACGAGTGCATCGTCCTGTTCGGCGTCTTGTGGTTCTTCGACTACGCCTTTTCCGCGCTGACCCAGTTCAAGGGCCAGCCCGGCTCCCTTCGGACCGCGTTCCAGCTGTTCACCTGGGCGGTGCTGGGTGCCTACTTCATCGGGTTCTGGAGCGGCGGCCGGCGTACGTTGCCGATGAAGACACTCGATCTCGCGCTGGTCACCGACGCCGGCGCACCACCAGCGTGGCCGCGCGCGGCGATCCGGTTCATCGCCGCCTCGGTCGGCCCCCTGGCGGGGCTGGCGGCCGCCAAACATCTGCATCCGCTGCTCGGGCTCATCGGGGTCGCACCGTTCCTGTGGCCGCTGGCCGACCGGCACCGGCGCGCGCTGTACGACATCGTGGCCGGCACTCGCCTGGTGGTCTCGCCGCCACCGGGGCGACGCTGATCAGATGCGCCAGCGTGACAGCGCGCCGGCGATCGCCTGGAAGCCGCGCGCCGTGCAGTCGAGCCGGGCGCCCATCCTGAGAAAACCGTGGATCGCGCCGGGCATCCGCTCGGCCTCGGCCACACCGCCCTGTTCACGCAAACGAGCAGCGAACTGCTCGCCTTCATCGCGCAACGGGTCGCAACCTGCCGTCAACACGAAGGTGGGCGGCAGCGGGCCGAGATCCGTGGCAAGCAACGGCGAGACGTCCGGAACGGTCGCCGGTGGGCCGTTGTCGCCGAGAAACTGGCGCCAGTACCAGTCCATCATCGCCCGGCTGAGATAGTGCCCCTCGGCGAAGCGCGACGCGGACGGTGTCGCCAGGCGGCGGTCGGTCACCGGATAGACCACGACCAGGGCCTTCGGACCCGGCCGTGACCCGTGGGCAAGCCAGCGCGCGACCGTGATCGCCAGGTGTCCGCCGGCGCTGTCGCCGGCCAGCACCAGCCGCGTCGGGTCGACGTTCCAGTCCGACGCCCGGGCCCGGATATATTCGAAGGCCTGCAGGCTGTCGTGGATCGCCGCCGGAAACCGGGCTTCGGGCGACAGCCGGTAGTCGACCGAGAAGACCTGCGCCTCGAGCGCAACGGCCAAGGTCGCACACAACACGTCGTAGGTGCCGAGGGTACCGACGACCCAGCCGCCACCGTGCAGGTAGACCACGGCGCGCCCGCCGGCCACGGCGGGACGGTAGCGGCGGACCGCGAGTCGTGGCGTGTCGGCGGTGGCCGGCACACAGAAGCCATCGATCCCTGCAAGCGCCGGCATCGGGCCGGTCACGCGCTCGGCCATCATCTGGTGGCCGACCCGTGCACCGGCGACCGTGGGTCCCCCCGCCGCGGGCGGGAATTCGGCGATCAGCGCCGCGCACTGCGGGTCGAGATATCCCGAGGCGTCGTCCGCCTCGTCACCTGCGCCAGTGGATCGGTTCCCGCTCATTCCACGACCTCCGTTTCCGCCGCGAAGGTGGACCGGGCTGTTTCCTGGCCGATGCCTGCGACCCGGCCCGCCCGATCACGTCCCGAGGCGAGATCAGTGCCGCACGCAGTCCACGAAGTACAGATCGCCGCTCTTGTGCGGTTCGACCACCAGCCCGTGGACGTCGGTGTCGAAGCCCGGAAACCGCGCATTGAACGAGCGGGCGAACTTCAGGTACTCGACGATCGACCGGTTGAAGCGCTCGCCGGGAATCAGCAGCGGAATGCCCGGCGGGTAAGGAGTGACCAGCATCGTCGTGATCCGCCCTTCGAGGTCGTCGATCGGCACCCGGTCGACCTTGCGGTGCGCGAGATGCTCGAACGCGTCGGACGGCTTCATCGCCGGCTCCATCGTCGACAGGTACATCTCCGTGGTGACACGTGCCACGTCGAAGCGCTTGTATTCCTCGTGGATCTGCTGCGACAGGTCGCGCAGCCCCACGCGCTCGTAGGCCGGCTGCTTCTGGACGAACTCCGGCATCACCCGCCACAGCGGCTGGTTGGTGTCGTAGTCGGTCTTGAACTGCTGCAACTCGGTGACCAGCGTGTTCCAGCGGCCCTTGGTGATGCCGATCGTGAACATCACGAAGAACGAGTACAGCCCGGTCTTCTCGACGATGACGCCGTGTTCGGCCAGGTACTTGGTGACGATCGCGGCCGGGATGCCCCACTGCGCGAACTTGCCGTTGATGTCCAGGCCCGGGGTGACGATCGTCGACTTGATCGGGTCGAGCATGTTGAAGCCGCTGGCGAGCTTGCCGAAGCCGTGCCACTTGTCGGCCGAGCGCAGGAACCAGTTCTCGCGGCGCCCGATGCCGGCGTCGACGAGGTCCTTCGGTCCCCAGACCTGGAACCACCACGACTGGCCGAACTCGGCGTCGACCTTGCGCATCGCGCGCCGGAACTCGAGCGACTCGAAGATCGACTCCTCGACCAGCGCGGTGCCGCCCGGCGCCTCCATCATCGCCGCGGCGACGTCGCACGACGCGATGATCGCGTACTGCGGGCTGGTCGACGTGTGCATCAGGAACGCCTCGTTGAAGCGGTGCTGGTCGAAGTGCTGCTTCTCGGCATCCTGGACCAGGATCTGCGAGGCCTGCGACAGACCGGCGAGCAGCTTGTGTGTCGACTGGGTCGAATAGACGATCGAATCCCGGCTGCGCGGCCGGTTCGGACCGATCGCGTGGAACTCGTGGTAGTACGGATGGAACGCGGCGTGCGGCAGCCAGGCCTCGTCGAAGTGCAGCGTGTCGACGAAGCCGCCGACCGTGCGCTTGATCGTGTCGACGTTGTAGAGCACCCCGTCGTAGGTCGACTGGGTGATCGTCATCACCCGGGGCCGCGCCGACTTGTTGCGCACCAGGGGATTGGCGTCGATCTTGCGCTGGATCGACGACGGGTCGAACTCCTCGAGCGGGATCGGGCCGATGATGCCCAGGTGGTTGCGCGTCGGCTGCAGGAAGATCGGCAACGTGCCGGTCATGATGATTGCGTGCAGGATCGACTTGTGGCAGTTGCGATCGACCAGGACGATGTCGTCGGTGCCGAC
>CADEEH010000241.1 GCA_902826305.1 uncultured Burkholderiales bacterium
GCTTGACCGCGTTGATCTCGCCTTCGCCGTTGAAGCCGCGCATCGAGAACTTGCCCGATGTGGCGCCCTGGTTGAAACGTGTCAGCTGCACACCGGGGACGAGCTGGAACAGTTCCCAGTTGTTCGAAACCTGCTGGCGTTCGATCCGTTCGGCGGGCACGACGTCGACCGAGGTCAGCACGCGTCGTGTGGCCAGCGGGCCGAGGCTGTCGTCGCTGACGACGACGTCGCCCAGTGTCATCGCCGGGGTGTCCGGCGCGGTGGTGGGGGCGGGCGCGGGCCTCGACTGGGCGTGTACGCGGGCTGATGACAACGCGGTCAGCGCGACGGCGACGGTGAGGGCGACGGCGAGTGGGTGTGCAGTGGGCGGGCAGGCCGGCGCGGCGGCGCGGCCGGAGATCAAGGCGGCATTCGACATGGTGACGATCCAGGTGATCCGGCCGCCTCGACTCGATGCGACGCGGCCTGCTGTTCTTCGGAACGGCTGGGCGTACTTCGACAGCGGCGGGGCGGTTCGATCCGGATCGGAACACTCAGCGCGCCCGGGGGGACGGCTGCGCCGCAGGTCGGCGGCGAAGGATCGACGCGGCCCGCGCGGGGCTGCGATCAGCCGTGCGGCGGCGGGGCCCGGGGGCCACCCGCGGACCGCAGCACGATGCCGGGTCGCGGAGGATCGTCAGCGAGGGCGGGTTCGACGCGTTCACGCAACGCGACGAACGCACTCGACGCGCCGGCCGTCGGTGCGGCGGCCGCGTGCAGCGCGCACAGTGCGCAGTGCCCGCCGCGCGGCTCGTCGGCCGTCCTGTCGGCCGGGTCACCGGTCGACGGCTGGCGCGCCGCGCCGTGGCCGATCGAGCACAACTCGCCGAGGAATTCGGGTTCCTCGGTGCCGACCAATGCCACCGCCGTGGGGGCGAACGTGCCGGCCAGCCAGGTGAAGAGCACCAGGGCGGCCAGTCGTCTCAGGCGGGGGAAGAGGCGGCGCATCGGCCGGATTCTAGCGGACCGGCGCCAGGGTGCCAGCGGCGCGGATACGGGACCGCCGTGGCCGTGGTCCCCGCGGGTTCACGCCGGCCCTGTCAGTCGGGAGCGCGCAGACGGCCCGGAGCAAACAGGCCCGGATCGACGCCGTGTCCGCGCAGCGCCTGCGGCAGCGGCTCGCCGTCGATCAGCGTGGCCGCCAGCGCGCTCGCGCCGGCCGCGCTCTGGATGCCGTAGCCGCCCTGCGCGGCCAGCCAGAAGAATCCCGGCGTGTGTTCGTCGAAGCCGATCACCGGCTCGCCGTCACGCACGAACGAGCGCAGGCCGGCCCAGGTGCTTTCGGGTCGGCGGATCGTCAGTGTCGTCACCGTCTGCAGGCGGTCGATGCCGATCGCGATGTCGAGTTCCTCGGGCAACACGTCGTGTGGCACGGTGGGGTCGGCGTTGGCCGGCGAACCGAGCAGCCGCCCGGCGTCGGGCTTGAAGTACCAGCTCTCGTCGACGCCGATCACCGCCGGCCAGCCGGAGACATCGACCCCTTGCGGCGGCCGGAACGTGAACGCGCTGCGCCGGCGCGGCTGCAGGCCGACCGGCGCGGCGCCGAACAGTGCCGCCACGTCGTCGGCCCAGGCACCGGCCGCATCGACGATCACCGTCGTGTGCAGCAACGTGCCGTCGTCGAGTTCGACTCGCCAGCGGTCTGCGTCGCGGCTCGCGGACCGCGGCGCGACACCGGTGCGCAGCAGTCCGCCCCGTGCCTTCGTGCCGCGCAGGAAGCCCTGGTGCAGCGCGTCCACGTCGATGTCCTCGGCCCCGGCCTCGAACAGCGACGCCTCGACCTGCTCGGGCCGCAGGCACGGGACCCGTGCGAGTGTCGCCGCCGCGTCCAGGCGCTCGACGATGCCGCCATGGGCCGACAGCTCGGCGGCCAGAGCATCGAGCCGAGCCCGCTGGCCACGGGTGGCGAGGTACAACGCGCCACGCCGCGTGAGCAGGGGCGTGTCGGTGAAGCCGGCGGGCGGAGATTCGTAGAATCCGCGACTGGCGCGGGTCAGCGCCCGGACTCCCGGCGGACCGTAGCTCTCGATGAACATCGCGGCCGAGCGGCCGGTCGAATGGACACCGGGCCGGGCTTCGCGCTCGAGCAACACGACGTGATGGTGGTCGGCCAGGCGCCAGGCCAGCGAGGCCCCGGCGATGCCGGCGCCGATCACCAGGACGTCGATGTCGTTCATCGGTCGGGTGACCTGCCGAGGTCAGGTGGGCACACGGCCATGCACCAGGCCGATCTCGCGCAGGCGTTGTGCATACCAGGGCTGCACCATCGACCAGTCGAAGCGCCAGCCCCATTGGCCGAGGGCCTGGCCGGGCAGGTTCATCCGCGCCTCGTTGCCCAGGCCGAGCACGTCCTGCAGCGGATAGATCGCCCGCTCGGCGACCGACGCGGACGCGGCGTGGATCAGGTCCCAGTGGATCTCGTGCCCGTCGGTCTTCAGGTAGACCTGCGCCCGTCGCCGTTCCTCCGTCGACGCGCTGTCGAACCAGCCGCGCGTGGTGTCGTTGTCGTGGGTGCCGGTGTAGAGCACGCAGTCGCGATGCAGGTTGTGCGGCAGATACAGGTTGTCGGGGCCGCCGCGGAACGCGAACTGCAGCACACACATGCCGGGGATGCCCAGGCCGCGACGCAGCGCGATCACGTCGGGTGTGATCGTGCCCAGGTCCTCGGCGACGATCGGCAGGAAGCGGATGTCGGCCGCGTCGGCGCCGCCGGGGGCCTCGACATCGACCAGGTCGGCGGCGATCGCATCGAACAGTCCCCGGCCGGGCCCGGTCTGCCAGCATCCGCCGACCGCGTCGACCGCGCCCGCGGGCACGGCCCAGTACGCGGCGAGCCCGCGGAAGTGGTCGATGCGCACCATGTCGGCCTGGCGCAGCGCGGTGCGCATCCGGGCTCGCCACCAGGCATAGTCCTGGGCCTCGTGTGCGGGCCAGTCGTACAGCGGATTGCCCCAGAGCTGGCCGGTCGCGCTGAAGTAGTCCGGCGGCACGCCGGCGACCGCGATCCGCCGCCGCGTGGCGTCGAGCTGGAACAGCGTCGGATGGCACCAGACGTCGACGCTGTCGTAGTCGCAGAAGATCGGCATGTCGCCGACGATCGCGATGCCGCGGTCGTTCGCGTAGCGCCGCAGCGCGGTCCATTGCCGGTCGAACGTCCACTGCACGAAACGCCAGAAACGCAGCGCGGCGGCAAGGGTCGTCGCCGCCTCGGCCAGCGCGTCGGGATCGCGGTCGCGCAGCCGGGCCGGCCAGCCGACCCAGTTCACGCCGGCCGCGCCGGCGATCGCCATGAACAGCGCGTAGTCGTCCAGCCAGTCGCGCACGCTCTCGCACCAGGCGTGGAACTCGCGCCGGATCGCGTCGGTTGCGGTCGTGTCCTCGAAGAAACGGGACGCCGCCTGGCGCAGCATCGTCATCCGGAGGCGGCCGGCGGCCTCGAAGTCGATCCGTGCCTGCGGCCGCAACGCGCTCCGTGCGGCCGCGTCGATCGCTTGACGATCGAGCCAGCCGTCACGGGCCAGTTCCTCGAGCGAGATCAGCAGCGGATTGCCGGCGTGCACCGACGGACTCATGTACGGTGAGTTGCCCGGGCCCGGCGGGTTGAGCGGCAGTATCTGCCACAACGTCTGGCCGGCCTCGGCGAGCCAGTCGACGAAGCGCCGTGCGTCCGGGCCCAGATCGCCGCTGCCGTGCGGGCCGGGCAGCGACGTCGGATGCAGCAGGATGCCGCTCGCGCGGCCGCTCGTGATCATCGTGCCGGGTCACCCTGCGCCGGTTCGCCGTCGGCGCCGGCAACCGGCGAGGTGCCGTCCGGCAGGTCGTCGTCGAGCACCATCAGGCTGCGGGCGCGCAGCATCACTTCGGTCTCGCCCGCAACGACCCGGTCGGTCACGGCGAACGGATCGTCGTGTTCGGTGTCCAGCACCATCCGCCACAGACCGGCCGGCAGCGGGAACGGCCAGTCGCGGGCCTCGGCATTGAAGAGCACCAGCAGCGTCGGCACCCGCGGCCCGTCGCGACCCTCGTTGGCCGCGGCCCCGGTCATCATCATGCCGACCAGGAATCGATTGCGCTCGTCCCACTGGCGCGCGACCATCTCGGTGCCCTTGCGGTTCAGCCAGACGACGTCGCGATGGCCGTCCTCCGCATGCCGCCCGTCGAGCCAGCGTCGGCCGCGCAGCTGCGGATAACGTGCACGCAGCCGGGTCATCCGGCCGACGAACGCGGCCAGATCGTGGTCGGCGTCGGCCCAGTCGATCCAACTGGTGTCGTTGTCCTGGATGTACGCGTTGTTGTTGCCGCGCTGGGTGCGGCCGATCTCGTCGCCGGCCAGCAGCATCGGCACGCCACGCGACAGCATCAGCGTCGCCAGCATCGCGCGCTTGATCCGTGCGCGCAGCGCGTTGACCGCGAGCAGGTTGGTCGGACCCTCGAAGCCGCAGTTCCAGCTCAGGTTGTTGTCGGTGCCGTCGCGATTGCCCTCGCCGTTGGCTTCGTTGTGTTTGTGGTCGTGGCTGACCAGGTCGTGCAGCGTGAAGCCGTCGTGCGAGGTGATGTAGTTGACACTCGCCTGCGGGCCGCGCCCGTCGCGGGCGAACAAGTCGCTCGAGCCGGCGAGCCGCGACACGAACTGGCCGCGGTCCGCGGTCTTGCGGACCCAGAACGCGCGCATTGCGTCGCGATAACGATCGTTCCACTCGGACCAGCCGGGGCCGAACTGGCCGATCTGGTAGCCGCCGGGACCCGAGTCCCAGGGTTCGGCGACGAGTTTCAGGCGCGACAGCACCGGATCCTGCGCGATCGCCTGCAGGAACGCGGCGCGCCGGTCGAACCCCTGGTCGCCGCGCGCCAGCGTGGCCGCCAGGTCGAAGCGGAATCCGTCGACATGCATCTCGACCGCCCAGAATCGCAACGAGTCGAGCACGAACTGCATCACGCGCGGGTGGGCGACGTGAAGCGAGTTGCCGCATCCGGTGTGGTTCTCGTAGGCGCGGGCGTCCTCGCGCCGCAGGCGGTAGTAGGCACTGTTGTCCAGCCCGCGCCACGACAGCGTCGGCCCGCGTTCGTCGCCTTCGGCGG
>CADEEH010000242.1 GCA_902826305.1 uncultured Burkholderiales bacterium
CGGCTGCCGATCCGGGTCGAGCTCGATTCGTTGACGGCGCGCGATTTCGTGCGCATATTGACCGAGACCGACGCCAGTCTCGTCAAGCAGTACCAGGCGTTGCTGGCAACCGAGTCGGTGGGCCTCGAGTTCACGCCCGACGGGGTCGAGCGGATCGCGGAGATCGCCTACGCGGTCAACGAGAAGACCGAGAACATCGGCGCACGACGGTTGTACACGGTGATGGAAAAGCTGCTCGAGGAGACGTCGTTCGGCGCGACGCGGCTGGGCGGGCAGCAGATCCGGATCGATGCCGGGTTCGTCGATCAGCGCCTGGCGGGGCTGGCGGCAAGCGAGGACCTGGCGCGTTACGTCCTCTGATCGCGTTCACGCTTCATCTTCACTCTTCCCGGAGGGAAACGATGGCGGCTGCAGGCAAGGTGAAGGCACCGACGGTGCGTCCCGCCCGATCGGGGACGAAGAAGGTGGCGGCCCGCAAGGCCCCGGCGAAGAAGGCCGGGCCCGGGTCGACGGGCGCAGCGTCGACCGTTCCGGTGTCGAGGGCCGCGGTGTCGAAGGCGGCCGGCTCGAAGGCGGCAGGCTCGAAGTCGACGCCGACGAAGATCGCGGCCGGCGCGGCGAAAGTCGATGGCGAAGGACCGGCACGACCCGAGTCCGTCGTGCGGCCGCGCAACGTCATCTCGGTGCTCGCGCGCAAGCGCCTCGCGGGCCGTCACGGGGTCACACCGAAAGGTCAGCGGCGGCAGATGAACCAGGCGGTCAAGCAGCTCGTCGACGACGAGGATTGAGCGCTCAGCGCCCCAGGTCGATGACCATCACTTCGCCGTAGTCGACGCGGGTGATGCCGAATCCGTCGAGGGCTTCGCCGCGCAACACACGCGGCAGCGTCTGCATCACCCCGGCATGGGTGAACGCCGCGACGTCGCCATCGGGCAGCGTGCCGTCGGCCCGCCCGGCGCGCAGCGTCGCGACGAACTGCAGCGCGCGATCGGCGAGTTCACGCACGGTTTCCCCGCCCGGCGGACGGAAGCCGGAGACATCGGCGGCCCACTGGGCGACGGCGTCTTTGCCGATCACCTTCCAGGCCACACCCTCCCAGCCGCCGAAGTCCAGCTCGACCAGGCGCGGTTCGACCCGTGGCGCGGGCCAGCCGCGTGACACCATGTCGTGTGCCGACACGAGGCAGCGGGCCAACGGGCTCGAATAGACCGCGACCGGGCGCGGGGCAGGTTGTGCGTCGAGCCGGTCGGCCAGTGCCTGCCGGTGTTCGGGGTCGGCCTGCAGGTCGAGCCGGCCGTAGCAGATGCCGGCCTCGACGATCGGTTTCGCATGCCGGATCAGCAGCAGTCGCATCGTGGAACGGCCTTCAACCGGATGCGCGGGCCGCTTCGATCCGCGCGCGCAGGCACGCCGGGCAAAGGCAGGCGATCCGGGGGTCGATCGCGCTCGAGGGCAGCGGTGGCAACGACACACACCAGCAGGTGGTGTCATCGGCGCCGCATCGGAACGGCTGGCCGCAGCGATCGCAGACGCGATTGGGTTCGCGCGTGGCGCCCGCAGGTGCGGGCCGTGTCGCATCGGCGTCGTCTCGCTCGCGGTGCAGTTCCGTCATCGGATCGTCGCCTGACGCGCTCGGTTAGAATCCGCGCACATCTTAAGGGATCCGCGATGAGCGACACGCCGACTCCTGCCTCGAGTGATATCCGTTCCTCGCTGCCGGCCACCGTCAAGGCGGAGGTGCTCGCCGAGGCGCTGCCGTACATCCGCCGGTTCCACGGCAAGCTGATCGTCGTCAAGTACGGCGGCAACGCGATGACCGACGAGAAGCTGAAGGACAGCTTCGCCCACGACGTCGTGCTGCTGAAGCTGGTCGGGCTGAACCCGGTGGTCGTGCATGGCGGCGGCCCGCAGATCGAGCAGTTGCTCACGCGGATCGGCAAGAAGGGTGAGTTCGTCCAGGGCATGCGGGTCACCGATGCGGAGACGATGGATGTCGTCGAGATGGTGCTGGCCGGACAGGTCAACAAGGAGATCGTCGAGCTGATCAACCACGCGGGTGGCCGCGCGGTCGGGCTGACCGGCCAGGACGGCGGACTGATCCGTGCGCGCCGGCTGCGGCTGGCGAGCAAGGACGACCCGGCGCAGAGCATCGACATCGGCCAGGTCGGAGAGATCGCGTCGATCGACCCGAGTGTGATCCAGACGCTGACCAGCAACGGCTTCATCCCGGTGATCGCCCCGATCGGATCGGGTGAGGGCGGCGAGACCTACAACATCAACGCCGACGTGGTCGCGGGCAAGGTCGCCGAGGTGCTGAAGGCGGAGAAGCTGGTGCTGATGACCAACACCGCCGGCGTGCTCGACAAGGACGGCAGGCTGCTGACGGGACTGACCGCGAAGCGGATCGACGACCTGTTCGCCGACGGGACGATCTCCGGCGGCATGTTGCCGAAGATCTCCTCGGCGCTCGATGCGGCGCGCGCCGGGGTGAACTCGGTGCACATCATCGACGGCCGCGTCGATCACGCGCTGTTGCTGGAGATCATGACCGATCACGGCGTCGGCACGATGATCCGGAGTCACTGATCGACCGCGCCGCGATCGATCGCGTCCCGGCATCGATCGTGCCGGCCGAGCCCATCGCCTGCAATCCGGCGTGCCGATGAGACAACGCGGGTCGTCACGTCGCGAAGCGACACCTGCGAACCCCGGCCCTGCGACCGATCGGCGCACCGTCTGGCTGCTCGATCTCGACAACACGCTGCACGATTCGATCACCCACCTGATGCCCGGCATCAACCGGGCGATGACCGAGTACATCGCACGCGAGCTCGACTTGCACCCCGATCGGGCGAGTGCGCTGCGTGTGCGTTATTGGCATCGCTACGGCGCGACGCTGCTCGGTCTGGTCCGTCATCACGGCATCGATCCGCACCACTTCCTGGACGAGGCGCACCGGCTGCCGGATCTGGAACGGGTCGTGCGGCCGGACTTC
Organism: uncultured Burkholderiales bacterium; assembly: GCA_902826305.1. Taxonomy (GTDB): domain Bacteria; phylum Pseudomonadota; class Gammaproteobacteria; order Burkholderiales; family Burkholderiaceae_E; genus CADEEH01. The sequence continues at coordinate 2,996 of CADEEH010000242.1, forward strand.
GCGTTGCGTCACGCGCTGACGCGCCTGGCGGGCCGGCGGCTGATCCTGACCAACGCGCCGCGGATCTATGCGAACCGGGTGATCCGCGCGGTCGGCATCTCGCGCCAGGTCGACGCGGTGATCCCGATCGAGGCGATGCAGTTCGCCGGACGATTCCTGCCCAAGCCGTCGCGGGCGATGCTGCGCAAGCTGCTGGCCCGCCTGCGGGTCGCGCCGTCGCGTTGTGTGCTGGTCGAGGATTCGCCGGCGAATCTGAAGGCCGCCCGGGCGTGCGGATTGCGCACAATCCTGGTGACCGGGATCGGGCCGATCGCCCACCGGGATCACCTGCGCCACCGCGCCGGCCGGGGCCGTTATATCGACCACCAGATCGGCCAGCCGCACCGATTGCCGCGCCTTTCGCGCATAATGAGTGTTCACTACGGTTGAGCACTCCGGGCATGATCGAACCGACTGCGGGGCGGCGTACGGGCAGGCCCAAGCCGGGCGAGCGGCGTCTGCAGATCCTGCAGACCCTGGCGATCATGCTTCAGGAACCCGGCGGCGACCGGGTGACCACCGCGGCGCTCGCCGCGCGACTGCAGGTCTCGGAAGCGGCGCTGTACCGGCACTTCGCGAGCAAGGCACAGATGTTCGAAGGCCTGATCGAATTCATCGAGGCCAGCGTCTTCGGACTCATCAACCAGATCACCACCGAGCAGGACGACGGGCTCAAGCAGTTGCGCGCGATCATCGTGATGCTGCTCGGCTTCGCCGAGAAGAACCCGGGCATGACCCGGGTGCTGATCGGTGATGCGCTGGTCACCGAGGACGGGCGGCTCCAGGAGCGGATCAACCAGTTGACCGATCGACTGGAGACATCGATCAAGCAGTCGTTCCGGATCGCGGTGGCGCAGAAGGTGCTGCCCGAGGGATTCGACGTGCCGGCGCGTGCCGGCATCGTGCTCGCCTACGTATTGGGTCGCTGGCTGCGTTTCGCCAAGAGCGGATTCAAGAAGCTGCCGACCGACGCGTTCGATGCGCAGTTGAGCGCGCTGATCACCTGAGAACCTGTCCCGGGACTGCTGCGCGATCCGATTCGAAACGGGATCCCGTGTGCTCGCGAAACGGGCATGCCGGCGCCGTTCGCTGAATTCATCCGCGAAGCCCGCAGACCACGCAGCCGGGGTCGCGGCGCACGGTGATCTCGTCGATGTGCATCGTCCGCGCATCGATGATCAGCAGCTTGCCCGCGAGCGGCGTGCCGAAGCCGCCCGCGAGTTTCAGCGCCTCGGCCGCCTGCATCGTGCCGACGATGCCGGTGAGCGGCGCGAACACACCCATCGTCGCGCAGCGGACCGCCTCGACCTCGTCGGTCGGTGCGAACAGGCAGGCGTAACACGGCGAGTCGCCGAGCCGCGGATCGAACACCGCGAGCTGGCCGTCGAACCGGATCGCCGCGCCGGAGACCAGCGGCACCCGGTGCCGGACGCAGGCCCGGTTGATCGCGTGGCGGGTCTCGAAGTTGTCGCTGCAGTCGAGCACGACCGTGCTGCGCGCGACCGCGTCCTCGAGTGCCGCGCCGTCCAGGCGAGTCGCCAGCGGCTCGACGATCAGCCCCGGATTGAGCTCGAGCATCGTCCGGCGTCCCGACTCGACCTTGGACAGGCCGACACTCGAGTCGCGATGCAGGATCTGCCGCTGCAGGTTGGTCAGGTCGACCGTGTCACCGTCGGCGAGCAGGATCCGGCCAAGCCCGGCCGAGGCCAGGTACATCGCCGCCGGCGAGCCCAGGCCACCGGCGCCGACCACCAGCGCGGTGGCCGCGAGCAGTCTTTCCTGCGCCTCGATGCCGATCTCGTCGAGGAGCAGGTGACGGCTGTAGCGCAGCAGTTGGTCGTCGTTCATTAGCGAAAACGGGCCGGAAGTCCGGCCCGTGACGGGTTCGGCGAGCCGGCCGCCCGCGGGGCGGCGCGGCGGTCGTGAATGCCTACCGGGCCTTCTCGGCCTTCGACTCGGGCGAACGTGCGATGTCGTCGTCCTTCGCCTTGGCGATCGCCACCGGCTGGCCTTTCAGGTAGTTGAGGGCCTGCTGCAGCTGGTAGTCGTCGGCGCCGCCGAACTCGATCGGCTTGCGATCCTT
>CADEEH010000243.1 GCA_902826305.1 uncultured Burkholderiales bacterium
GCGAGGCCGAGCCAGACCAGCGTGATCGCCACCGGCAGCAGCAGGAACTGCGGAAACAGCACACCCTTGATGATCTCGTTGGCGAGCTTGACGCGCTTGTCCATCGTCTCGGCGACCTGCACCAGCGCGGGCGAGCCGGTGGTGTCGGTGGTGGGCGCCTCGACGTACGTGAACGCGACGCGGACCTCCTCGTCGCGGTAGGTCTCGGTGCGCCACTTGACCACGCCCTGCTCGGGGTAGTCGTAGATCGTCGGTCGCGGCAGGTCCCGGTCGCCGACCAGCAGCCGACCCTGGTCGTCGAGGATCTGGAAGTAGACCCGATCGGTGTCCTCGCCGCGCAGGATCTCGGTCGAGGCCTGCGGCAGCAGCACCAGCGGGCGGCCATCGATGATCTGGACCTGTCGGGCGAGTGTCGTCGTGCGTTCGGCCAGCAGCCGATCGAACGGGGCGTCGGCCAGCGAACGTGCGATGACGAAGGTGATCGCGATCGACAGCGGCCAGAGCAGCAGCAGCGGGGCGAGCATGAAGTCCGACAACTCGCCGAACAACGAGCGCTGCTGGTCACCGTCGTTGCTGGGGGTGGTGGCGCGGCGCCTGAGCCTGCCCGGAACGCGTGGGGCGGGCGGGCGCAGCGTTTCCCGGTTCGGAGTCTCGCGGGTGGTCAGCAGGTCCTTGAACGCCGACTGCCCCGATGGCGATGATGGCAGCGCGGAGGCCGCGTCGACGGGCGCCTGGGAACGGTCGCCGATCGCGGCTCCCGACTCGTCGCCGGTCGCACGTGTCCAACCCTCGGCGGGCGCCGGCAGCGGCACGACGGAGGCGGTCCGCTGTCGTGGCGTTCCGGGCGCGGTGTGTGATCCGGGCAGGCGTTCTGGTGAGTTCATCGGAGGCCGGCGCCGGGACGGGCCGCTATCCACGGATGGAGCGGCCGGCAGACGAGCCGCGGGTCAGTGGGCCGCGCCGCTCTCGGGTGGCCGTTCGAGACAATAACCGAGCCCGCGCACCGTGCCGATGCGCACACCGCCGCCCTCGAGCTTCTTGCGCAGGCGGTGCATGTACACCTCGATCGCGTTGTTGCTGACTTCCTCGCCCCATTCACACAGATGATCGACGATCTGTTCCTTGCTGACCAGTCGTCCCATCCGCTTGAGCAGCACTTCGAGCAGTCCGACTTCGCGGGCCGACAACTCGACCGGCTCGTCGTTCAGGTACGCGATCCGACCGACCTGGTCGTAGGTCAGCGGGCCATATCGGATCTGCGATGAACTGGCCCCCATCCCGCGCCGGACCAGTGCCCGCACCCGTGCCTCGAGTTCGGACAGCGCGAACGGCTTGGACATGAAGTCGTCGGCGCCGAGGTCCAGGCCGCGGACCCGCTGCTCGACCGAGTCGGCGGCAGTCAGGATCAGCACCGGGAGTGCAACGCTGCGCGAGCGCAACCGCTTGAGCACCTCGAAGCCGCTCATCCGCGGCAGGCCGAGATCCAGGATCAGCAGGTCGTAGGGCTGGGCGGTGACCGCGGTATCCGCGTCCGCTCCGTTGACCACACAGTCGACCGCGTAACCCGCATTGCGAAGCGACCGGGACAGCCCGTCGGCCAGAATGGTGTCGTCTTCGGCGATCAGTATTCGCATCCGGCCCAGGTGTCGGCCCGGAAGGCGGGTCGACCCGGTGTCTCCTTGCGGCCGAGTGTAGCGCAGCCACCACGAAGGGGCCTCCTGCGCTGCAACAAACAGCCGTCAGTCGTTTTCCGACCGCCGGGCCACGGCCCGGTTGATCTGGTCACGGGTGGCAGCCGCCGCGCGCCGGGCGGCCTGCGCGAAGTCCTCGCCGGCACCCGCGTACAGGATCGCCCGCGACGAGTTCAGCAGCAGCGCGTCATCCGGCCGGCTGAGGCCGGCGCGGACCGTGCGTTCGACGTCGCCGCCCTGGGCGCCGATCCCGGGGACCAGCAGCGGCATCGGCCCGACCAGTGCCCGGACCCGGGCCAGTTCGTCCGGCGCGGTGGCGCCGACGACCAGGCCGAGGCGTCCGGACGCATTCCACTTGCCACACGCCAGGCGTGCGACCCGTTCGTACAGCGCCTCGCCGTCGCAGGCCAGGTTCTGCAGATCCGCGGCCCCGGGGTTCGATGTCCGGCACAACAGAAAGACCCCACGGCCCGGATATTCGAGGTACGGTTCGACCGCGTCGAATCCCATGTAGGGATTGACCGTCACCGCATCGGCGCGATACCGCTCGAAGGCTTCGCGTGCGTACTGCTGCGACGTGCTGCCGATGTCGCCTCGTTTCGCATCGAGTATCACCGGCACTCGCGGATGGCGCGCGTGGATGTGATCGATCAATGCCTCGAGTTCGGCTTCGGCCCGCTCGGCCGCGAAGTACGCGATCTGGGGCTTGAACGCGCAGACCAGGTCGGCGGTGGCATCGACGATTGCACGGCAGAACTCGAACAGGCCATCGGTGCGCCCCGCCAGCACCGGCGGCAAACGCGCCGGATCGGGATCGATGCCGACCACCAGCAGCGAATCGGCGGCGCGGCGCGCATTCGCGAGGCCGGCGATGAAATCGGGTTCGGGCACGTTCGGCGACCGGATCGGTTCGTGGCTTGCGGGCGCGACATTCTAGTCCAGTGCGACACGCGACGCCGCGCCGTCGCGGCAATCGATCCCACCGACCTTCGCCGCGCATCGTGCCCTCGCGGCCGATATCATCCGGTGATGCCGCAATCCCCGAACCTCGGCCAGTCGCTCGCCGGCCTGGGCCGTCGCGACCTGGTGCTGCTGGCGCTGCTGACGATTTCGTGGGGCGTCAACTGGCCGGTGATGAAGATCGGCGTCGGTGACCTGCCGCCGATGGCGTTTCGCACGTTGTCGATGCTCGGCGGGCTGCCGGTGCTGTGGCTGATCGTCCGGGTGTCCGGCCAGTCGCTGTACGTGGCCCCCGAAGCGCGACCGGAGGCGCTCAAGCTCGCCTTCTTCAACATGGTGCTCTGGTTCGTGTTCGCGATGTACGGCGTCAAGCTGCTCACGTCGGGACGCGCGGCGATCCTCGGCTATACGATGCCGGTGTGGACCGCGCTGATCGGCATCGCCGTGTTCGGTGAACATCCGGGTCGCCGCCTGTGGATCGGCGTCGCGGCGGCAGCGGTCGGCGTGCTGCTGCTGCTGTCCTCGGAGTTCTCCGCGATCAGCGGCAGCCCGGCGGGTACGCTGATGATGCTGACCGCGGCGATCGCATGGGGCTACGGCACGCAGCTGATGCGACGGCGCAAGGCGGCCATCGGCGTGCTCGTGCTCACGTTCTGGTCGCTGGTGATGTCGGCGATCGTCTGCGGCACCCTCGCGCTGCTGTTCGAGGTGCGGGAGATCGTCCGCATGCCGGGGTGGCCCGCGTGGGCGGCGATCGGCTACAACGCCGTGGTCATCTTCGGCTTCTCGCAGGTGATGTGGTTCCGGCTCGCGACGATCCTGCCGCCGGTGGCCAGCGGCCTGTCGGTGATGCTGATCCCGGTGATCGGTGTGTTCTCCGGCATGGCGATGCTCGGCGAGGAGCCGCACTGGCAGGACTACGCCGCACTCGTCTGCATCCTGGTCGCGATGGCCACCGTGCTTCTGCCATCACGCGCGTCAGCTGTCAATGACAAGTCCCCGCGCACCGTAAGGGAAGGGTAAGACAGACTTCCTAGTCTGTGGACCGATCCTGAACGTTCGTGCGCCGTCGTGCCGGGTCTCCGGCCCGCACCTTCGTCGCACCGGCATCGAACAACCCATGAACGCGCGGAGCCACTCGTCCGTGCGCCAACCGAGGAGTACCAGACATGGCGTCCGCAGCGAACGCATCCGCGCCCGCGATCGACTGGTCGGCGATGGTCGCCGATCCGAGATTCCAGGCCCTGCACAAGAAGAAGTCCAGTTTCCTCTGGGGCCTGATGGTGTTCTCGGTGCTCTACTACTTCCTGCTGCCGCTGGGCGCCGCGTATTTCCAGGACCTGTTCAAGATCAAGGTGTGGGGGCCGCTGAACGTCGGGCTGCTGTTCGCGTTGTCCGAGTTCATCGTCGCCTGGGCGATCGCGTTCCACTATTCCCGGCGCGCCAACCGCGAGTTCGATTCGATGGCGCGCGCACTGGCCACCGAATACGAGAAGAAGGGAGCGCTCTGACATGAACGCGATGACACGCAAGTTGCTCGGCTTCGGCCTGCTCGCCGCGTTGCCGCTGATCGCGATGCCCGCGCTGGCGCAGACCGCGGTCGCGCCGCAGTACCAGTGGGTCACGTTCGCGGTGTTCGCCGCGATCATCGGCATCACGATGTACGTCACCTACGTCGCCTCCAAGAAGGTCAAGTCGGCGGCGGACTTCTACACCGCCGGCGGCGGCGTCTCCGGCCTGCAGAACGGCTGGGCGATCGCCGGCGACTACCTGTCGGCCGCCTCGTTCCTCGGCATCGCCGGCCTGATCTCGCTGTACGGCTACGACGGTTTCATGTACTCGGTGGGCTGGCTGGTCGCCTACATCACCGTGCTGCTGGTGATCGCCGAGCCCTGCAGGAACATCGGCAAGTACACGCTGGCCGACATCCTGGCCTACCGCAACGACCCGAAGAAGACCCGGATCGTCGGCGCGCTGTCGGTGATCACGGTCTCGACGTTCTACCTGACCGCGCAGATGGTCGGCGGCGGCGTGCTGGTCAAGACGCTGATCGGCATCGACTACGAGATCTCGGTGATCACCGTGGGTGTCCTGATGCTCGCCTACGTGCTGTTCGGCGGCATGGTGGCCACCACCTACGTGCAGATCATCAAGGCGATCCTGCTGGTCTGCGCCTCGATCCTGCTGGTCTTCTTCGTCTGGCTGCCGTACGGCTTCTCGCTGCCGGCGTTCCTGCAGGGTGTGGTCGGTGACGCGAAGGTGCAGGCGCAGGTGGCCTCGCTGATCGGCGACCAGGCGGCCAACATGTCCGCGACCGAGCTCGGCCAGCGTTTCCTGGAGCCGGGCCTGTACTTCAAGGCACCGATCGACCAGATCTCGCTCGGGATGGCGCTGGTGTTCGGCACCGCCGGCCTGCCGCACATCCTGATGCGGTTCTTCA
>CADEEH010000244.1 GCA_902826305.1 uncultured Burkholderiales bacterium
CGGCACCGGCTGTTTCATGCTGCTGCAGACCGGCAGCGTCGCCAAGCCGTCCAAGAGCATGCTGCTGACCACGTCGGCATGCCAGATCGCCGCCGAGCCGCCGATGGGGGGCCGTCGCTACGCGCTCGAGGGCAGCGTGTTCGTCGCCGGAGCGGTCGTGCAGTGGCTGCGCGACGGCCTGGGCATCATCAAGACCTCCGCCGACGTGCAGCAGCTGGCCGCCTCGGTGCCCGACGCCGGCGGCGTGTTCATGGTGCCCGCGTTCACCGGCCTGGGTGCGCCGCACTGGGACTCGTATGCACGCGGCGCGATCCTGGGCCTGTCGCGCGGCACCACGGCCGCCCATATCGCGCGCGCGGCGATCGAGTCGATCGCCTACCAGTCGACCGAGGTGCTGCAGGCGATGCGCGAGGACTCGGGCGAGGCGCTGACCGAACTGCGCGTGGACGGTGGCGCCGCGATCAACGACATGCTGATGCAGTTCCAGGCCGACCTGCTCGGTGTGCCGGTCGTGCGTCCCAAGGTGCTGGAGACGACCGCTCTCGGCGCCGCCTACCTCGCCGGCATCGCGGTGGGCGTCTGGCCCGACCTGCAGACCCTGTCGTCGCAGTGGGCCGTCGACCGGCGCTTCGAGCCGTCGATGTCGCGCGTCGAAGCGCAGCAGCGGCTGGCGCGCTGGCGCGAGGCAATCCAGCGCGCCAAGGGCTGGGACAAGCCGCCGGCCGATCGGGCCTGACGCCGCGTACGATGCCGACGCGTCGTAGCGGATCCGTCGAACTGCCGATCCTCGGCGAGGCGGCACGCGACGGGACCGGTCCGGGCGCGCCGACGCCGGCGGGGTTCGCGCTGCTCGCGCTCGGTTTCCGTCCCCTGTACCTGCTGGCCGCTGCGTTCGCCGCGGTCTCGCTGCCGCTGTGGATGGCACAACTGCATGGCTGGATCGATGCGCCGGCGACGATGCCGGGTGTGTACTGGCACATGCACGAGATGTTGTTCGGCTTCGCCGCGGCGGTGATCGCGGGATTCCTGTTCACCGCCGCACGCAACTGGACCGGACTGCCGACACCGACCGGCATGCCGCTGGCAGTGATCTGCGCGGTCTGGCTGGCGGCGCGGGTGCTGAACTGGACCGGCCCGGCCGCCGGCGCGATGTTCGCCGACGCGCTTTTCCTGCTCGGGGTCGCGCTGCCGCTGGCCAGTGTGCTGATCCGTGCCGGCAAGCGCCGCAACCTGTTCGTGGTCGCGATCGTGCTCGCGCTGTTCGCCGCCAACCTGCTGTTCCATTTCGCGCTGTCGGCGCGCCGGACCCTCGATCCGGGCGCGCCGATGATTGCCGCGGTGTTCATCGTCGTGCTGCTCGAATGTGTGATGGGCGGGCGCGTGATCCCTTCGTTCACGGCCAGCGCGATCCGCGGCCTGACGCCGCGTCGGATCCGGGAGGTCGACATCGGTTCGATCGCGCTGCTCGGCATCGGTTTTGCTGCTTTTCTGGTCGGACTGCGCGGCTGGTCGGTCGCGGGGCTGCTGTTCGTCGCGGCCGCGCTGCACGCGGTCCGGCTGGCCGGCTGGCACCCGCTGGCCACCGCCGGCCGTCCGATGTTGTGGATCCTGCACGTGTCCTACGGCTGGATCATCGTCGGCGCGCTGCTGCTGGGTCTCGCCGCACTCGAGGTGGTCCCGCAAGCCGCCGCGATCCACGCATTGACGATCGGTTCGATGGCCGGCCTGATCATCGGCATGATCACGCGGACCGCGCTCGGCCACACCGGACGCCGGATCGACGCCGGTCGGGTCGAGGTGGCCGCCTTCGCGCTGATACAACTGGCCGCCATCACCCGTGTCGCGCCGCTGCTGGTCGGTGCCGATGTCGACCGGGACTGGCTGGCGGTGTCGGCGACGCTGTTTTCCTTCGCGTTCCTGTTGTACGTTGCCAAGTACGCGCCGATGCTCGCCCGCGGGCGGATCGACGGCCGTCCGGGCTGATGTGTGCCGCCTTGCGCTTCGCTGTGCCTGACCCGAGGATGTTTTGATGAAACCCGTCCCTTTCGAACTGCAGGTGCCGCAGGCCGACATCGACGACCTGAAGGCCCGCCTGGCGCGCACGCGCCTGCCCGAACAACCCCCGGGGGAGCCCTGGTCGACCGGTCCCGAACGCGCCTGGATGGCGCAACTGGTCGAGACCTGGCGCGAGCGCTTCGACTGGCGGGCGCAGGAGGCGCGGCTGAACGCGTTTGCGCAGTACAAGACGACCCTGCACGGCATCGACCTGCACTACCTGCACGTGCCCGGCAAGGGGCCGGACCCGATGCCGCTGCTGATGTCACACGGCTGGCCGGGGTCGGTGTTCGAGTTCCTGAAGATCATTCCGATGCTGACCGATCCGGCCGCTCACGGCGGCGATCCGCGTGATGCGTTCACCGTGGTCGCGCCGTCGTTGCCGGGCTACGGCCTGTCCTTCACGCCGGGCCAGCCGCGATTCGGCGTCAATGCGATCGCCGACTGCTTCGCGACGCTGATGACCGACGTGCTCGGTTACCGGCGCTTCGGCACGCAGGGCGGCGACTGGGGCGGGTTCATCACCTCGCGGATGGGGCACGCCTACGCGGAGCGACTGATCGGCATCCACCTGAACCTGCTTGCGGTGCGGCGTGAACCAAGTGTGTTCCCGGACCCGAGCGCCGAGGAGACGCGCTACTTCGAGGAACTGAAGACCTGGCTGCGCGAGGAGACCGGCTACCAGTGGATCCAGGGCACCAAGCCGCAGACACTCGCCTACGCGTTGACCGATTCACCCGCCGGCCTCGCCGCGTGGATCGTCGAGAAGTTCCACTCGTGGTCGGATTGCCATGGCGAGATCGCCAGCGCGGTGCCGATCGACGAGATGCTGGCGAACATCTCGCTGTACTGGTTCACCGGCGCGATCGGCTCGTCGTTCTGGCCGTATTACGACCGGATGCACACGCCGTGGCCGATCCCGGACAAGGCCGCGGTGACGATCCCGACCGGTTATGCCGAGTTCCCCAGGGAGATGCTGCGTCCGCCGCGTGCACTGGCGCAACGTGTGTACACCGACATCCGGCGCTGGACCGTGATGCCACGCGGCGGACACTTCGCGGCGATGGAGCAGCCGGCGCTGCTGGCGGGCGAGGTGCGCGAGTTCTTCCGCGGACTGCGGCGCGAGCGCCCCCATAGCGTCGACAGGCCCTAGTCACGCTCCGCCACGAGCCACCCGCATGCGTGCACTTTCCCCCGCCGCGGCCATCGAACGCCGCCTCGCCGAGTTTCGCGACGATCCGCGCAGCAACGCCGGCTCCCTGATCGTCTCGGTGTTCGGCGATGCGGTGCTGCCGCGGGGTGGCCGGATATGGCTCGGCTCGCTGATCCGGCTGCTCGGGCCGCTGGGGCTGAGCGACCGGCTCGTGCGGACCGCCGTGTTCAGGCTGGTCAAGGAGGAGTGGCTGGCGCCGCAGGTGCAGGGCCGTCGCACCGACTACCGATTGACCGATGGCGGACGCCAGCGGTTCGAGGAGGCCGCCCGCCAGATCTATGCTCGCGAGGCGCCGGCCTGGGATCACCAGTGGCGGCTGCTGGCACTCGTCGGTGACGTGCCCGCGCCGCGCCGCGAGCGGTTGCGGCGCGCGCTGGTCTGGCAGGGCTTCGGTGAATTGCGCAGCGGATGGTTCGTGCATCCGGGCGCGGACCTGGCGACCGTCTTCGAGACGTTGCGGGCCGACGGCATGGCCGACCTGCTGCCGCGGCTGATGCCGATGGTCGCGTCCCATGCGCGGCTGGCGCAGTCCGCGAGCGACGAGGCGCTGGTCGGCGCGAGCTGGGACCTGGCTCGGCTCGCCCTCGGCTACGATCAGTTCGTCGCCCGCTACCGGCCGATCCTGGCCGCGCTGGCGCGCGATCCGAAGCCGTCCGTCGAGGACGAGTCGGCATTCCTCGTTCGCACGCTGCTGGTCCACGACTTCCGGCGACTGCTGCTGCGTGACCCGGAACTGCCGGACGTGCTGCTGCCCGCGGGCTGGTCGGGCCGTGCCGCCCGGTCGTTGTGCGGCGAGCTGTACCGGGTGTTGTTGCGGCCGTCGGAGCGGCACCTCGACACCTGCCTGTGGCTGGCCAACGGTGAGACGCCGGCGGCCTCCGGCATCATCGCCGCGCGATTCGGCCGGATGCCGCTGCGCGCCGTTGCCGGCTGAGGCGGCAGGCGCGGATCCGGCACGGCCCACGGCGCCGACGGCGGCCTGGTGTGGTGGCAACGGGAGGCCGGGGACGCCTGACAAAGAGATACAAAGTTGTTGATTTATCCCATCGGTTTTGTATCATATTGACGAATCGCACCAGAGCGAGAGTCGCCTGGGGCCCGACACCCCCGATCGACTCGAACCGCGTGTGACGAGGCGGATTCCGGCCGCCGAAGGAGACGAGCACCGGAGCACGGAATGTGCAGGGCGTGTCGATGCCGGCCGACCGCGGCGGCATGTGGGCAGGCGTTGCAGTCCCCCAGTCGAGCATAGGATCCGTCGGTGCACGTGGTAACTCCGCGCACCGGCCTGGATGAACCGAACCGGATCGTCGATCCGACGGACAAGGAGCCCTCATGTACACGCAGTCGTTCACGGTCGCCGACGAGCCGGGCAAGCAGCCCAAGGTCGTCGCGTCGGCGGAACCGTCGGACCTGATGGCCCGCTTCGAGGAGCGCATCGACGCCGACGGTCGGATCGAACCGCAGGAGTGGATGCCCGAGGCCTATCGCAAGACGCTGGTGCGGCAGATCAGCCAGCATGCCCACAGCGAGATCGTCGGCATGCTGCCCGAGGGCAACTGGATCTCGCGGGCACCGAGCCTCAAGCGCAAGGCGATCCTGATCGCCAAGGTGCAGGACGAGGGTGGCCACGGCCTGTACCTGTACTCGGCCGCGGAGACGCTGGGCACGAGTCGCGACGAACTGCTGCAGGCGCTGCACACCGGCCGCGCGAAGTACAGCTCGATCTTCAACTACCCGACGCTGAACTGGGCCGATGTCGGCGTGATCGGCTGGCTGGTCGACGGCGCGGCGATCATGAACCAGGTGCCGCTGTGCCGCT
>CADEEH010000245.1 GCA_902826305.1 uncultured Burkholderiales bacterium
CTTCCATCGAGTCCGGCAGCCAGACGTGCAGCGGGAACTGCGCCGACTTGCCCATTGCGCCGATGAACAGGCAGATGCAAGTGGCGGTGATCAGCGACCAGCCGGTGGCCGGCAGCGTCTGGTTGGCCAGGCCCGGCGCCGCCTTGAACGCCTCGGCGTAGTCCATCGTGCCGAAGTACGCGAGCACCAGCCCGATGCCGAGCGCGAAGCCGAAGTCGCCGACCCGGTTGACCAGGAACGCCTTCATGTTGGCGTAGATGGCCGTCGGCCTCGTGTACCAGAAGCCGATCAGCAGGTACGACACCAGTCCGACCGCCTCCCAGCCGAAGAACAGCTGCAGGAAGTTGTTGGACATCACCAGCATCATCATCGAGAACGTGAACAGCGAGATGTACGAGAAGAAACGCTGGTAGCCCGGATCGTCGGCCATGTAGCCGATCGTGTAGATGTGCACCATCAGCGAGACGAACGTGACGACACACATCATGGTCGCGGTCAGCGTGTCGACCAGGAAGCCGACCTCGAACCGGATGCCGCCGATCGTCGCCCACTCGTACAGCGTGCCGTTGAACGTGTTGCCGGCCAGCACGTCCGACAGCGTCCACAGCGATGCGGCGCAGGACACCGCGACGCCGGTGATGGTGGCCAGGTGCGCCCCGGTCCGGCCGACCTGTTTGCCGAACAGCCCGGCGATCAGCGCCCCGACCAGGGGAGCGAACGCGGCCAGCAGATATGCGGTCTTCATCGACGCCGCCCCTTACCCTTTCAGCGCGTCCAGGTCCTCGACGTCGATCGTCTCGAGGTTGCGGAACAGCACGACCAGAATCGCCAGACCGATCGCCGACTCGGCGGCCGCGACGGTCAGGATGAAAAACACGAAGATCTGCCCGGCGTAGTCGCCGAGGAAATGCGAGAACGCGATGAAGTTCAGGTTGACCGCGAGCAGCATCAGCTCGATCGCCATCAGCACGATGATCACGTTGCGGCGGTTCAGGAAGATGCCGACCACGCTGATCGCGAACAGCACCGCGCCCAGCCCCAGGTAGTGCGCGAGCGTCAGGCTCATCGGACGGTCTCCTGGCCGCCGGCGGCCGGCTGCGTTACATCGGGTCGCGGCGACGGCGCCACCTTGACCAGCCGGACGCGGTCCTCGCGCCGGGTGCGCACCGCCCGGCTCGGGTCGTTGTACCGGGTGTCCTTGCGCCGGCGCAGCGTCAGCGCGATCGCCGCGACGATCGCGACCAGCAGCACGACGGCGGCGATCTCGAACGGGTAGACGTAGTCGGTGTAGATGAGGCGGCCCAGCGCCTGGGTGTTGCTGACCCCGGGCGGCGGCACCGGGGCGTCGGCGACGCGCACGCCCTTGAACGAGTGCCAGATCACCAGGAACAGTTCCAGCACGACCGCGGCGGCGACCACCAGCGCCACCGGCAGGTTGGCCCAGAACCCGGCGCGCACCTTGTCGATGTTGATGTCGAGCATCATCACGACGAACAGGAACAGCACCATGACCGCGCCGACGTAGACCAGCACCAGGGTGATCGCCAGGAACTCGGCCTTGAGCAGCAGCCAGATCGCGGCTGCCGAGAAGAACGAGAGCACCAGCCACAGCGCCGAGTGCACCGGGTTGCGGGCGGTGATCACCAGCGTCGCCGAGGCGATCGTCAGCGCCGAGAAGATGTAGAAGAGGACGGTCTGCGGATCCATGGCGGCCTATCGGTAGGAAGCGTCGGCCTCGCGTGCCGCCGCGATCTGCGCCTCGTACCGGTCGCCGACGGCCAGCAGCATCTCCTTGGTGAAGTAGAGATCGCCGCGTTTCTCGCCGTGGTACTCGAGGATGTGGGTCTCGACGATCGAGTCGACCGGGCACGACTCCTCGCAGAAACCGCAGAAGATGCACTTGGTCAGGTCGATGTCGTAACGGGTCGTGCGCCGGGTGCCGTCGTCGCGGACGTCGGATTCGATCGTGATCGCCAGCGCCGGGCACACCGCCTCGCACAGCTTGCAGGCGATGCACCGCTCCTCGCCGTTGGGGTACCGGCGAAGCGCGTGCAGCCCGCGGAAGCGCGGCGACTGCGGCGTCTTCTCCTCCGGGAACTGCAACGTGATCTTGCGGGCGAAGAAGTAGCGGCCGGTGAGCCGCATCCCCTTGAGCAGTTCGGCGAGCATGAAGCTCGCGAAGAAGTCCCTGACCGCCTGCATCGTTGTTCCTGCCTCTACTTCCAGATCGACAGCGGGGTCTGCATCCACGCCGCGACGACGACCAGCCAGACCAGCGTGACCGGAATGAAGATCTTCCATCCGAGCCGCATGATCTGGTCGTAGCGGTAACGCGGGAACGACGCGCGGAACCAGATGAACAGCGACACGACGAAGAAGGTCTTGAGCCCCAGCCAGATCCAGCCGGGCACCCAGGTGAACGGCGCGAGGTCCACCGGCGCATACCAGCCGCCGAGGAACATGATCGAGGCCAGCGCCGACAGCAGGATCATGTTCGCGTACTCGGCCAGGAAGAACAGCGCGAACGCGGTGCCGGAGTACTCGACCATGTGGCCGGCGACGATCTCGGACTCGCCCTCGACCACGTCGAACGGATGGCGGTTGGTCTCGGCCACGGCGGAGACCACGTAGACGACGAAGATCGGCAGCAGCGGCAGCCAGTTCCACGACAGGAAGGTCAGCCCGCGCGAGGCGAACATGCCCTTGCCCTGCTGCAGGACGATGTCGGTCATGTTCAGGCTGCCCGAGACCATCAGCACGACCACGAGCGAGAAGCCGATCGCCAGTTCGTACGAGACCATCTGCGCGGACGCACGCATCGCGGCGATGAAGGCGTATTTCGAATTGGACGCCCAGCCGGCGATGATCACGCCGTAGACCTCCAGCGAGGTGATCGCCATCAGGTACAGCAACCCGGCGTTGATGTTGGCCAGCGCGAGATCCGGGCCGAACGGGATCACGACCCAGGCCGCCAGCGCCGGCATGATCGTCATCATCGGGGCCAGGATGTAGAGCACCTTGTTCGACTGGCTGGGGACGATCACTTCCTTGAAGATCAGCTTCATCGCGTCGGCGATCGGCTGCAGCAGGCCGCGCGGGCCGACCCGGTTGGGCCCGAGCCGCACGTGCATGAAGCCGATCATCTTGCGTTCCCACAGCGTCAGGTAGGCGACGCAGCCGAAGATCGGCAGCACCAGCGCGATGATCTTGACCAGGTTCCAGACGACCGGCCACGCCGGTCCGAGCAAGCCGGCGCCGGTGTCGGTCACCCAGGCGAGTGCGCCATCCATGTCAGGCCTTCTCCATCGTGATCTCGCCGGTCATCGACGCGAGCGCCGCGGTGTCCGGATGCGCCGACGGCAGCCGGACGGCGCCGTCGGCCACGCGCGCATCGACCTCGACCTCGACAACCACCTCGTGCCCGCCCTGGCGCACGCGGGCACGCCCGCCGCCGGGCAGGCCGAGCGAGGCGAGCGTGGCCGAGCTGGCGCGGGCGCGCGGCGGCCGCGCATCGGCGGTCGCCTGCAGCGGCGGGGACCGGCGCACGATCGGATCGACCGCGTAGATCGGCACCTCGGGAATCCGCTCGGCGGCACTGCTGGCACCGCTCCACGCCGACGGCCGGACCGCGACCGACGTCCGATTGCCGAGCCGCGAGTGGATGCCGGTGGCCAGCGCACGCTCGCGGACCTGCTCGACCGAATCGACGTCGAACCCGTCGAGCGACAGCAGGTTGCCGAGCACCCGCAGCACCTTCCAGGCGGGCCGTGACTCGCCCGCCGCGCGCGCGACACCGTTGAACGGCTGCGCGATGCCCTCGCAGTTGACGAAACAGCCGCCGGTCTCGCTGAACGGCGTCACCGGCAGCAGGCAGTCGGCGAGTTCGCGCAGTTCCGGCGAATCGAACGCGGTGAGCGCGATCACGGTGTCGGCCGAGGCGAGTGCCTTGCGGGCCTGCGCCGGCTGCGCGTGGTCGAGCGACGGCTCGATATCGAGCAGCACGTATGCCGACAGCGGCTGCTCGACCATCTCGCGTGCGTTCTTGCCGGCCATGCCGGTCGGATCGAACGGCACCGCGCCCGCCAGGTGGCCGCCGACGAAGTTGGCGGAATCACCGAGCCATCCGAAGACCGCCCCGGTGGCTTCGGCGATCGCCTGCGACAGCGCGGCGATCTGGCCGAGGTCTCGGCTGTACAACGCGGCGTTGCCGATCAGCACCGCCTTGCGTTCGCCGGAGGAGAGCTCGGCGGCGATCCGACGCGCGGCATCACCGACGGTGATGCCGGCCAGTTCCGGCGGCACCGGCCTGTCGGCGGCCTGCAGCACGGCGCACAGGATCGCCGCGAGCGTCGCCGGCCACTGGCTGGGCGCCGCGATCGCCCTGGCGGCGACCGGCATCAGCGGATCGTCGTCGACGGCGTGCACGAGCGACACCCGGGCACCGTGCTTGACCGACTGTCGCAGCCGCGAGGCCAGCAGCGGATGATCCTTGCGCAGGAACGAGCCGACCAGCAGGAACCGGTCGCAGTGCGCGAGGTCCGTGATCTTCATGCCGAGCCATGGCGCGTGTGCCGAGCCATCGAGCGAGAAGTCCGTCTGCCGCAGCCGGAAATCGACGTTGGCCGCGCCCAGGCCGCGCATCAGCCGGCCCAGCAGGTGCAGTTCCTCGAGCGTGCTGTGGCCCGACCCGAGCGCACCGATCGCGCCCGGGCCCGAGGCCTCGCGCACCGACTGCAGCGCGTGCGACGCGTACTCCAGCGCGACCGACCAGTCGACGACCCGCCATTCGCCGTCCTGCTTGATCATCGGGCGGAGCAGCCGATCCGGCGAGTTCAGCGCCTCGTACGAGAAGCGGTCCCGGTCCGACAGCCAGCACTCGTTGATCGATTCGTTCTCGAGCGGCAGCACCCGCATCACCCGGTCCGTCTTGACCTGGACGACGATGTTCGAGCCGAGCGAATCGTGCGGCGCGATCGAGCGGCGGCGGACGAGCTCCCAGGTGCGCGCGCTGTAGCGGAACGGCTTGCTGGTCAGCGCACCGACCGGGCAGACGTCGATCATGT
>CADEEH010000246.1 GCA_902826305.1 uncultured Burkholderiales bacterium
ATACCGGCCTGTCACGCCGGGGGTCGCGGGTTCGAGTCCCGTCCACTCCGCCAGACCTGCAACAAAGGGCGAACCGAGCGGTTCGCCCTTTTTGCTTGAGCCGACGTGGTCGAGCTGCACGCAAAGGAATCCGGACGATGTTCGACTCAGTACGCAAGCACCAGCGGATCCTGCAGGCCGTCCTGCTGCTGCTGATCTTCCCGGCATTCGCGTTCTTCGGCATCGCCGGCTACGAGAACATGTTCAGCGGCAAGGAGCGCGGTGTCGCGGAGGTCGGCGGGACGACGATCACCCGGCGCGAATTCGACGACGCGTACCGGCGCGAACTCGACCGGCTGCAGCAGCAGTACGGCGGCCAGGTCGATCCGAAGATGCTCGATACGCCGTTCACCCGCGCGCAGGTGCTCGACGGCCTGGTCACGCAACAGGCGCTGCACACCGAATCGAACCGCAAGCGGCTGCGTGTCAGCGACGAGCAGCTGCGTCGCGAGATCGTGTCGATCCCGGGACTGTCGAACCCGGACGGTTCGTTCAACATGCAGGCGTATCGCGCCGCGCTGTCGCAGCAGAACCTGACCGAGCCGATGTTCGAGGCGCAGCTGCGCGGCGACCTGGCGCGGCGTGCGCTGCCGGAGTCGGTTGCGCGCAGCGCGTTCGTGCCGGCGACCATCGCCGACCGGATGATCGGTCTGCTCGAGGAGTCGCGCGAGGTGCGCGAGCAGGTCTTCAAGCCGGCGGACTTCGCCGGCAAGGTCCAGCCGACCGACGAGGACCTGCGCAAGTACTACGAGGCCAACGGCGCGCGCTACGAGGTGCCGGAGTCGGTCAAGGCCGAGTTCCTGGTGCTCAGCCCGGATGCGATCTCGTCGCAGGTCGTCCCCGATCCGGCGCAGGTGAAGTCGTACTACGAACAGAACCGCAAGCGCTTCGTCACCGAGGAGGAGCGGCGGGCCAGCCACATCCTGATCAAGCCCGAGGGTGACCCGGCCGCCGCCAGGGCGCGGCTCGAGGCGTTGCGCAAGAAGATCGCCGACGGTGCCGATTTCGCCGCGCTGGCCAGGGCGGAATCGCAGGATCGCGGGTCGGCGGCCAACGGCGGCGACGTCGGCATGCTGCCGCGGGAGCTGTTCCCCAAGGCGTTCGGCGACGCGGCCTTCTCGCTGAAGCAGGGCGAGGTCTCCGATGTCGTGCAGACCGAGGACGGGCTGCACCTGATCCGGGTCACCGAGATCCGGCCCGGCAAGGAGCGGACGTTCGACGAGGTCCGACCGGAGATCGAGTCGGACCTGCGCAAGCAGGAGGCCTCGAAGCTCTATTCGACGTATGCGGAGCAGTTCGCCGACCTGGTCTTCACCCAGCCGGACAGCCTGCAGCCGGCGGCCGACAAGTTCAAGCTCAAGCTCCAGAGCGCCGAGGAGGTGAGCCGCGCCGGTTCGGCCAAGCTGCCGCCGGGTTCACCGGTCGGCAATCCGAAGGTGGTGGCCGAACTGTTCAAGGACGAGGCGATCAAGAACCGTCGCAACACACAGGCGGTCGACATCGGCAACAGCACGCTGGTGTCGGCTCGTGTCGTCGAGCATCGGCCGGCGGTGCGCCGTCCGTTCGACGCGGTCAAGGACGAGGTCCGCGAGGGGTTCGTCAACGACCAGGCGCGCCGGCTCGCACGCGAGGCCGGCGAGGCGCGCTTGAAGGAACTGCAGGCTGGCGCGGAACCGAAGGGCTTCTCCGACGGCCGCCTGGTCTCGCGCAGCAGCCCCGGCACCACGCCACCGGCGGCGGTCGACGCGTTGTTCCACGGCACGCCGGCGAAGCTGCCGCTGTTCGTCGGGGCGGACCTCGGGGGCGGCGGGTACGGCGTCTACCAGCTCGTCCGGGTCCAGCCGGCGGACCCGGCGGTGATCGCGAAGAAACGCGAGCAGCTGGTGCCGCAGCTCGGGCAGGCCGCCTCGCAGCTGGATGTCGGCACGTACCTGGATTCGCTGCTCGCGCGGTCGGACGTGCAACGGCACCCGGACCGGCTGACGGACAAGAGCGACACGCGCTGAGGCGGATCGGGGGCGGGGCCGGCGCTAGCCGGCGCGGGCGATCACCTCGACCGCGGCCTCGTCGATGGCCTCGTCCCGGGCTTCGCGCAGCGTCACCGTCGGGGCGTCGTCGATCCGGCCGAAGTTGCGCCTCATCGACCGGTCGTAGGCCGGATCGTAGTGCTCCTGCAGCATCGCTCGGACGAACTCGTCCCACTGCCCGGTCCTGGCCAACGTCGCCCAGCCGCCGATCTTGTCGTGGCCGTGCAGCGGTCGCAGCAGGTCGAGCTGGCGCAGCAGCACCGGCGGTTCGTCGACGAAGTGCCGGTACTCGTCGAGCAGCAGCGCGGTTCGCACGTCGAGCGGCGCCTCGATGCGTACGCAGCCGGCCGCACGCATCGATTCGATCAGCACGTCGGGCACGTGCCGCTCGCCGACCTTCTTGCTCTCGGATTCGACGAACACCGGGCGCGAGGGATCGAATCCGCGCAGTGCCGACCAGATGCGGCTGTCGAACTGCCGTTGTGACGGTTGCGGCAGGCTGGGCAGCGGGCCGAGCACCGATCCCCGATGATGCGCGAGCGCCTCGAGGTCGAGGACCTGCGCGCCATGGGCCGCCAGCCGCTTGAGGATCGCGCTCTTGCCGCTGCCGGTGCGACCCGCCAGCACGACGAACCGGAAGCGTCGCGGCTGCTCGGCGAGCTGCACCAGCACCTCCCGGCGGAACTCGCGATAGCCGCCGGCCAGCACCGAGGTTCGCCATCCGACCCGCGCGAGGACCGTCGCCAGCGCACCGGACCGGTTGCCGCCGCGCCAGCAGTACACCAGCGGCCGGAACGCGGGTGGACGATCAGCCAGCGTCGTCTCCAGCACACGCGCGATGTTGCGTGCGACCAGTGCCGCGCCGATGCGACGCGCCTCGAACGGCGAGTGCTTGTGCAACGTGCCGACCCGTGCGCGTTCCTCGTCGTCGAGCACCGGGGTGCTGATCGCGCCGGGCAGCCGGTCCTCGGCGAACTCGGCCGGGCTGCGCGCGTCGAGGATCGCGTCGTACTGCTCGAGCGAGGCGAGCACCTCGGTGATCGTGACGGTCTGCGGTTCCCTCATCGGCGGCCATTCTACGGTGCGACCCGCCGGGCGGCGGGTCGCACCGGCAGTGCGAGCCGATCGGCCGTACAATGGATCGATCCCTCCGCATCCGACCCCATGATCGTCCTCGACCTCGCCTGTGCCCGAGATCATCGCTTCGAGGGCTGGTTCGCCTCGGCCGACGAATTCGACAGCCAGTGCGCGCGCTCGCTCGTCCAGTGCCCGGTATGCGCCAGCCAGGAGGTCCGGCGGCTGCTGTCCGCGCCGCGCCTGAATCTTGCACGTGCCGGTGACCCGGCGCCGAAGCTGCCGGTGCCGGTGCCGGCGCCCGGCGGGTCGCCACCGTCCGCCGAGGTTGCCGAGGCGATGCACGCCCGCCTGCTGCAGATGGCGCGGATGATCGTGCAGCAGACCGACGATGTCGGCGAGCGTTTCGCCGAGGAGGCCCGCAGGATCCACTACCGCGAGGCCCCCGCCCGGGGCATCCGGGGGGTCGCCTCGCCCGGCGAGGTCGCCGAACTCGGCGACGAGGGCATCGAGGTGTTCGCGTTCCCGATCCCCGACGCGGCGAAGAACCCGCTGCAGTGACTCGCGTCGGTCTGCGCTAGCGGCGCTCGTACTGCCGCTTGCCGAACAGCATCTCCCGTGCCTTGTCGTCCATCTGCGGGCGGCGGCGGTCGGCGAGCACCTGGATCCCGCGCTGCACCGCCGGGCGTTCACCGATGGTCTCGAACCAGCGCCGGACCTGCGGATAGTCGGCCAGGTCGACACCCTGGTTGGCGTGCGAGCGCAGCCAGGGCCAGATCGCGATGTCGGCGATCGTGTAGGTCTTGCCGGCGATGTAGGCGCCCGTGCGGTCGAGTTGCCTGTCGATCACCCCGTACAGCCGCCTGGCCTCGTTGGTGTAGCGATCGACCGCGTACGCGATCTTCTCGGGCGCGTAGATCCGGAAGTGATGCGCCTGCCCCAGCATCGGCCCGACACCGCCCATCTGGAACATCAGCCACTGCAACACCTCGTACCTGCCGCGCACCGACGACGGCAGGAACCGTCCGGTCTTGCCGGCGAGGTAGAGCAGGATCGCGCCCGACTCGAACAGCGAGATCGGCTTGCCGTCCGGGCCGTCCGGGTCGACGATCGCCGGCATCTTGTTGTTGGGACTGATCGCGAGGAAACCGGGCTTGAACTGGTCGCCGGCGCCGATGTCGATGGGGATCACCGCGTACGGCAACCCGCACTCCTCGAGCATGATGTGGACCTTGTGCCCGTTGGGTGTCGGCCAGGTGTAGACGTCGATCATCGTCAGAATCCTCGGGTGATCGGCATCTGCACCTTGTCGGCAGCGCCGGGCAAGGTGGCGTGGCGTGCGAGTTCCAGCTTCGCGACCGCGTTGCGGTGCACCTCGTCCGGTCCGTCGGCCAGCCGCAGCGTGCGCGACAACGCGTACAGGTAGGCGACCGGGAAGTCGTCGCTGACACCGCCGCCGCCGTGCGCCTGGATCGCCCAGTCGAGCACCTTGCAGGCGACGTTGGGTGCGACCACCTTGATCATCGCGATCTCGGCCTTCGCAACCTTGTTGCCGACCGTGTCCATCATGTAGGCGGCCTTCAGCGTCAGCAGCCGCGCCTGGTCGATCATGCAACGGGCCTCGGCGATCCGTTCGTGCCAGACCCCCTGCGTCGAGATCGCGCGGCCGAATGCGACCCGAGCCGACAGCCGCTTGCACATCAGTTCGAGCGCACGCTCGGCCACGCCGATCTGGCGCATGCAGTGGTGGATGCGGCCGGGGCCGAGCCGGCCCTGGGCGATCTCGAAGCCGCGGCCCTCGCCGAGCAGGATGTTGTCGACCGGCACCCGGACGTCGGTGAACGTGACCTCGCAGTGGCCGTGCGGCGCGTCGTCGTAGCCGAACACGTTCAG
>CADEEH010000247.1 GCA_902826305.1 uncultured Burkholderiales bacterium
GACCTGCTGCTGTACCTGATCCGCAAGCAGAACTTCGACATCCTCGACATCCCGATGGCCGAGGTGACACGCCAGTATCTGGCCTACATCGACGAGATCCGCGGCCGCAACCTCGAGCTGGCCGGTGAATACCTGCTGATGGCCGCGCTCCTGATCGACATCAAGTCGCGGATGCTGCTGCCGGTGAAGAAGGCCGACACCGACGAGGAGGTCGCCGACCCGCGTGCCGAGCTCGCGCGGCGACTGCTCGAGTACGAACGGATCAAGCTCGGGGCGCGTCAACTGGATCGCATGCCGCAGCTCGGCCGGGATTTCCTTGCCGCGCAGGTGTACGTCGAGCAGTCGATGGCGGTGCGTCTGCCGAAGGTCGAGCCGATCGACCTGAAAGCCGCCTGGGCCGACATCCTGCGCCGGGCCCGACTGATCGAGCACCATCACATCTCGCGCGAGGAGTTGTCGGTCCGCGAGCACATGACGTTCGTGCTCAAGACGCTGCAGCATCGCCGCTTCGCCGAGTTCGGCGAACTGTTCGACCCGCGGCGCGGCGTGCCGGTTCTGGTCGTCACCTTCATCGCGCTGCTGGAACTCGCCCGCGAGATGCTGATCGAGATCACCCAGGCCGAAGCGTTCGCGCCGATCTACGTCCGCCTCGCCTACCAGCCGTCGTAGTGGAACGGGCGATCCGGCGTGGCGCCAGCGCCTCGAGGCGCGATCGACGACGGCGGAGCGGTCGGTGAGCCTGCGCATCGAGGACAACGCCGACCTCGGGGCCTGCACCACCTTCCGCGTGCCGGCGCGGGCACGGCGCCTGATCGACGTCGACGAGGCGGAGAGCCTCGCGCGTGCCCTCGAGGCCTGTGGCGGCGAACCCCCGTTCGTGCTCGGCGGCGGCAGCAACCTGCTGCTGACCCGCGACCTGGACCGGCCCGTGCTGCGCTGGGGGGCCCGGGGCACACGCGTGCTCCGTGAGGACGGCGACGATGCGCTGATCGAGGTCGAAGGCGGCGAGGATTGGCCCGGGTTCGTCCGCTGGACCCTGGACCAGGGCTGGTTCGGGCTGGAGAACCTGTCGCTGATCCCCGGTCGTGTCGGTGCGAGCCCGATCCAGAACATCGGTGCCTACGGCGTGGAGATGCGCGAGCGGTTCGCCGGACTCGACGCGTTCGACCTGCAGAAGGGAACACGGCACACGTTCGATGCCGACGCGTGCCTCTTCGGTTACCGCGACAGCCTTTTCAAGCGGGCCGGCGGATCGCGGTGGCTGGTGCTGCGTGTTCGCTACCTGCTCTCACGCCGGCCATCGTTGCGGCTCGACTACGGCGAGCTGCGCACCGAACTGGCATCGGCGGGCCACGCCGACCCCGGGCCGCGCGAAGTGGCCGACGCGGTATGCCGCATCCGGCGTGCCCGCCTGCCCGATCCGGCACTGATCGGCAACGCCGGCAGCTTCTTCAAGAACCCGGTGGTGTCGCCCGCCGTCGCCGACACGCTGGGCGAGACCGAACCCGACCTGCCACGTCATCCATCGGCGGCCGGTGTCAAGCTGTCGGCGGCCTGGATGATCGATCGCTGCGGCTGGAGGGGGCATCGCGACGGTGATGCCGGCGTGCACGACCGGCACGCGCTGGTGCTGGTGAACCACGGCAATGCGACCGGCGAGCAGTTGCTGCGACTGGCCACACGCATCGTCGAATCGGTGCAGGCACGCTTCGATGTCAGGCTGGAGCCCGAGCCGGTCATCCTCTGAGCGGGGGATATAATCCGCCGGTTTGTGACTGGCACAGGGAGTCTCCGCACAGGCGGGCATCGGGATGGATGACGAGCAACCCACGGAAAACTACGGACTGATCGCCTGGATTCTGGGCATCGCGGTGACGATCGCGATCGCGGTCTCGCTGATCATCGGCATCCGGACCGCGATCGATGCGCCGGGCGGTGCGGCGGGCAAGACGACCGCGGCGACAGCGCAGGGAACAACCGGGTCCGGCGCCAGCAGTTCGGGGACCACGCCCGGGGCGAAACGCCCGAGTGCTGGCGCGGCGGGTGCCGCAGGTGCCGCCGGTGCGGCGGCGACCGCAGCCGCCGCGGGAACAGGGGGTTCGTCGAGCGCCAGTGGCGGGTCGGGTTCGGGATCGAAGCCCGCCGCACCGGCGGGTTCTTCCGGCTCGTCGGCTTCCTCTTCCGGATCGGCACCTGCCGCGTCGGGCGGCAGCAGCGGTTCAGCAGCGGGCGCCGGATCTGCATCGGGACCATCCGCCGGCACCGGAGGTGCCACCAGCGGCTCTACCGCGGCGGCCAACTCACCGGGCGGACCACGCGCGGCCGGGCCGGGTTCGAGCGGATCGGGCACGGCGGGTTCGAGCGCGACACCGAATGCCGGTGGCAGTGCCGGCGCCTCGGGCAGCGGTGCTTCCGGCAGCGGTGCTTCGGGTGGGGCGGCAGGCGCCGCGAGCGCAGCCACCGGCGCGGCCGCGGCTGCCGCGGCGACCACAGCCGGCGGCGAGGCCGACCGGCCGCCCGCACCCGCCACCGGCCCGGGTGTTCCCCCTCGCGTGCAGTTCTACTTCGCGGCCAACAAGACCGACCTGCCCCGCAGCGCGGCCCGTGACCTGAAGCGGATCATCGACTTCGGCCGGAAGGATCCGCAGGCGAAGATCGGCATCTCCGGCTATCACGACCGGCGCGGCAACGCGGAGGCCAACCTGAGCCTCGCACGCCGGCGCGCACGCGCGGCGCGTGACCTGATCGCCTCGGCGGGGGTGCCCGCGGACCGCATCGTGATGGTCAGACCACAAGCGACGGTCGGCGGCGACAACGATCGCCTCGCGCGGCGCGTCGACATCTACCCGATTCGCTGAAGGCCGTCCTCGACACCAACGTCTGGCTGGACTGGCTGGTCTTCGCGGACCCGTCGGTGGCCTCGCTTCGGTCCGCCGCCGACGCGGGGCGGCTGACGATCGTCGCCAGTGCCCAGGGGCGGGCCGAACTGGAACACGTGCTCGCGACGATCCGTTTCCGGCCACCGGCGCCGGATCCGGGCCGGGTGCTTGCGCGATTCGACCAATGTGTGGAGCCGGCCGCGACGGCCGCCCATTGCGGGCTCACCTGCCGCGATCCGGCCGACCAGAAGTTCCTGGACCTCGCGGTCGCCGTACGCGCCGACCGGCTGCTGACCCGCGACAAGGCCCTGCTGCGATTGGCTCGCCGGGCCCGCACACGTTTCGCGCTGACGATCGCGGTCCCGGCCGCCGCCGACCGTTACGAGTGACCTCCCTCGAACGGCGGAGTGCGCCGCGGCGCCCGCCGCCCGCGCCCTATAATCGACGCCGATGAACGCTCCCGCCTTCCACCCGGTGGCCACGCCCCGGCTCGAATCGAAGCTGCCCGCGGTGGGCACGACCATCTTCACCGTCATGTCGGCGCTCGCCACCGAGACCGGCGCGGTCAACCTCGGCCAGGGTTTCCCGGACTTCGAGTGTGATCCACGCCTGCTCGACGGGGTCGTCGCGGCGATGCGATCCGGGCTGAACCAGTACCCGTCGATGCTCGGTGTCGCGCCGTTGCGCCACGCGGTGGCGGCGAAGATCGAGGCGCTGTACGGCCATCGCTACGATCCGGAGCGCGAAATCACGATCACCGCCGGGGCGACCCAGGCGATCCTGACCGCGGTGCTGGCTGTGGTGCGCGCCGGCGACGAGGTGATCGTCTTCGAACCGGTCTACGACAGCTACCTGCCGAACATCGAGCTCGCCGGCGGCATCGCGGTGCCGATACCGATGACCACGGAGTTCCGCATCCCGTGGGACCGTGTGCGCGCATCGATCACCCCGCGCACCCGCGTGATCATCGTCAACTCGCCGCACAATCCGTCGGGCACGATCGTCTCCGACGAGGACATGTGCACCCTCGAGCAGATCGCGCTCGACCACGACCTGATCGTGATCTCCGACGAGGTCTACGAACACATGGTCTACGACGGGCGGGACCATCGCTCGGCGTGCCGCTACCCGGCGTTGGCCGCGCGCACGTTCGTGATCTCGTCGTTCGGCAAGACCTACCACGTGACCGGCTGGAAGGTCGCGTACTGCGCGGCGCCGGAAGTGCTCAGCACCGAGTTCCGCAAGGTGCACCAGTTCAACGTGTTCACCGTCAACACACCGATGCAACACGGGCTGGCCGCGTACATGGCCGACCCGCGGCCGTACCTGGACCTGTCGGCGTTCTACCAGCACAAGCGCGACCTGTTCCGCGCCGGGCTGGCGGGGACGCGCCTGCGCCTGCTGCCATCCGAAGGCACGTACTTCCAGCTGGTCGATTATTCGGCGGTCTCCGACCTGCCGGATGCGCAGTTCGCGCTCTGGCTGACGCGTGAACTGGGCGTGGCCGCGATCCCGCTGTCGGCGTTCTACGCGACACCCCCGGCGCAACACATCGTCCGCTTCTGTTTCGCGAAGAAGGACCAGACGCTGGCGCTGGCGCTCGATCGGCTGGCGAGGCTCTGACCGTCCCGGGGTATCGTCCGCGGGGGTGGACCTCGGCGATGGCAACCGATGGAGGAATCGAGATGGCACACGATCCGTTGCGTCGCAGCCTGATGGTGGGCCTGCCGATCGGACTGGTCGCGGCCGCCTGCGGCGCGATCCCCCCGTCGGACCTGCAGTCGCCGACACTGGGCTTCAACGACTTCACGTTGACCGACCTCGGCCTGGAGCAGATCAGGTTCCTGCTCACCGTGGACGCCGCGAATCCGAACGACATCGACGTCCCGCTGTCGAACCTGACGTTCACCCTCGACCTCTTCGACCGCCCGGTTGCGCAGGGGCGTGCACGCGAACGCTCGTTCGTGTTGCCGAAGAACGGTTCGCGCACCGTGCCGATCGAGTTCCAGGTGCCGACCGACAAGCTGCTGGACGCGATGCGACGTGCCAACTTCACCGACCTGGGCACGATCGGCTACCGCCTGAAGGGGTCGGCCCGCTACGGCAGCGGCCCGTTCTCGATTCCGTTCGAGCGCAAGGGCAGCCTGAAGG
>CADEEH010000248.1 GCA_902826305.1 uncultured Burkholderiales bacterium
GGGTGGGTTCGGAGCTCAGATCGTCGAGGATGCGTCCGGGGTCGCCTTCGAGTTCGGTCCGTTCGAAGCGGTCGTCGCCGAGCGCATCGCCGACGGCTTCGTCGCGCCGCTGCCTGACCTGGGTCTGATCCGCGTCAGCGGCGCGGAGGCGGCCCGGTTCCTGCACACCCAGCTGACCAACGACATCGAACACCTGGATGCGGGCCACGCGCGCTGGAACGGCTACTGCACGGCCAAGGGCCGGATGCTCGGCTCGTTCGTCAACTGGCGCGATGACCAGGCGATATGGCTGGCCGCATCGCGTCCGCTGGTCCCCGGGCTGCGCCAGCGGTTGTCGATGTTCGTGTTGCGCGCCAAGGCGACGATCGAGGACACCTCGGCCGATTTCCTGCTGCTGGGTGTCGGCGGCACACGAGCCGGAGCCGCGTTGGCGGCGCAGGGGCTGCCCGCACCCGACGTGATGGCCACCGGCACGGCCCGAGGCATCGTCTCGATCGGCCTGCCCCCGGTTGCCGTCGGTGCTCGTCCGACCCCACGCTGGCTGCTGGTGGTGCCGGCGGCCGAGTCCGTCACACTGTGGACCGCGCTGACCGCGACCCTCGCCGGCGTGTCCACGGCGGCCTGGCGCTGGACCGACGTGCTCGCGGGTGTGCCCCGGATCGTCGAGGGCACACGCGAGGCCTTCGTACCTCAGATGATCAACTTCGAGCTGGTCGGCGGCGTCGACTTCAAGAAGGGCTGTTACCCGGGACAGGAAGTGGTCGCGCGCAGCCAATACCTCGGCAAGCTCAAGCGGCGGACGTTCCTCGGCCATGTCGATGCCGGCGCGCTGCCCGCACCCGGCAGCGACGTCGTCGGCGCGGACGGCGCACCGGTCGGCCAGGTCGCAATGGCCGCCGTCTCGCCGCTGGGTGGCATCGACCTGCTGTTCGAATGCCAGACGGCGGCGATCGACACCGGCGTCAAGGCCGACGGGCGGATGATCACGGTGGGTGTGCTGCCGTATCCGGTGCCACTGGCCGGATAGGACCGGTCGACCAGGCCGGCCGCATGTGCCTGATCGCGTTCGCGTTCGATGCCCATCCGCGCTGGCGCCTGGTGGTGGCCGCCAACCGCGACGAGTACTACCACCGTCCGACGCAGCCAGCCGGCTGGTGGTCGGACAGTGTCTCGCGCGAGCGCTGGTACGCCGGGCGCGATCTGCTCGCCGGCGGCACCTGGCTCGGCTTGTCGCGCGGCGGGCGCTTCGCGGCGCTGACCAACTTCCGCGACGGCCAGGCCACACCAGGGGCGCGCTCCCGGGGTGAGTTGCCGAGCGGATTCCTCGCCGCCGAGACAACCCCGATGGCGTGGCTCGACCGACTCGCCAGCGACGGACAGGCCTACGGTGGATTCAACCTGCTGGTGGCCACGCTGCAGGCCGAGCCGACGATGGCCTGGTACGGCAACCGCGATCCGTCATCACCGCATCGGCTCGATCCGGGTGTCTACGCGTTGTCGAACCACCTGCTCGAGACGCCGTGGCCGAAGACGCTGCGTCTGAAGCAGCAACTGCTGGATGCGCTGGCCGATACGACCATGGATGATCTCGAGCGGACGCTGCTGGCCGCGCTGGCCGATACCGAGCCGGCCAGCGACGACAGCTTGCCCGACACCGGGATCGGCATCACGTGGGAGCGTGTGTTGTCATCGGCGTTCATCCGCAGCGCCGACTACGGCACGCGGTGCTCGACCGTGCTGGCCGTCGACCGCAACGGCGTGGCCAGTGTCATCGAGCGGACCTGGCCACGACCCGACGAAGCGGCCGGCACGCTGCGCGAACGGCGCACCACCTTCGTCACAACGCCAGTTGCATCGTGAGGTGCTCGATGCCGACCTCGTCGAACGGCTCACCAACCGCCTCGAAGCCTCGTTTCGCGTAGAAGCCGACCGCCGGGCGCTGCGCATGCAGCAGCAACCGGCGCTCGCCCCTGTCGCGTGCATGTGTGATCAGCGCCTCGAGGATCGCCGCGCCGACGCCCTCGCCGCGCGCTGACGCGAGCACCGCCATCCGGCCGATCCGGGCATCGGGCAACAGCCGGCCGGTGCCGACCGGATGCCCGGCGCGATAGGCGACACAGTGCACCGACAGCGTGTCCATCTCGTCCCATTCGTCGTCGATCGCGATCCCCTGTTCCTCGACGAAGACCGCCTTGCGCACCGGCGCCGCATCGGCCGCGAGCCGATCCCAGGCGCCGACCCGGATCGTGACCTCGTCGTCGCCGATCGGTCGCGCGCCCCGGTTCATTCCTCGGGCCTCGTCGTCTCGAAGCCGCGGATCCGTTCCCGCAGCTCCTCCGGGATGCGCTCGGAGCGGCCCTCGTGGGCATAGACGTAGACACTTTCGCCGCTCAGCAGGTGGTGATCACCGCGATGGATCTCGAACAACACGCGCTGGCTCGAGCCGCCGAGCCTGGCGGTGCGCACACAGACGTCGATCTCCTCGTCGAAACGCGCCGGTGCGTGGTACTCGAGCGTCGACTTGACGACGTACATCCGTTCGAACACGTGGCGCAGCCGCTCGACGTCGCCGGCGTGGATCACCCGCAGGTATTCGGTGATGCCGACGTCGCAGTAGGTCATGTAGTTGCCGTTGAACACCACACCCTGCATGTCGGTCTCGGCCCAGCGCACCCGCATCGGGTGGACGAATCGGAAATCGGATCGCGCCATGAGGCAACCTCGTGCTCGGGTGGAATTCAGCCGGTGCCGAACGCCGCGCGCAGCGCCGCGCAGGCGTCGGCATGGGCCTGCCGCGCGGCGACGACAAAACCGGCGTGCTGGAAGAACGCGTGGATCATCCCACGATAGGTCGTCTGCTGCACCGGCACCCCGGCCGCGGCCAGCCGTTGTGCGTATTCGATGCCTTCGTCGAGCAGCGGATCGAACTGCGCGAGCCCGATCCACGCCGGCGCGACGCCCTGCAGCGTCGGCGCCAGCAGCGGCGCGAAGCGCCAGTCGTGCCGGTCCTGGGGACCGCGCAGATATTGCGTGAAGAACCAGTCGATCACGTCGCCGTCGAGCAGGTAGCCGGCGGAGAACTCGCGGTGCGACGGGGTCTGCTGATGGCTCGACAGGCCGGGATAAAGCAGCAGTTGCAGGAGCAGCGGCCAGCCGCGGTCGCGGGCATGGATCGCGGCGGCCGCGGCCAGTGTGCCACCGGCGCTGTCGCCACCGACCGCGATCCGCCCGGCATCGACCCCCAGCGCGGTCGCCTCGTCGCGCAGCCAGGCCAGTGCATCGAAGGTGTCGTCGACCGCGGCCGGGAACCGGTGTTCGGGTGCGAGCCGGTAGTCGACCGAGAACACCTGTGCCGCGGAACCGGCGGCGAGCACGCGGCAGATCCGGTCATGGGTCTCGATCGAGCCGATCGTGAAGCCGCCGCCGTGCAGGTAGAGCAACGCCGGCGACGGCAACGCCCAGGACACCGGTTGCGGCGTGTACTGTCGCACCGTCAGCACCCGCCCGGGCAGCACCAGCCGATGGTCGTGCACGTCGTGCATCGGCAGCGGCGCGACGTCGAGTGTGGCCACCGCGCGGGCGTAGTGTTCGCGGGCGCGGGTGGCGCCGATCGACGGATAGCTGGGCTGGTTGGCCCGCTTTGCCCAGTACAGGATCTGCTCGACCTGCCGATCAAGCACGGTCACTGGTCAGCGGCCCGAGCGCCGCGCGGATCGCCGCGGTCACGCGGTCGGGCTGCTCGTGGATCAGCCAGTGGGAGGCGTCGGCGATCCGCTCGATGTGCAGGTCGTCGATCCAGGCGTCGATGCCGTCGAGCAGCACCGGCAGCAGCGCACGATCGCGTTCACCCCAGATGATCCGCGTCGGCACGGTGATCCGGAAGCGCCCGGGATCCAGAGCGAGCCGCCGGGTTCCCGGATCGTCGGGTGTCGGCGGATACAGCGGGGACGCGCGGTACAGGTTCAACATGCCGGTCAATGCGCCCGGCTGCGACCAGGCGCGGTGATAGTCGGCGCGAGTCGCCTCGTCGAACCAGCGCGACGCGCCGACCCGCCCGAACAGGCCGTCGAGCCGCGCGAAGTCGTCCGCCGACAGCCGCGCTTCGGCACCGTCCGCGCGCAGTTCGATCATGTAGGCGCTTGCCGCCTGTTGTGCCGGATCGCCGGCGAGTGCACGCGCGAATGCGACCGGATGCGGCGAGTTCAGGATCACCAGCCGTTGCAGCCGTGCCGGATGGACCATCGCCATCGCCCACGCGATCGCCCCGCCCCAGTCGTGCCCGACCACCGCCGCCGAGTGGTAGCCGAGTGCATCGACCAGCCCGATCAGATCCGCGACATGCAGCAGCGGGTGGTAGGCCGCGACACCGTCGGGCTTCGAGGACAGGTTGTAGCCGCGCAGGTCCGGCGCGACGACGAAGTGTTCACGGCCGAGCGCCGGCAGCACGTCGCGCCACGCGCCCCAGAATTCCGGGAACCCGTGCAGGCACAGCACCAGCGGTGCACCGGGCTCGCCGCAACTCGCGTAGTGCAGCCGGATGCCATCGCCGACCTCGGCGAACTGCCCGTCGCGGATCGTCGGGACCATCACTCAGACCTTCCGGATCGCGACGTCGGGCTTGTAGGTGAACGGGTCGGTCGGATTGCGCCGCTCGAGGATGTCGCGCAGGCGCAGTTCGACCGATGGCAGGATCTTCGGATGGGTGACGATGTAGAAGCGGTCCTCGGCGATCGCCTCGAACGTCTGCACGGCGACGTCGGCCGCCGACAGCTTGCCCGAGGAGACCGCCTTCTCGGTGGCCTGCTGCGCGGCGCGCATCGACGCGGTCGGTTCACCGCCGGCCAGTCCGGCCGGCCGGTTGCGTTCGGAGTGGTGGATGCCGGTGGGCACGAACGCCGGACAGAGCACCGAGACGCCGATCTTCGAACCCACCAGCCGCAGGTCCTGGTACAACGTCTCGGACAACGTGACCACCGCGTGTTTGCTGACGTTGTAGATGCCCATCGTCTGCGGCGACAGCAG
>CADEEH010000249.1 GCA_902826305.1 uncultured Burkholderiales bacterium
GCGCGAGGCGATCATCGCCGCCAACAACACCGCCGGCGCCGACACCGTCTCCTTCGACATCGCCGGACCCGGGCCCCACACGATCATCGTCAACTCCGCCCTGCCGGTCATCTCGGATTCCATCGTCATCGACGGCACCTCCGAGCCCGACTACGCCGGCACACCGATCATCGAACTCGATGGCAAGAACGGCGGCGCCAACACCAACGGCCTGGAACTCGCCGCCGGCAGTGATGCCTCGACGATCCGCGGCCTGGTCATCAACCGCTTCGGCGGTCACGGCATCCTGATCGAAAGCAACGACGTCCTCGTCGCCGGCAACTACATCGGCACCGACGTCGCCGGCGTGATCGACCTCGGCAACGCCGGGGCCGGCATCACGATCACCGGGTCGAACAACCGCATCGGCGGCACGGCACCGGCCGATCGCAACGTGATCTCCGGCAACGAAGGCCAGCAGATCGACATCTTCGACAGCAGCAACAACCGCATCGAAGGCAACCACATCGGCACCGACGTCTCCGGCACGATCGATGTCGACGGCGGCCGGGTCGCCGCGGGCATCGCGGGTATCTTCATCAGCGGGACCTCGAGCGGCAACATCATCGGCGGCACCGCCGCCGGCGCCGGCAACCTGATCTCCGGCAACGCCTGGATGGGCGTCGAGATCAGCGGCGCCGGCGCCACGGGCAACACGGTCCAGGGCAACCGGATCGGCACCGACGCCAGCGGAACGGCTGCCATCGGCAATGCCGCGGACGGCGCCGCGATCACCGGAGGCGCCACCGGCAACCTGATCGGTGGTGACACACCCGCCGCACGCAACATCATCAGCGGCAACCAGCACGGCGGCGTCTACATCGCAGGGGCCGGCAGCAGCGGCAATCAAGTCCAGGGTAACTTCATCGGCACCGACATCTCCGGCATCACGTCGCTGGGCAATGCGTTCGCAGGCGTCGGCGTCTATGCGGGCGCCACCGGCAACCTGATCGGGGGCACGGCGGCGGGCGAGGGCAACCTGATCGCCGGCAATCTGGACGACGGCGTGCAGCTCACCGGCGCCGGTGGCGGCAACGCAGTGCTGGGCAACGTCATCCGCGCCAACGCGGACCTTGGTATCGACATCGACACCGACGGTCCGGATGTCAATGACGTCGGCGACACCGACGGCGGTGCCAACGACGGCCAGAACACACCGGTGCTGTCGTTCGTGTCCGCCAGCGGCGCCAGCACCCGGGTCGTGGGTCGGATCGATACCACGGCATCGACCACGCTTCGAATCGAATTCTTCGCCTCACCCGCCGCTTCCGCCGATCCGTCGGGCCACGGCGAAGCACCGATCTGGCTCGGTGCGACCACGGTGAGCACCGACGCGACCGGCAACGCGACCTTCGACGTCGCGCTCGTCGGCGCGACGATCGCCGCCGGCGACCAGGTGACCGCAACCGCCACCGTCGACCTCGGCTCGGGCACGTATGGTTCGACGTCGGAATTCTCGGCCAATGCGGCCGCAACCGCCGGCAACCAGCCGCCGGTGATCGATGTCAGTGGCGCGCCGACACCGTATGTCGAGAACGATGCCCCGGTGCCGGTCGCGCCTTCGGCAACGGTCCTCGACTACGACTCGGCCGATTTCGACGGCGGTGCCTTGACCGTTGCGCTGGGAGCGGGATCCGCAGGGGCCGACCGCCTGACGATCGTGCCGGTCGGCACCGGCGCGGGCCAGATCAATCTGCTGGGCAATGCCGTCCGCTACGGCAGCACGACAATCGGCACCTGGAGCGGCGGCACGTCGACCACTCCGCTGGTCATCACCTTCAATGCGGGCGCCGACGCGGCCGCCACCCAGGCACTGATGCGTGCCATCGCCTACTTCAGCGTCTCCGATGACCCGTTGCCGGCGACGATCGACGTGTCGTTCACGTTGAGCGACGGCGATGGGGCCACTTCGGCCACGGTCGTCCGGCAGGTCGTCGTGACCCCGGTCGGTGATGCACCGATCGCCAATCCGGATCGATTCGGTCTCGACTTCGACGGCCTCGATGACCGGGTGCGGGTACCGGACAGCGCCTCGCTGACGATGACCGACACGCTGACCGTCGAGGCCTGGATCAACCCCACCGCGTCGACGAACGCGAGCCGGCTGATCCTGAACAAGGAAGGTGAATACGAGATCGCGCTGACGGCCAGCGGCGAAGTCATCTGGGCGGTGGGCAATGGCACCCCCGGCTGGAACTGGCACGCGACCGGGTTCCACGTCGCCGATGGCCAGTGGTCACACATCGCATTCACCTACGACCACGGCGTCGCGTCGACATACGTCAACGGCACGCTGGTCGAGATCTTCCACGGCGCCGGCTCGATCGGTGACAACCACCCCGCGCTGGATGACCTGACGATCGGCGGGCGCACCAACGCGCCGGCGAACCAGTACTTCGGCGGACGCATCGACGAAGTCCGCGTCTGGAACGTCGCGCGGACCGGGGCCGACATCCGGGCGGATCTCGCCGCGACACTGGCCGGCAACGAAGCGGGCCTGGTCGGCTACTGGCGCTTCGACGACGATCACGGCTCGGTGGTGACCGACACCAGCCCCAATGGGAACCACGGCGTCCTGCTCGACGGGGGCACCGGGGCCGCGGGGCCGCAGTGGATCGGCAACGCCACACTCGCGTCGAGTCCGCTCAACGTGCCGGCCGCGCAGGGGGTGCTCGGCAACGACCTGGATCCGGAAGGCACCGCGCTCACCGTGACCGCGGTGCAGGGAAGTCCCGCCGCGGTCGGCAATACGATCTCGTTGGCCTCCGGCGCACTGCTGCGGGTGCTGGCCGACGGCGGCTTCGACTACGACCCGAACGGCGCCTTCGACTTCCTGGGGGCAGGACAGGACGGAGCCGATTCGTTCAGCTACACGGTGACCGACGGGGCCGGCGTCTCGCGCACCGCCCAGGCGACGGTGGTGATCCGGGGCGAGAACGTGGCACCGGTGCTGCTCGGTGCGAACGCGCTCGTGGCGATCGACGAGGACGACTCGGGCAACGCCGGTACGCTGGTCTCCGATCTGATCGCCGGCCAGGTCACCGATGCCGACGCCGGCGCCCTCGCCGGTATCGCGGTCACCGGCGCGGATACGGCCCACGGCACCTGGCAGTTCTCGACCGACGCCGGCGCGAGCTGGTCCGCGCTGGGGGCGGTCTCCGACGCGGGTGCGCGCCTCCTGGCCGCCGATGCGACGACACGGATCCGCTTGCTGCCCTCGGCCGACTACAACGGGACGATTGCCAACGCCCTGGCCTTCCGCGCCTGGGATCGCACCACCGGGACCAGCGGCACACTCGCCGACACCTCGGTCAACGGCGGCACAACGGCGTATTCGGCCGCCGCCCGCTCGGCATCGATCACGGTCACCGCGATCAACGACGCGCCGGTGATCACCCGGCCGGCCGCCCAGGCCACCGGCGAGGAAACGCCGCTGGTGTTCTCGGTCGCCAGCGGCAACACGATCCGGATCGACGACGTCGATGCCGGCGGCATACCCGCGGTCCTGACGCTGCATGTCACCAACGGCACGCTGACGCTGGCCACGACCGCCGGACTGACGTTCGAGGGCGGGGCCGATGGCACGGGAACGATGACCGTGCGCGGGACCGAGGGTGCACTCAATGCCGCGCTCGACGGGCTGCGCTTCGACCCGGCGCCGGATTTCTCCGGCGATGTCGGTCTGCGCATCGACGTCGACGACTTCGGCAACAGCGGACTGGGCGGAGCCCGGCAGGACACCGAGGTGGTGACGATCACGGTCACCGCGGTCAACGACGCACCATCCAACCTGGCGGCCACCACGCCCAGCAGCGTCAACCTGCTGGTCAACGGCAGTTTCGAAGCCAGCAACGTGCCCGCCGGCCAGACCCTGCTCGGTCCCGGGATCACCGCGGCCGGGTGGACCGCGACCTCGGCGAGTGGCCTGGAGATCTGGAACGACAACAGCGCACCGTCGGACGGCAACGCCTACGTCGAGCTCGATGTCCACGGCCACACGGTCGAAGGCATCGCGCAGTCGGTCACGACCACCGCCGGCACCGACTACGTGATTGCGTTCGACTATCGACAGCAGGCGCTGACCGCGCTGCCGTCGGGCATCGAGGTCTACTGGAACGGCCAGCTCGTCGGCGCGGTGTCGACGACGTCCACCGCGTGGCAGACCGCCACCTTCGTGGTCACCGGCACCGGCGGCAGCGACGAATTGCGCTTCGTCGAGTCGGCGGCGACCAACGATTCGCGAGGCAGCCATCTGGACAACGTGCGGCTGTTCGCCGACCGTTCGGGCAGCCTGGCGGTGGACGAGAACGCACCCAACGGAACCGTGATCGGCACCGCGCATCGGGCCGACACCGATCCGAACGCCGCGTCGACCTTCTCGCTGTTCGACGATGCCGGCGGACGTTTCACGATCGACGCGGGCACCGGAGTGCTCACCGTCGCCGACGGATCGCTGCTGGACTTCGAGGCCCAGCCGTCGCACGCGATCACCGTGCGGGTCACCGATGCCGGTGGCCTGACCTACGACGAGACCTGGACGATCGGGGTGACGGACGCGGCGGAAGCGCCGCTCACCTCGAACCGTACCGTCACCCTGGCCGAGGACGCGGCCCACACCTTCACCGCCGTCGACTTCCCGTTCTCCGATCCGGATGCGGGTGACACGCTGCAGGGCGTGCGGATCGACTCGCTGCCCACGGCCGGTGCGTTGACGCTGAATGGTGTCGCGGTCTCGGCGAACCAGCTCGTCTCGATCGCCGACATCAACGCCGGGCTGCTGGTGTTCACACCGGCCGCCGATGCCAACGGCGCGCCGTACGCGACCTTCGCATTCCGCGTCGCCGACGGCACGCTGGAATCCGCTGCGGCGACGATGAGCCTGGACGTCACACCGGTCAACGACGCGCCGGTGCTCGATGCGGCCGCCTCACCGGTGCTGGGAGCGGTCGTCG
>CADEEH010000250.1 GCA_902826305.1 uncultured Burkholderiales bacterium
GATGCCCAGCGACAGCGGGGTCACGTCGAGCAGCAGCACGTCCTTGCGGTCGCCGGCGAGCACCGACGCCTGCACCGCCGCGCCGACGGCCACCGCCTCGTCCGGGTTGACGTCCTTGCGTGGCTCCTTGCCGAAGAACTCCTTGACCTTCTCCTGCACCTTCGGCATCCGCGTCATGCCGCCGACCAGGATCACGTCGTCGATGTCCGTGCTCTTGACGCCGGCATCCTTCATCGCGATCCGGCACGGCTCGATCGTGCGCTCGACCAGCTCGTCGACCAGCGACTCGAGCTTGGCGCGTGTGATCTTCATGTTCAGGTGCTTCGGACCCGACGCGTCGGCGGTGATGTACGGCAGGTTGATCTCGGTCTGCTGCGTCGACGACAGCTCGATCTTCGCCTTCTCGGCCGCGTCCTTCAGACGCTGCAGCGCGAGGACGTCCTTGCCCAGGTCGACGCCCTGCTCCTTCTTGAACTCGCCGATGATGTAGTCGATGATCCGCTGGTCGAAGTCCTCGCCGCCGAGGAACGTGTCGCCGTTGGTCGACAGCACCTCGAACTGCTTGTCGCCGTCGACGTTGGCGATCTCGATGATCGAGATGTCGAACGTGCCCCCGCCCAGATCGTAGACGGCGATCTTGCGATCCTTCTCCGAGGTCTTGTCCAGGCCGAACGCGAGCGCCGCGGCGGTGGGCTCGTTGATGATCCGCTTGACCTCCAGGCCGGCGATCCGGCCGGCGTCCTTGGTCGCCTGGCGCTGGCTGTCGTTGAAGTACGCCGGCACGGTGATCACCGCCTCGGTCACTTCCTCGCCGAGATAATCCTCGGCGGTCTTCTTCATCTTGCGCAGCACCTCGGCCGAGATCTGCGGCGGGGCGAGTTTCTTGTCACGCACGCCGACCCACGCGTCGCCGTTGTCGGCACGGGCGATCTCGTAGGGCATCAGCTTGATGTCCTTCTGGACTTCCTTCTCCTCGAACTTGCGCCCGATCAGCCGCTTGACCGCGTACAGCGTGTTGCGCGGATTGGTGACCGCCTGCCGCTTGGCCGGCGCGCCGACGACGATCTCGCCGTCTTCCATGTAGGCGACGATCGACGGGGTGGTCCGCGCGCCCTCGGAGTTCTCGATCACGCGCGGCTGGCCGCCCTCCATGATCGCGACGCACGAATTGGTCGTGCCCAGGTCGATACCGATGATCTTCGCCATGTCCTCAGTCCTCAGGATTCAGAAAGGTTGCTCTGCTGCCAACGTGTGTTTCGCAACGCGGAAAATCAAGCCCCGCGGGTCATCCCTTGACGACCGTGACCAGGGCCGGACGCAGCACCCGGTCGTGGATCAGGTAGCCCTTCTGGAGCACCGACGCGACATGATTGGCCGGCAGCGGCGGATTGATCGCGGCTGCGGGCACCGTCGAGATCGCCTGGTGACGGTGCGGGTCGAACTTCTCGCCGGCGGGATCGATCACGTGCAGTTTGTGTTTCTCGAAGGCCGAGGCCAGCTGGCGCAGCGTCGCCTCGACACCTTCGCGCAGGCTCTCGACGCTGGGCACCTCGACCTTCAGCGCCATCTCCAGGCTGTCCATCACCGGCACCAGCGCCTCGCCGAAGTTCTCCAGCGCATATTTGTGGGCCTTGGCCACGTCTTCCTGCGCGCGGCGGCGCACGTTGTCCAGGTCGGCTCGGGCGCGCAGGTACAGCTCGTAGTGCTCGGCCGCCTTGGCCTCGGCCGCGGCCAGCCGCTGCGGCAGTTCACCCGTCGGATCCCCGGCGGTGAACGGCGGGTCGCTCTCCGGGGCACTTGCCCCCGGGTTGATGCCGACGTGTTCACCGCCTCCGAACGCCGTGGCGCCCGGATTGATGCCGGTGGCCGCATCCTGCTGCACGTCGGGTTCACGTCCGGGTGGAGTCGGATTCTCCCGGGTCATGGGCTTCCTCTAGTCGAATCAGGTAGTTAGCAGATCGATCCCGGATATTTTGGGCCGGAACCGGAGGTTTCAAGCGCACGTCCTCGACCGTTCGCCGGGCCTCGGCCTTCGATCGGCGGAAAACGCCGCACGGCGAAAGCCCGACAGTCTAGCGCCAGCACGAGCCGACGGCCGCGACATCGGACACGATGTTTCCTCGCTGGGGTATCGGGCCGCGGCCGCCCCGGACGACGGTGCGGCCGTGCGCCGGGGTGTCATGAACCGGCTGGTACCATGCCGCGTTCCGGGTGCGCCTCGCGCCCGCAGACCAGACAAGGAGAAAACATGGGATTGTTATCGTTCATCAAGGATGCCGGCGAGAAGCTGTTCGGCAAGGGTGAAGCGCACGCGGCACAGCAGGCTGCGGCGAGCGACCCGTCACCGGACAAGACGGCCGCGGCCAACGCGTCGGCGGCCAAGGCGATCGAGGACTACATCCGTTCGATGAACCTGACCGCCGACGGGCTCGCGGTCGAATTCGACGGCGCCAGCGGCGAGGTTTCCGTGTCCGGCGAGGCGGCCGACCAGGAAACCCGCGAGAAGATCGTCCTTTGCTGCGGCAACGTGGCCGGCGTCGGCAAGGTCAACGACAACATGACCACCGCGGCACCGGTGGACGAGTCGCAGTACTACACGGTGGTCAAGGGCGACAACCTGTCCAAGATCTCCAAGCAGTACTACGGCGATCCGAACAAGTACATGAAGATCTTCGAGGCCAACAAGCCGATGCTGTCGCATCCGGACAAGATCTACCCGGGACAGATGCTGCGCATCCCGCCGGCAGCCTGACGCGCCCCGCGCGCCGCCCGATTCAGCGGGCGGCGCCCATCAGCTTCGCCCGCGACGCGCTGGCGGCCAGTTCGGCATCACGCCCGCGTTCGGCATCACCCTGCAGTCGTCGGGTCGACCACCCGGCCATGTGTTCCTCGACCAGCAGCGCCAACGCGTCGATGAACTCCGGCGCCTCGTTCGGACACTGCAGGTAGCG
Source organism: uncultured Burkholderiales bacterium (assembly GCA_902826305.1). Lineage (GTDB taxonomy): Bacteria > Pseudomonadota > Gammaproteobacteria > Burkholderiales > Burkholderiaceae_E > CADEEH01. Next base: position 2,952 of record CADEEH010000250.1, read on the forward strand.
GAACTGCTCGCCACCGGCTTCGAGGAAGGCGGCGCGAGCCTCCATCGCGATCTCCTCGAGTGTCTCCAGGCAGTCGGCGACGAATCCGGGACAGACCACGTCGACGCGTCCCACCCCGCGCCGGGCCAGGTCCTCGAGTGTCTGCATCGTGTACGGCTTGAGCCACTCGGCCCGCCCGAAGCGCGACTGGAAGCTGACCACGTACTGGTCGGCCGCCAGTCCGAGCGCCTCGGCCAGAAGGCGCGCGGTCTTGTGGCACTCGCAGTGGTACGGATCCCCGAGCGCCAGCGAGCGCTGCGGTACGCCGTGGAAGCTCATCACCAGCTGCTGCGGCCTGCCCTCGCGCGCCCAGCGCTCGCCGACCTTGCGTCCGAGCGCGTGGATGTAGGCGGGATGGTCGTGGAAACTGCGGACCAGACGCAGCTCGGGCAGGTTGCGCCAGCCGGCGAACTCGCGTGCGATCGCGTCGAACACGGTCGCGGTCGTCGACGCCGAATACTGCGGGTACATCGGCAGCACGAGCAGCCGGTCGACCTGCTTGTCGCGCAGCTCGCGCAGCACCGTCGGCAGCGACGGTTCGCCGTAGCGCATCGCCAGCGCGACCTCGACGTCGTGGCCGCGCTCGCCGAGCCAGCCGCGCAGCATCGTCGTCTGGCGCTGGCTGGTCACCGCCAGCGGCGAGCCCTCGGCGGTCCAGATCGACGCGTACTTCGCGGCCGACTTCGCGGGCCGCGTGCGCAGCACGATGCCGTGCAGCACCGGCAGCCACAGCAGCCGCGGGATCTCGACGACCCGCGGATCGGAGAGGAACTCGGCCAGGTAGCGGCGCACCGCGGTGGGCTCCGGCGCCTGCGGCGTGCCGAGCTGGACCAGCAGGATGGCCACGCGCCCGGGCCGGCCGTGGACGAATGTCGAACCATCGGGCGCCGCGCCCGCCACCTCAGAGTCCCGACCCGAGGGACATCGGATCAGCCCCCGGGTGCGTTGAGGGCGCCCGACACCAGCCTGGCGGTGATGTCGACGATCGGGATCATCCGGTCGTAGGCCATCCGCGTCGGGCCGATCACACCCAGGGTACCGACGATCTTGCCGTCGACCTCGTACGGGGCGACAACAACCGACAGCTCGGCCATCGGCACCAGCGAGGATTCGCCGCCGATGAAGATCTTGACACCGTCGGCATGGCTCGACGCATCCAGCAGCTGCAACAGGCTGGTCTTCTGCTCGAACATGTCGAACAACGCCCGCAGCCGGGCCATGTTGTCCGACAGGTCGGCCACGCCGAGCAGGTTGCGCTCACCCGAGATCACGACCGGATCGGGGGTCTGGTGCAGCGCCTTGTCGCTGGCCTCGAGCGCCCGCTGCATCAGCGACGTGATGTCCTGGCCGAGACTCGACAGCTCCGAGCGAAGCCGCAGCCGGATCTCCTCGAAGTCCAGCCCGGCGAAGTGCTGGTTGATGTAGTTGGCCGATTCGATCAGCTGCGTCGGCGAATAGTCGCGGTCGGTCGCCAGCACGCGGTTCTGCACGTCGTTGTCCGGCGTGACGATGATCAGCAGCAGCCGGCGATCCGACAGCTTCAGGAACTCGACCTGGCGGAACTTCGAACTGCGCCGCGGTGTCATCACCACCCCGGCGAACCGCGACAGGCTCGACAGCAGCGAAGCGGCGCTGCTCAGCACCTGTTTCGGATCCTCGTCGCGCAACTGGCCCTGGATGCGTTCGGTCTGCTCGTTGGCGAGCGGGTGCACGGTCATCAGCGTGTCGACGAACAGGCGGTACCCGCGTGGGGTCGGGATGCGGCCGGCCGAGGTGTGCGGACTGGCGATCAGGCCGAGCTCCTCGAGGTCGGCCATCACATTGCGCACCGTGGCCGGGGAGATGTCCAGGCCGGAATAACGCGACAGAGCGCGTGAGCCGACGGGTTGCCCCTCGGCGATATAGCGCTCGATCAGCGTCTTGAGCAGGGATTGACCGCGCTTGTCGAGCATCGCAG
>CADEEH010000251.1 GCA_902826305.1 uncultured Burkholderiales bacterium
CACCCCCGGCCGCCTCGTGCGGCCGGATTTCTTTTCCTGCCGCCTCGTGCGGCCGCCTTTTTTGGTCGGCCGCCTCGCGCCGTGTAGGGCCTGTCCGACATCGTCGCTGCGGCTCGTCCGCTGCGCGAACCCGGCCCCAGGAGCGACACTGGACACATGCCCGTGGTCGACTTCCATCCGCGCCCGATGCCCGCCACGCATCGGTCGGCGCCACCCCCGTCGTGGCCGCAGATGCTGCGCGCCGCGTTCAACGGCTGGCGCGACGACAATGCGCAGAGCATGGGGGCTGCGCTGTCGTACTACACGTTCTTCTCGCTCGCCCCGCTGCTGCTGATCGTCGTCTCCGTCACCGGCCTGGTGTTCGGCGACGACGCGGCCCGCGGGCAGCTCGGCGCGGAGCTGCAGGAGTTGTTCGGCGCCCGTGCAGCCGCGTCGATCCAGTCGCTGGTGGCCACGGTGCACCGGCCATCGGACAACTGGTTCGGCACCGGCCTCGGCCTGGGCGCGATGCTGATCGGCGCCACCACCGTCTTCACGGAACTGCAACAGTCGCTCGACCGGATCTGGCGGGCGCCGCCGCCACCGGACGACGGACTGGGTGTGTGGCCGGTGCTGCGTTCGCGGCTGCTGTCATTCGGCGTGATCCTCGGTCTCGCGTTCCTGCTGATGGTCTCGCTGCTCCTCGGTGCGGTGGTGTCCGCGCTCAACCGGTGGTGGAGCGGGCTGTTCGGCATCTGGCCGCTGGTCGCGCAGGCACTGGATCTGGTCATCGGACTGACGCTGACCACCGCGGTCTTCGCCACGGTGTTCAAGTTCATGCCCCGGGTCCGGATCGCCTGGCGCGACGTCCTGCCGGGCGCCCTGATCACCGCGATCCTGTTCACGATCGGCCGCTTCCTGATCAGCGCCTACGTCGCCCGGACCGGCGTCGAATCGGCCTATGGCGCCGCCGGGTCGATCGTGGTCGTGTTGTTGTGGGTCTACTACTCGTCGCAGATCTTCCTGCTGGGCGCCGAGTTCACCCGGGTCTACGCGCAGACCCGGGGTTCACACGCGAATTGACGGTGTTTCCCTCGGTTTTCCCGGCGAATCGCCGCCGGGTGCCGCCGCTACGCTCGTGTCCTGTCCCGGATTCCGGGTCACCCGCCTCCACCAGGAAGGACACCAGCGATGCGGATCGCCGTGGTCACCCCGTACTACCAGGAACCCCGCGAGTACCTGGAGCGCAACCTCGCCAGCATTCGTGATCAGACCTATCCGGCCGACCACATCCTGGTCGCCGACGGTTTCGCGCAGGACTGGCTCGACGACGAGCCGCTGCGCCATCTTCGTCTCGACCGCGGCCACGCCGACTACGGCAACACGCCGCGCGCGGTCGGTGCGATCCTGGCCGCCAGCGAAGGTTACGACGCGATCTGTTTCCTGGACGCGGACAACTGGTACTCGCCGGAACACGTCGAGAGCTGCCTGCAGACGCTGATCGACACCGGCGCCGACTACGTCCACACGCTGCGCAACCTGGTGCGCGAGGACGGCAGCGTGATGCCGCTGGGCATCGGCGAGGACGTCACCGGCCGGCACGTCGACACCAACTGCTACTGCCTGTCACGTGGCGCGTTCCACACGCTGTCGCGCTGGGCGCTGATGCCCAAGCAGATGTCCAGCCTCGGCGACCGCTTCTACCTGCAGTCGCTGCGCAAGGAGCGCCTGACCGACGCCGGCACCGGCCGCAAGACGGTCAACTACCTGTGCACCTGGGCACCGATGTACCGCGCGATCGGCGAGCAGCCGCCCGCGTTCGCCAAGGAGTACATCGACGGCCAGGCGGTCGGCCACTGGCTCGCCGGCCTCGATGCCCGCGAACGCGTGGTCGCCTCCCGCCTGTCGGGCCTGCCGATCTGAACGGCCCGGCGCACACGTCCGACAACGAACGGAAAGACCAAGCGATGAAGCTCGAGAATCCCTGGGTGCAGGTGGAGTGCCGCCAGCACGACGTCGCAGCCAACGGCCTGCCGACGTTCCTTCAGGAACAATACGGCCAGCTCGGCGAGGACCTGATCCTGGACGGCCTGCTGAAGGCGTACTTCGCGCGCAAGGGCCTTCCCGCCGCCGCGATCCGGTACATGGAGGTCGGCGCCAACCATCCGATCCAGACCAGCAACACCTACCTGTTCCGCCACAAATGGCAGGGCAAGGGGGTGCTGGTCGAGGCCAATCCGGCCCTGGTGACCGCGCTTCGCAAGGTGCGAGGCGACGATGTCGTGCTCAACCTCGCGGTGGTGCCGCCCGGCTCGCCGGCCAAAGTGCGGATCAACATCGCGACGCACAGCGAGCTGTCGTCGGTCGATGCCGGGCACATCCGCTCGTTCGGCAACATCGGCACCGTCGACCACGCGGTCGAGGTCGAGTCGGTCACCCTGGACGAACTCCTCGAGTCCTGCTTTCCGCAGGGCCTGCACCTGCTGTCGATCGACATCGAGGGCCTGGACCTCGAGGTGATCGAGAAGTCGCGGTTCGCGCGCCGGCCGGTCTTCGTCATCACCGAGCCCTCGCGCCACTACCACGCCGATGCCGAGGCCGGCTTCGCCCGCGCGATGGCGGCCAAGGGCTACGCCGAGGTCGCCCGCACCGACTACAACCTGATCTACGGCGACCGCGACGCGCTCGGGCTGGCGCCGCTCGACCTCTCGACGTCGCCGGCGACACCGGCGGGCGCATCGGCAGCCCCCGCCGGGATCGCCCCCCGGCGCTCGATCCGAACGTTCGATGTGTTCGACACGCTGATCGCCCGCCGCTGCATCCGTGCCGAGCAGGTGTTCCTGCAGATCGAGCAGCAGATCGGTGTGCCTGGATTCGCCGCCCAACGCGTGCAGGCGGAGCGTGACGTCGAGGCCGGCGAGTACACCCTCGCCGACATCTACGGCCGGCTCGCCGGCATGATGGATTGGACCGAGGAGCGAGCGCGCGAGGTCGCCGGCCTCGAACTGCAGGCCGAACTCGACAACGTGCTGCCGATCGCCGACAACCTGGCCCGCCTCGACAGCGAGAGTGTGCTGCTCACCGACATGTACCTGCCCGACGGCGCGATCCGGCTGCTGCTCGAACGCGCCGGACTGGTGCTGGACCTGCCGATCGTTCGCTCCAGCCACGGCAAGCGCAGCGGCGTGTTGTGGCGCGACTGCGCGCAGCAGCAGATCCAGTGTGTGCACCTCGGCGACAACACCCAGGCCGACGTCGCGATGGCGACGCAGGCCGGCATGCGGGCGCGTCACACGCGACTGGCCGAGCCGACCCCGGTCGAGAAGCACCTGTACGTCAACGGCTTCCCGCGGCTGGTCGAGGCGCTGCGCGCCGCCCGGCTGATGAGCCGCAAGCCCGGCATGCCGGACTGGCTGTACCGGCTGCAGACCGAACTGAACGTGCCGGTGCTGGTCACGTGCGCGGCGATGCTGCTCGGCCACGCCGCGGGTACCGGCTGCGATAAGGTCCTGTTCGCGTCGCGTGACGGCCGCTACCTGAAGCGGGCGTACGATGCGGTCGCCGCCGCGCTCGGCGTCGCCGGCCCGGCATCGGAATACTGGTACACCTCGCGCGCCGCGCGCAGTTCGGGTGACGCGGCGTATCTCGACTATTGCCGCCAGGCCTTCACCGCGCAGTCGCTGCTGGTCGACCTGTGCGGCACCGGCACCTCGATCGCCAAGCTGCTGGCGCTGCTCGGGCTGCCGTCCGAGGCCGCACCGAAGGCGTTCCTGTGCCAGCTGGTCGACGATCCGGAACAAAGCCGCCGGCTGTCGCGGCGCTACGGACTGGCGGAGGATCAACCGCTGGAGGTGGTGAGCCTGCTGTCGACCCGCAGCTTCCTCGGCAACGAGGCGTTGGAGTTGCTGAACTACGTGCCCGAGGGCATGGTCCGCGGCGTCGCGCGGGTGGCCGGTGGCTGGATGCCGCTGCGCGACCCGATCGAGTTCGACGACGACGTACGCCCGCTGGTCGACGGCCAGCACACCTTCCTGCTCGAGATGTTCGGGCACCTGCGCACGACCCTGACCGCGGACGCGTTCGCCGAGATCGACGCGCAGGGGCCGCAACTGCTGGCCGCTCTGCACGAGGCGGCGGCGCTGATGGACGAGCCGCTCGCGTCGATGTCGGCCGCTTGGCTGCCCGCACATCGGCTGGCCGAGGTGGCCCTGATGGGAACCAACGCCTGACGGCGCCGGCCGTCACCCAACGGTCACCGAATCGTCATTGCCGTCCCGTAGCATCCGGCGCTGGCCGGTTGTAGACGCGGGCGGTCGGGATCCATAGCCGGCCCGTCGCTCCTCCAACTCGAACAAAGGGAGCGACATGGCAATCGACGTATTCAAGGACATCGCCGTCCCGGTGATCGGCGGCCTGGGCATCTTCATGCTCGGGCTCGAGTTCATGTCCGACGGCATCCAGAACCTCGCGGTGCACCGGATGCGCGCGATCCTCGGCCGGGTCGCCGGCACCCCGATCAAGGGCCTGATCTCGGGGACGCTGATCACCGGGGTGCTGCAGTCGAGCACGGCGATGACCGTGATGGTCGTCGGACTCGTCAACGCCGGGGTGGTCGCGCTTCGACCGGCGATCTCGGTGATCATGGGTGCGAACATCGGCACGACGCTCGGCAATGGCCTGATCGCGCTGCCGCTCGGTCCGCTCGGCCTGATCATCGCCGGCGTCTTCGCGCTGGTCTACGTCTTCGCCAAGGACGAGAAGGTGCGCAACATCGCGCTGGCGACGATGGGCTTCGCACTGATCTTCTACGGCCTGAACCTGCTCACCGGCGGACTCAAGCCGTTGCGCAACATGCCGGAGGTGATGAGCGCCATATCGACGTTGAGCGCCACCTCGTTCACCGGCCTGCTCTATTGCGTGCTGATCGCCGCCGGCATCACGGCGATGATCCACTCGTCCTCGGCGA
>CADEEH010000252.1 GCA_902826305.1 uncultured Burkholderiales bacterium
GTGGTTCGAGGATACCGCGATCTCGCTCGGGCTCACCGGCTGGGTCCGCAACCGCCACGACGGCCGGGTCGAGGCGGTGATCTGCGGCGACGAGATCGGCCTGGCGGCGATGATCCGGGCCAGTCGGCGCGGACCGCCGGGCGCGGCGGTCGGCGAGGTTCGTGTCGAACCGGCCGAGGGTGTGTTCGACAAGTTCCGGCGCCTGCCCACCACATGACCGGCATCGACCCGGGCACAGGACGACACGTGTCAGACATCGAAACGCTGCGGCGGATCCTCGCCACCAACCGGACGATCGCCGTCGTCGGCCTGTCGGCCGACTGGTTCCGCCCGAGCTACTTCGCCGCCAAGTACATGCAGGAACACGGCTACCGGATCATCCCGGTCAACCCGAAGTACCCGGAGATCCTCGGCGAACGCTGTTATCGCTCGCTCGAGGACATACCCGACAAGGTCGACATGGTCGACGTGTTCCGGCGCGCCGAGGACGTGATGCCGATCGCGCGGCAGGCGGTCGCAATCGGCGCGCGGACGTTGTGGCAGCAGCTCGGCGTGATCAACGAGGAGGCCGACACGTATGCGCGTGCCAATGGCCTCGATTCGATCGTCGATCGCTGCGTGAAGATCGAACACGCACGCCTGTTCGGCGGGCTCAACTGGGCCGGGGTCAACACCCGGGTCGTCTCCGCCCGCCGGCCGCGCTGGTCGGCGCCTTGATGCGAAGTCCGGTCCTCCTCTTCACCGCCCGCCTCGCCATCCGCCTCGCCGCCCTCGCCTGCCTGCTGGCGGTCGGCCTCGCCGGCTGCGGCCCGTGGCGTGCCGCCCAGGTGCCGATGCCCAGCCTGCACGAGCCGGCGCCGACCGCCGGCCGCGCCGACGTGCTGCTGGTGCTGATGCCCGGTGCGATGGAGGTGCCGCGCGACCTGGTCGATCAGGGGTTCGTCGCCGAGCTGCGCCGCAAGGGGATGGCGGTCGATGTCGAGATCGCCGACGCACACCTGGGCTACTTCCGCAACGGCAGCTTCCCCGAGCGGCTGCGCGAGGACGTGATCGAGCCGGCCCGCCGGCGCGGCGGGTACCGACAGGTGTGGCTGGCCGGCATCTCGCTCGGTGGCTTCGCCTCGCTGGTCTACGCGCGCCGGCACCCGGGCGAGATCGACGGCATCATCGCGTTGTCGCCGTTCCTGGCCGGCGAGCCGATCTGGCGCGAGGTTCGTGATGCCGGCGGCCTGGCGCGCTGGCGTGTGCCCTCGCCGATCGAACCCGGCGACTGGGAACGCGATCTGCTGGGCTGGCTCAAGGGTTATGGCGATCCGGGCGAGCGGCGACCGGCGCTGTACCTGGGCTTCGGCGTCGATGACCGGCTCGCGCCCTCGAACGCGTTGCTCGGCGAACTGCTCGCGCGCGATCGGGTGTTCACCGCGCCGGGCGGGCACGACTGGCCGGCGTGGAAACGGTTGTGGAGCGAGATGCTCGATGCGGCACCCCTGCCGCGGCTGGGCGTCACATCGGGCGGAGACTGAGCAATGGCTGATCGACGATTCGGCATCGAGACCCTGTGCCTGCACGCCGGGCAGATCCCCGATGCGGCCACCGGCGCACGCGCGCTGCCGATCTACCAGACCACCTCGTTCGTCTTCGACTCGGCCGATCATGCGGCGAGCCTGTTCAACCTGCAGACCTTCGGCAACGTCTACTCGCGCCTGTCGAACCCGACCGTGGCCGCGCTGGAGGAACGGGTCGCCGCGCTCGAGGGTGCACGTGCGGCGGTCGCCAGCGCCAGCGGCATGGCCGCCGAGGCGATGGCGCTGATGACGATCCTGCAGACCGGGGACCATGTCGTGGCCGCCGGTGCGTTGTACGGCGGCAGCGTCACGATGCTCGCGGTCAACCTGCGCAAGTTCGGCATCGAGACGACGTTCGCCGACGTGACCGATCCGGATGCGTTCGCCGCGGCGATCCGCAAGGAGACGAAGGCGCTCTTCGTCGAGAGCCTGGGCAACCCGAGCCTCGCGGTGGCCGACCTGAAGGCGCTCGCCGACGTCGCGCACGCACATGGCATCCCGCTGGTGGTCGACAACACCGTCCCCAGTCCGTTCCTGTGCAATCCGTGTGCGTTCGGCGCCGACATCGTCGTGCACAGTGCGACCAAGTACCTCGGCGGACACGGCACCACACTGGCCGGCCTGGTCGTCGAATCGGGCCGATTCCCCTGGGACAACGGCAAGTTCCCGGGCATGACCGAACCGTCGGCCGGTTATCACGGCGTGCGCTGGTACGAGACCTTCGGTGACTTCGGCTTCACGATGCGCTGCCGGATGGAGACGCTCCGGGTCTACGGAGCCGCGCTCGCGCCGACCAGCGCATGGCAGATCCTGCAGGGCGTCGAGACGTTGCCGCTGCGCATGGAGCGGCACTGCGCCAACGCGATGGCGGTCGCCCGGTACCTGCGCGACGACCCGCGCGTGAGCTTCGTCAATTACCCGGGCCTCGAGGACCATCCGCAACACGCGCTGGTCAAGCGCCAGATGAAGGGCGCCTCGGGTCTGCTGGCCTTCGGCATCAAGGGCGGCGAGCAGGCCGGCGTGCGGTTCATCGAGAGCGCCGAGTTCATGAGCCACCTGGTCAACATCGGCGACACCCGCACGCTGATCAGCCATCCCGCCAGCACCACACACCGCCAGCTCGAACCCGAGCAGCTGGCCGCGGCCGGGGTCACGCCCGAAATGGTCCGCATCTCCGTCGGACTGGAGCACATCGACGACATCCTGTGGGACATCGACCAGGCACTGGCGAAGGCGACGCGCTGAGCCCGGCATCGGGCCGCGCCCGGGCGTCGCGCGTCGGCCGGCCGACCGCGTCCCACGGGCCAATCCGGCAAAAAGCGGCCTGCCCGCCCCGCAGGTGGGGACCTAGGTGACCTGGTCGGCCAGCGCGGTCGCGCCGCCCTGCCCCGCGCCCGGCCCGCCCCTGGTCGCACCGGACAACGCGTCGTCGAACAGCCCCAGCACGATGCCGGCGAAATCTTCCAGGCCGATCGGGCCGTCGCCGCGCAGCCAGGAGGTCGTGAAGTGGACCGCGCCGATCAGGGCCATCGTCAGCGGCCTGCGTTCGCGGGCACCGACGCGCGGATACGCGGCGGCGAGTGCGGTCTCGATCGCGTCGACGACGCGGCGCTCGCGGTCGCGGATCGTCGCCCGCATCGGCGCCGCGAGGTAACGCGCGTCGTTGAGCAGCACGACATGGTCGTCGTGCGAACGCCGGTATTCGGCGGTGAGCGCGAGGACCAGCGCGCGCAGTTCCTCGGCCGGTGCCAGCCGGCGTGACCGGGTCTCGTCGACGATCCGGTTCAGGCGGTCGGTGTACCGGGTCAGCGCCTCGAGCAGCACCGACTCCTTGCTGTCGAAGTAGTGGTACAGGCGGGCCTTGGAGGCGCCGCAGTCGGCGGCCAGGCCGGACAACGACGCGTCGCGATAACCGGTGCGCGCGAAGGCCCGGACCGCGATTGAGACGATCCGGTCGCGCTGCTGCTCGTAGTCGGGGGCCTTTGGTCTCGCCATCGCCGGTTCCCGGTCGTCGCTCGCCGGTCGTCAGAGCGGCTTCATGTGGTCGAACGGTTCGCGGCACTCGAGGCAGCGGTACGTCATGCGGCACGGCGTCGGACCGTCCGCGCTCAGCACCGTCGTGTGCAACGAACCACAATGCGGGCAGCCGACCGGAGCCGACGGTCGCGTCGCGCGTCCGCGCCCGGTCCGGCAGCCTTCGGCCGGCGGGGCGATGCCGTGGGCGCGCAGCTTGCGCCGGCCCGAGGGTGAGATCCAGTCGGTCGACCAGGCGGGCACCAGCGCCAGTTCGACCCGCGCCTCGCTGTAGCCGTTGTCGACCAGGACCTGCCGCACCGCGGCCACGATCTTCGCGGTCGCCGGGCAGTTGCCGTAGGTCGGTGTCAGGATCACCTTCAGCGTGCCGCCGCTCAGTTCGACCGAGCGCAGGATGCCGAGGTCCTCGATGGTGACCCAGGGAATCTCGGGGTCCGGGATCGCCGCCACCAGGCCATGGGCGGCGAGCACCCGCGCCGCCTGCAGCGGCGGCCGGGACACGTAGGGAGCGGTCGCGCGCAGGATCTTCATGGCCGTCCTCCCTGGCGCTGTGTCGTCAGCGAGCGCGGGATCGCCGTGGCCACGGCCCGACGTCCGCCTGCGTCCCGACCCGATTCCCGACCTGATCCGCCGTCCGGCGGAGGGAGTGCGTTCGTGTCCATCGCTCGGCCTCCGAGTCCCAGGATTGCCTGACCGGGCGGTCAGCCGACCGCCGCGCCTGCCGGCGGGGCCTCGTCGTTCGTTTCCCGAACGTCGGGGCGGACCCCCGGATCGGGCCATCATCTCGAAAGGTTCAGGAGTGCGCGATGCGTTTCGGCAACGGACGGCATTCCGGCAACACCGCCCGGACTGTGCATCCGGCGTGGCGAAATTGACACGGGCTATCGGCCACGGGATAATCTTCGGCTCCCCGGAGGGGTGCCCGAGTGGCTAAAGGGGGCAGACTGTAAATCTGTTGGCTTACGCCTACGTTGGTTCGAATCCAACCTCCTCCACCAGGACACCGTGGCGAATCGACACGGCGGACACGAAGTGCGCGGGAAGAGATGCGCGGAAGATTCGCGGCGCGGAAGGGAAGAAGCGGCGCGTGAGAGATGCGCGGGGAACGGATCGGGCCGCGGGTGTAGCTCAATGGTAGAGCAGAAGCCTTCCAAGCTTATGACGAGGGTTCGATTCCCTTCACCCGCTCCAGCGTTCGTCCCGGCGACGCGGGCGGCGGGAAGTGCACCGGATATCGCCCATGTGGCTCAGTGGTAGAGCACTCCCTTGGTAAGGGAGAGGTCACGCGTT
>CADEEH010000253.1 GCA_902826305.1 uncultured Burkholderiales bacterium
GGATGGGCCGACTGCGACGCGCGCAGGTCGGTCTTCTTCACGACCGGCACCCGCGTCTCGAAATCCTCGAGCGACTTCAACTGGCTCGGGTGGAAGCCGGCCTCCTCCCACTTGCGCCGGTAGAACGGCGCGTGGTCCCACGCGTACCGGCAGACCTCGCGCAGCCGCTCGAGAATCGCCCGGTCGCGCTCGGCCGCGGGCAGGGTCTCGCGCCTGGGGAACCAGTAGCGGCTGTCGGCCGGCGGGAGATAGTCCTCGTCGTAGTCGACGGGGAACTGCCAGTGTTCCATTCGCATGTCTGCCCGCGGCCGCGCCGGTCAGCGCGGGCCGCGTTCGGCGACCAGCCCGCGGATCGAGTCGATGATGTCCTGCGGCGGCGTGTCCTGCAGCATCACCTTGCGCACGCCCATCCTGCGGATCGCCTCGACATCCTCGTCGGGCATCACGCCGCCGGCGATCACGATCAGGTCGTTGGCGCCCTTTTCTTCGAGCAGCTTGAAGATCTTCGGAAACACGGTGAGCTGGACACCCGACAACAGGCTCACGCCGAGCACGTCGACGTCCTCCTGGATCGCGGTGTTGACCACCTCGTCCGGTGTGCGGTGCAGGCCGGAGTAGATGACGTCCATGCCGGCATCACGCAACGCGCGGGCGACGACCTTGACGCCCCGGTCGTGGCCGTCGAGGCCGACCTTGGCAAGCAGGACGCGGATCGGTGTGTTTTCCATGGCAGACGTGTCGGTCCGTGGGTGAGTGCGGCGAAGCGACCTGCCGCGGCCTGGACGGCCCGCCACGGACTGGACGTCGGCGCGATGATCGTATACCGTATGCGGAATGCAGATTAGCAGGGTGTTCCGCGCCCGTCAATCGACATGGAAAGCCTTCGACGCCCCAAGACGCTGGTCGACCAGGTCTATGAACGGATCCTCGACGCGATCAGCGACGGCGACCTGGCCCCCGGCGACCCGGTCACGCAGGACGAGCTCGCGTCGCGGCTGCAGGTGTCGCGCCAGCCGGTGCTGACCGCACTGGCGCAACTGAAGCAACAGGGATTCCTGGTCGAGCGCGGTCGGCGGGGGCTGCAGGTGGCCCCGGTCGACAAGGACCGCTTCGATGCGATCTACGAGCTGCGATCCGCGCTCGAACCGCTGGCCGCGTCACTGTCGGCAGCGCGCGCTGGCGACGACCAGATCGCGGTCGGCCGGACGATCGTGGCGCGGGGTCGCCAGGCGGTCGGCTCGGGTGATGCCCGGGCGGCGTTGCGCGCGGACGTGGATTTCCACGAATGGATCTATCGGGCCAGCGGCAATCCGCTGGTCGTGCAGTCGATGCAGGCACATTGGCAGCACCTGCGCCGTTCGATGGGCGAGGTGCTGCGCCACCCCGAGCTGGCGCGGCGTGTCTGGGACGAACATGCGGCAGTGCTGGATGCGATCGACCGCGGCGACGCCGCACAAGCCGCCCGCACGATCAGCGATCACATCACGAACGCCCACTCCCGGGTCGGTGGTCTGCTCGGGCAGGCGGCGGCGAACGTCGCCTGACGCGGCCGCGGCATCACGCGGGCGCCGCGGCGCCGCGGGTCAGGCGTTCGACTCACGCCACCAGGTCGTCAACGCCGCGTCGACCGGTTCCTGCGCATAACGATCCACCAGCTGGATGCCGACATCCTGCAGCTTGCGGCGCGGCGTCTCGGCCATCGGCGCGGCGAACAGCGCCTGGCAGTCCGCCAGCGCGCGCAGCGCGACGTCGCGCCGATCCTCGATCACGTGCTCGCCCCGGCCGTAGTGCTCGACGACGCGGGTCTCGAGGAAGTACGGTCCGCCGGCGCCGATGTCGTAGACCGCGAACTCGTCGGCCTCGGCGAACTGTTCGTCGATCAGTGCTCGGTCGGTCGTCGCGACGGCGACTCGGGTCAGTTCGGTCATGCTGGCCTCCTGATCGGTTGGGTGGGTTGCTGGCTGTTGAAGCTCGGTGGTGCGATTGCTGCCATGCGTCGAGGCCGGACTGGTGCGACAGCCGGGGGGACGACGGGATTTGCCGCCGGACGCACCTCGACGTGGCGCCCGCGGCCATCCGGCGGCAGAGGAGCAAGCGGCGTGCCGGGGCGCCCGCCCAGGCGCCGGCGACGATACTCCGGACGGCAGTCTACCGGTAGACTGCCTCGACGCCATCCATGCCCACGATCGAATCCAGTCTCGTTCCCGGCAGTGCGGACCATGCGGCCAACCGCGATGCCATGCTCCGTCTGCTCGACCGGCTGCGTGACCTCGAGCGGCGTACCCGCGACAAGTCGTCGTCCTCGCGCGAACGCTTCGAGCAGCGCCGGCAGCTGCTGCCGAGGGAGCGGCTCGCGCTGCTGCTCGATCCGGGTGCGCCGTTCCTGGAACTCGCGACCCTCGCCGGCCTCGGCCTGGACACGCCGGACCTCGATCGCAGCGTGCCCGGGGGCGGCGTGATCGCCGGGATCGGCTTCGTCAGCGGCACCCGCTGCATGGTGAGTGCATCGGATTCCGGCATCGACGCAGGTGCGCTGCAGCCGATGGGCCTGGACAAGCAGTTGCGGATCCAGGAGATCGCGCTCGAGAACCGGCTGCCGTTCGTGCAACTCGTCGAGAGCGCGGGCGCCAACCTGATGCAGTATCGGGTCGAGGATTTCATCCGCGGCGGCAACCTGTTCCGCAACCTCGCCCGGCTGTCGGCGGCCGGCATGCCGGTGGTCACCGTCACGCACGGATCGTCGACGGCCGGTGGCGCGTACCAGACCGGCCTGTCCGATCACATCGTGATGGTGCGCGACCGGACCCGGGCGTTCCTGGCCGGACCGCCGCTGCTGAAAGCCGCCACCGGCGAGATCGCCACCGAGGAGGAGCTCGGCGGCGCGGTGATGCACACGTCGGTCTCCGGCCTGGGCGACTACCTGGCCGAGGACGATCGCGACGCAATTCGGATCGCGCGCGAGATCGTGCGACAGATCGACTGGAACCGGGGACGGCCGGACGCGACGGCGCGGCCGTTCGAACCGCCGCGGTACGACGCCGAGGACCTGCTCGCGATCATGCCGGCAGACCCGAAACGCCCGGTCGACATGCGGCAGGTGATCGCGCGGCTCGCCGATGGTTCGGACTTCCTGGAGTTCGCACCCGACTACGGTGGCGCAACCGTCTGCGGCACCTTCCGGATCGAAGGCTGGCCGATCGGGGTCATCACCAACAACGGGCCGATCGATCCGGCCGGCGCGTCGAAGGCGACCCACTTCATCCAGGCCTGCTGCCAGTCGCACACGCCGCTGCTGTACCTGCAGAACACGACCGGGTTCATCGTCGGTCGAGCGGCCGAGGAAGCGGGAATGATCAAGCACGGCTCGAAGATGATCCAGGCCGTGACCGGTGCCACCGTGCCGCAGGTGACGATCCACTGCGGCGCGTCGTACGGCGCGGGCAACTACGCGATGTGCGGCCGGGGTTTCCACCCGCGTTTCTGCTTCAGCTGGCCCGATGCGCGGACCGCGGTCATGGGCGCGGAGCAGGCGGCAGGGACGATGCGAATGGTGGCCAAAGCCGGCATGCGCCGCCGCGGCGAGGTCGACGAGACGAGACTCGACGAGATGTCGGCGCGGATCATCGAGCGGTTCGAGAGCCAGACCAGCGTCTTCGCGACCAGCGCGCGCCTGCTGGACGACGGCGTGATCGATCCGCGCGACACGCGGGCGGTGCTCGCCGAGGTGTTCTCGGTCTGCCGCGAGGCCGACGCACGCGATCCGCAGCGGATCCAGTTCTCGGTCGCGCGGCCGTGACGCGGGATCCGGCTCCGACGCCGTTCTCGACGATCCTGATCGCCAATCGCGGCGAGATCGCACTGCGCGTGATGCGCACGGCCCGCTCGCTCGGTCACCGCACGGTGGCGGTGTACTCGACCGCCGACGCCCACGCGGCCCACGTCGCTGCGGCCGATCGCGGGGTCTGCATCGGCGACGCGCTGCCGTCGCAGTCGTACCTGCGGATCGGCGCGATCGTCGATGCCGCGCGCCTGGCGGGTGCCGATGCGGTGCATCCCGGCTACGGGTTCCTCGCCGAGAACGCCGAGTTCGCCTCGGCCTGCCGGGACGCCGGGCTCGTGTTCATCGGTCCGTCGGCCGAGGCGATCCGGACGATGGGCGACAAGGCGGCCGCGAAACGCCGGATGGCCGCCGCGGGTGTGCCGTGCATCGCCGGCTACGACGGCGAGGACCAGAGCGAGGCGCGCCTTGCCGGCGAAGCGGCGCGGATCGGTTATCCGCTGATGATCAAGGCAAGCGCCGGCGGCGGCGGCCGGGGCATGCGGCGGGTGGAACGTGCCGAGGACTTCGCGGCGTCGCTGCGCAGCGCGCGATCGGAGGCCGCGAACGCCTTCGGTGATGCCACCGTGATCCTGGAGCGCGCGATCGTCGGCGCCCGGCATGTCGAGGTCCAGGTGTTCGCCGACCGGCACGGCAACGTCGTCCACCTCGGTGAACGCGACTGCTCGGTCCAGCGCCGTCACCAGAAGCTGATCGAGGAGGCGCCCTCGCCCGCCGTCGATGGCGCACTGCGCGAGCGGATGGGCGCGACCGCGGTGGCCGCGACGCGGGCGATCGGCTACGAGGGCGCCGGCACGATCGAGTTCCTGCTCGACCCGGACGGCGGACATCACTTCATGGAGATGAACACCCGCCTGCAGGTCGAGCACCCGGTCACCGAGGCGATCACCGGGCTCGACCTGGTCGAGT
>CADEEH010000254.1 GCA_902826305.1 uncultured Burkholderiales bacterium
GTCGGCGTCTGCATCCGGTAGTCGTCGCGATTGCGTTTGCCGATCGCACCGGAGGCGGTGCGCAACGCGCCGCGGACCAGCGAGAAGAAGCCGCGCTGGGTGCCGGCATCGAACTGGTACTGGTCGATCCGGAATTCGCTGCGCGGCTGCAGCGAGACGATCGCGCCGTCGCTGAAGCGGATCTGAAGGCGACCGTCGGCACCGGTCCGGACCAGGTCGCCGCTGACGAGTTCACCACCGGCGGCCAGCGGCAGCGGGTTGCCGCCGCGTACCACCTCGGTCTGGCCGCTGGCCATCAGCGCGACACCGTCGGCCGCGAGCGCGGCCGACGCACCACCGAGCGCCATCGTCGCGAGCGCGACGCGCACGAACCGGCGCAACCCTGCGGCTGCGGGTGTCGGGGCGGAGGAGGACATGCCTAGAACCTGTACCGGGCAAGCAGCAGCGCCTGCAGGCGCTGGAAGTCATTGGGCCCTAGCGTGGAACGGTTCTTGGTATGGATGATCTGCGGCGACAACGTCCACTCGCGGGACGCTTCATAGTCGACACCGATGCGGATCTCGGTCTGGCGATCCGCGCGTGTGTTGCCGAACAGCGGTTCTTCACCGTCGAAGTCGCGCTTCTCGTAGGACAGCGACGCGAAACCGCGCCAGCCGGGCGAGATCGCGGCATTGAGCGCCGCGCGCACGCCGACGAATCCGTAGCCGAGTTGCGGCGTGCCGTTGCGCGCCTTCTCCTTGCCGCCGTGCACCGCGCCGATCGCCACCGGTGCCCGCGAGCCGGTGAACGCATGGGCGACGGTCGCGCCGATCGTGTCGCGGCGTGCATCGCGACCCGACTGATCCGGGAAGTCGAAATCGAAGTGCTGGAAGTAGCCACCGACCTGGGTGCGCTCCGAAAGGTCACATTGCCACTGCGCGAGCACTCCTGCGGCGTCGCGGAACGACGAGCCGTCGAGGCGGAGATTCTGATAGAGCGCGCCCATCGTGTATGCGTTGCAGCCGGTTCTCAGCGTCACGCTCGTGGACAGGTCCAACGAGGTGGTATCGAGTGTATGCGCCGACGGATTCGAGCGGTGCGAGACTTGACCGCCGACCGTCCATTGCCACCCGCCACCGATCGGAATCACCATCGAGCCGCCGCCGCCGACGCCGAAGACCGCGCTCGACTGCGGGCGGCTGATCGCCAGCGGGATCACCTGCGTACCGTCGGACAGCAGCCACTGACCGAGCGACGAGCCGAGGTTGACGTTGTCGTCGTGACCGACGGTGACGTCGACGAAGAACTGCGATTTCACCCGTTCGGACGCGGCCACCCGGTCGATCGTCTGCAGGTATCGACCGACGATCGCCCGCACCTCCGGCGGCAGTTCCTGCGCGGCCACCGCCTCGAACTCGCGCCGCGCGCTTTCGGTCTCCTTGACCGCGAGGTAGGCGCGGGCGATCTCCGCGCGCGCCTGCAGATTGTTGGGCTGCTGGGCGAGCACCCGCTCGAGCGCGAGGATCGCCTCGCCCGGACGGGCGGTGTCGAGCGCCGAGACGCCGAGGAGGAAATCGAATCCGGTGTCGCCGGCGTACAGGGCCAGCGACGGCTGCAGAAGGTCGTAGGCCGCCTGGGGCTGCCCGTTGTCGAGCAGGCGGCGAGCGTCGCGCAACAGGCGCGCGAGCGGGCTCACGGCCTCGATCCCGGAGGCCGCATCGGTCGCACCGCGTGGCCCGGCGCCGGATCCGGCCTGCGCGCGCACGATGCCGATCGGCAGCAGGTAGGCGGCCACCAGCGCGAAGGCGACGGCGCCGGCGCGGGTCACGAGGCCGGTGTCGACACGATCTCGCCGCGCAGCGAGTGGGACAGCGCCTCGACGATGGTGACCTCGACCATCCGGCCCGCGGGCGGCGCGTCCCCGGCCACGTTCACCATGCGATGGTTGCCGGTGCGGCCGCACCACTCGGCGCGATCGCGACGCGACGGACCCTCGACCAGCACCGGCTGGCGGGTGCCGACCATCGCCTGCGAGATCCTGGACGCGTTCTCCTGCACCCGCCGTTGCAGGCGCTGCAGCCGCTCGAGCTTCTCCGCCTGGGGGGTGTCGTCGGACAGGTCGGCCGCCGGCGTGCCGGGCCGGGCGCTGTAGACGAACGAGAACGAATCATCGAAGCCGACGTCGTCGATCAACCGCATCGTGGCGTCGAAGTCCTGGGCTGTCTCTCCGGGAAAACCGACGATGAAGTCCGACGAGATCGACACGTCCGGACGCGCCGCGCGCAGCCGCCGGACGATCGACCTGTACTCCAGGCAGGAATAGCCCCGTTTCATCGCCGACAGCACCCGGTCGGACCCGCTTTGCACCGGCAGGTGCACATGATTGACGAGCTTGGGCAGGCGGGCGTGACAATCGATCAGCCGCTGCGTGAACTCGCGCGGATGCGAGGTCGTGTAGCGGATCCGCTCGATGCCGGGAATCTCGCTGACATACTCGAGCAGCAGCGCGAAGTCGGCGCTCTCGCGGCTGGCGCCATCGCCGAGTGTGCCGCGCCAGGCATTGACATTCTGGCCCAGCAGCGTCACCTCGCGCACGCCGCCGTCGGCCAGGCCGGCGACCTCGGTGAGCACGTCGTCGAGCGGTCGCGAGAACTCCTCGCCACGGGTGTACGGCACGACACAGAAACTGCAGTACTTGCTGCAGCCTTCCATGATCGAGACGAACGCGGTGACACCGTCGACCCGCGGCGCGGGCAGGTGGTCGAACTTCTCGATCTCCGGGAAGCTGATGTCGACCTGCGGACGGCCGCTCTCGCGTCGACGTGCGATCAGCGCCGGCAGCCGATGCAGCGTCTGCGGGCCGAACACGACGTCGACATACGGAGCCCGATCGACGATGCCTGCGCCTTCCTGGCTGGCGACGCAGCCGCCGACGGCGATCAGCAGGTCCGGGCGTCCGTTCTTCAGCTGGCGGACCCGACCGAGGTCGGAGAACACCTTCTCCTGCGCCTTCTCGCGCACCGAGCAGGTGTTGAAGACGATGACGTCGGCGTCCTCCGGCACGTCGGTGCCCACCAGCCCTTCGGCACCGAGCACATCGGCGATCTTCGCCGAGTCGTACTCGTTCATCTGGCAGCCGAAGGTCCGGATGTAGAGCTTGCCCGCCATCAGCGTCGCGATCCAGGTGTCTTCAGGGTCATGACAGGGCACGACACCGGTCGGGGTCAGCGACTGGACTGCGTGCCGGGGGCCGCCGGGACTGCCGGCGCCGGTGCCGGGCGCGGCCGGCGCTCGGCGCTGCGGATCTCGTCGGCGGTCAGCAGCCAGACGGTCAGCAGCTCGCCGGTGCCATCGACCAGGTACAGGACCCGTCGGCGACCCGACACCGATCCGGGAGTCACGACCAGGTTGCTTTCGTCCAGGATCCGCGCGCCCGGCGACAGCCGGATCGCCTTGCCGTCGAGCGTGGCCTCGGGGAACACGCCGACCTGCAGCCAGCCCAGGCGGGCGGCGTCCGGAAACACGCGCTCCTGGGCTCGAACCGGCCCCATCGTCGCGATCAGGGTCGCGATCACAACCAGCAGTCGGATCAGCGCCGTCGTCATCTTCATGGGCGTTGCGACTCTCGAGCAGCCGCGGGAGCGGGGCGGGTTCCCGCGAGAACCCGCCCCGGATGGTGGTGGCGGATCAGGGACTCGAACCCCGGACCTGCGGATTATGATTCCGTCGCTCTAACCAACTGAGCTAATCCGCCGAAGGCCGCGAATATAGCGCCCCCCTCCGGAGGTGTCAAAAGCGCTGCCGTCGGATCCCGACCGGTGGTGGTCAGACCCGGGGCCAGCGGACCACGAATCGGGTGCCGGCGCCGCCGGCCGGCGACGGTTCGCGCGGATCCTCGATCGCGACCGTGGCCTCGTGCCTGCCGGCGATCTCGCGCACGATCGCCAGGCCCAGTCCGCTGCCCTCGACCTGGGTGCCGAGCACCCGGTAGAACCGATCGAACACCATCTCGCGTTCACCTGGCGCGATCCCCGGGCCGTCGTCCTCGACCTCGATCACGACGCACTCGGGCTCGGCGATCACCCGGATTGTCACGCGCCCGCCCACGGGGGTGTACCGCAACGCGTTGTCGACCAGGTTGTTCAGCATCTCGCGAAACAGCGTCGGCTCACCCCGGATCCGGGTCATGCCCGGTTGGTCCGGTCCTTCGTAGCCGAGGTCGATGCGACGCGCGCTCGCCGCGGTGAACCAGTCGCCCACCAGTGCGCGCACCACCTCGACCACGTCGACCGTCTTGACCGTGTCCATCGCCCGCGGATTCTCCGAACGCGCCAGCGACAGCAGCTGATTGACCAGGCGCGCGGCCTGCTCCGAGCCGGAGGCGACATTGGCCAGGCTGCGCCGCAGTTCGGCCGGATCGGATTCGCGCAACGCGAGTTCGGCCTGGGTGCGCAAACCCGCGAGCGGCGTCTTCATCTGATGCGCCGCATCGGCGATGAACCGCTTCTGCGCCTGGATCGATTTCGACAGCCGCCCGAGCAGGTCGTTGAACGCGTCGACCAGCGGCGAGATCTCCTGCGGGGCGCCGCGCGGATCGATCGGCGACAGGTCGTCGGGGGGGCGCTCGCGGATCCGCCGCTGCATCGAGTGCAGCGGCGCGATGCCGCGCGCGAGGCCGAGCCAGACCAGCGTGATCGCCACCGGCAGCAGCAGGAACTGCGGAA
>CADEEH010000255.1 GCA_902826305.1 uncultured Burkholderiales bacterium
CGTCTACGTGTCCTGGCCGCTGTACCAGCGGACGTTGCGCTGGTTCGGCGGACGCAAGACCTGGGCCGCGCTGGTGCTCGCGCTGGTCCTGACGCTGATCCTCGGCGGCGCTTTGCTGTGGCTCGGGCTGCTGTTGCGCAACGAGGGCATGGTGGCGGTGCGCGCCGGCGCCGCGCTCGTGAAAGCCGGTGCCGAGCTGCCCGACTGGCTGCAACGTGTGCCGTGGTTCGGTCCGTGGCTGCAGCAGCGGCTGGCCGGACTCGGCGACAGCAGTGCGCTGACCCGCGAGCTCGCCCAGCTCGCCGAGCAATGGGGACTGGATGCGTTGCGGGTCGTCGGTGACCTGGGCCGCAACGCATTGCGCTTCGGCGCCGCGCTGCTGATCTCGTTTTTCCTGTTCCGCGATGGCGAGAAGATGGTCGGCCAGCTGCGGGCGGTGCTGCAGGGGCTGCTCGGCGACCGGGTGCAGGGCTACTTCGACGCGGTCGGCGACACGACGCGGGCGGTTGTCTACGGGCTGCTGCTGGCGGCGTTCGCGCAGGGCGTGTTCGCCGCGATCGGCTACTGGGTCGCCGGTGTCCAGGCGCCGGCATTCTGGGGCGCGGCGACCGCGGTCATCGCGCTGATCCCGTTCGGCGCGCTGCTGGTCTGGGGGTCGATCGGCATCTGGCTGCTGCTGCAGGATCAGCTCGCCGCCGGCATCGGTCTGCTGGTCTACGGCACGTTGGTCATCAGCCAGATCGACAACCTGGTGCGCCCGCTGGTGATCAGCGGCGTGGCCAACGTGCCGTTCCTGCTGGTGCTGTTCGGTGTGCTCGGCGGCTTGTCCGCGTTCGGGCTGATCGGGTTGTTCATCGGACCGGTGATCCTCGCGGTGCTGCTGGCACTGTGGCGCGAATGGGTCGCCGACAACGCCCGCCAACGCTGAGCACCGGCGCGCGGGGATCGCGCCACGCGGATCGCAACCCGCGGCCGCGGCGACGCGGGACCCAGGTCACTTCACCTCGATCGTCGCGCGCATGCCGGCGTCGGCGTGGGTCTTCGTCGACATCACGTCCTCGAAACGGCCGGTGCGCACCGGCAGGAACCACCACTCGATCACGCCGCCGGCCTTGACCTCGAAGCGGCGCACCGGGCCATAGATCTCGGCGATCGTCTTGCCGTCGGCGGCCTTGACCATCACCTTGCGCGAGAACACCGCGTCGGCGAGTCCCTGCGAGCCGAAGTAGTAGTCGTTGCTGCTGCGGTTCTCGAGCCTGAGCGCGTACAGCTTGCCAGTCTCCAGCGTCAGCGAGTCCGGCGAGAACCGGTGTTCCCCCTGTGTGTTGCCGAGCACGATCGTGACCGGGTTCGGTTCCTGGCGGGTCAGGTCGCCTGCCGCCCGTGCCGACACGGCAAGCAACCCGGCAGCGATCACCAACAGGATCTTTTTCATCGTCGCCTCCAAAGCAGGTTTCATCGCTTCGCCGCAGGGTAACCGACGCGCAGGTCCCGCTTCCCGGGTGGATTTCCCGGCGTGACCACGAAACGTCCGGACGCGTTGTGCCTGCAGGCCGGCGACAGCGCCGCCAGGCCCGTGTCTGCCCCCATCGGTCGGCTGACCCGCACCAGGGCGGCCGTGGTCGCCTAAAAAGGGGGTCCGTTCACTCGGCGGTCGCTTCGTGGCGCCGCCCGCCACCGGTCGATGGCTTCGGTCCTCTCCGATCCGGCGACGTCTTCGTCGTCGCAGGTGATTCGCGCACTGGCCGAAGGGCAGGCGACGCGTCTGCCCGCACGCGCGCCGGCACCGGTCGAACTGACGATCCTGATGCCGTGCCTGAACGAGGCGGCGACGCTGGCGGTGTGCATCGGCAAGGCGCAAGGTTTCCTCGCACGGGCCGGTGTGGCCGGCGAGGTGCTGATCGCCGACAACGGTTCCAGCGACGGATCGATCGAGATCGCCCGTTCGCTCGGTGCGCGGGTGCTCGCGGTTCGCGAGCGCGGCTACGGCGCGGCCTTGAATGCCGGCATCGCCGCGGCGGCAGGCCGATTCGTCATCATGGGAGATTCGGATGACAGCTACGACTTCGAGAACCTGGACCGATTCGTCGAACGGCTCCGCCAAGGAGACCAGCTCGTCATGGGGAACCGGTTCCAAGGTGGCATCCGCCCCGGGGCGATGCCCCGGCTGCACCGCTACCTGGGGAACCCGGTGCTGTCGTTCATCGGCCGGCTCTTCTTCAAGAGCCGCATCGGCGACTTCCACTGCGGGCTCCGCGGCTTCGATCGGCAAGCGATTCTGGGCCTGAAGCTGCGCACGACCGGCATGGAGTTCGCCAGCGAGATGGTGGTCAAGGCCACGCTGGCGGGCCTGCGGATCGGCGAAGTCCCCACGACGCTGTCACCGGACGGTCGGGACCGCGCGCCGCACCTGCGCAGCTGGCGCGACGGCTGGCGGCATCTGCGGTTCCTGCTGATGTTCAGCCCGCGCTGGCTGTTCCTGTACCCCGGGCTGGCCTTGCTCGCCGTCGGCCTGTTCGCGCAGGCGGCGATCCTGGTCAGTCCGCTCGCCTTCGGCGGTGTGGTCTTCGACATCCACACGATGTTGTACGCGGCGGGTGCGTCGATAGTCGGCCTGCAGGCGACGATCTTCTCGGTGTTGACCAAGCAGCTGGGTGTCGTCCACGGCCTGCTGCCCGAGCGGCGTGTGTTCACCGGATTCCAGCGCCGATTCACGCTCGAGCGGGGTGTGCTGATGGGTGCGGGGCTTGCGCTGCTCGGCCTGGCGCTCGGCGTGTATTCACTCGTCGTCTGGTCGCAGGCCCATTTCGCGACCCTCGACCCGCGCGCGATGATGCGGGTGGCGATTCCGTCGGTGTGCCTGATCGTCACCGGCGTCGAGTTGGTGTTCGCATCGTTCTGCCTCGGTTTCATCACCCAGCTCGACCCGCCCGCCCGGTCGCGCGACTGACATGCCGCCGTTGCCCGGCACGCTGGCCCGACTGCTTGCGGTCGTGCCCAGGCCACTTCGTTACCTGATCGTCGGCGGCGCCATCGGCCTGTTGTGGATGCTGCTGTCGAACGCGATGCTGGCGGCGGGGCTGGCGCCGTTCGTGGTCGGCGCGGCGAGTTTCGTGTCGTGCACGCCGCTGTCCTATGCCGGACACCGCTGGGTCACCTTCGAATCGGACGCACCGATGACACCCGAGGCGCGTCGATACCTGGCCAAGGCGCTGGTCGGCCTGCTGCTGAGCGCGGCGGTCACGCACCTGGCGCTGGTGACATTCGCGTTGCCGCGACTGGCCGGACTGGTCGTGACCTCGGTGGTGGTGCCGGTGGTCGGCTTCCTGCTCAGCCGGCACTGGGTCTTCCGGCCGGGAACGCCCCCAGGGACCCGGCAGGCGCCCGGGCCGGGTTGACGATCGACGCGTGTGGGGTCCGGACTGGTCGGCCGTCGGCCCGTCGTGCCCGTCGGCCCGGTCAGGACAGTGGCTTGTGGGCGATCGCCATCACGGCCGACGTCTGTTGGCCCAGGCGAGCCCTGACGAAATCGAAACCGGTCGCCGCGATCAGTGCCGGCAGGCTCCGCAGCGGATGCATCCAGCGCGCGAGGCGCGGGAAGCGGGCACCGTCGCGGTACTTGAGCGCGTGATGCAGCGAATAGAGCCAGAACGCATGGCCGGTCTGGTAGGTGCAGTTCCGCACCACGAGACCGCTGTCCTCGAGCATCCGGCACAACGTGTGTTCACTGAACAGATGCCAGTGGCGCGGGAAGTGGTAGCCGCCCCAGAACCGTTCGCGGAACAGTTTCGCATCGAGCGAATCGACGTTCGGTGTCTCGATCACGATCACGCCACCGGGGCGGAGCAGCCCCTTCAGGCTGTTGATCACCGCCACCGGGTCGCTGACGTGTTCGATCACGTGGAACAGGCTGATCAGGTCGAGGCTCTCGGCGGCGATCAGGTCGGACGCATGCTCCGCGCGAACCTGCCAGGCGTGAAAGCCGGCATCGCGCGCGCGCTGCACCGCGCGGCCGTCCAGCTCGAGACCGAACAGCCGCGACCGCGGCACCCCCATCGATTGCAGGATGCCGAGATAACGGCCGTCGCCGCAGCCGACGTCCAGGTAGCCGTCGGGCAGCCGGCCGAGCGCGGCCAGCGGTGCACGCAGCTTCAGGCGATCGAGTCGTGTCTTGCCCCACATCGCGAAGCGGCCGACGGTCCTGTCCATCTCGTACGAGTAGTAGTCGGCGGGATAGATCACCGGCAATGCGCCGGCCGCGGGCCGGGGGTCGAGCTGCTCGTGGGTGCAGTGCTGGCAGCGCCGGACGTGCCAGCGATTGCCGCAGGTCTGCATCTCGTAGTCGTAGCCCGAGGCCACCGGATCGAACGCCTGGCCGCCGCACAACGCGCAGCGGCCGACCGGTTCCTCGGCGATGCGACGCGCGCTGAACGGCGCGGCCTCGCCGTCATGGGCCGCACGTTTCGTGGTGAGCAGTGACGCGTCGTGACCCATGACGCCGTCGCCTCGTCAGTGACGCACGGTCTGCGCGGACTGCTGCGACAGCCGCAGGCATTGCACGAGCAGCCGGAAGTATCCGCGCCGACGCACCGTGCCCGGCAGCCGCGATTCGCGCGCCTTGATCAGCGCGTCGGCCTCGGGCAACCGGTAGTACGGGATCGCCGGGTACAGGTGATGCGCCACGTGCAGGTTCATGTTC
>CADEEH010000256.1 GCA_902826305.1 uncultured Burkholderiales bacterium
TCGGCGACCGCGCGCACGCGGTCCAGGCCCATGTCGATCGGCTTCGCGTGCAGCCCCTCGATGCGCCGCAGCCAGTCGGCGAGCGTCGACCGGTCGGTATCCGGCACGACCGGCGTCGGGGCCGGCGATGGGGTGCTCAGGGGTCGTTCCGGGCGCCGTTCAGGCGACCGCCTCGGACGGCTGCTTGAGCAGCAGCGCGAGCAGCCGGGCGATCTCGTCGCGCATCTGCCGGCGATCGACGATCATGTCGACCGCGCCCTTGTCGAGCAGGAACTCCGCGCGCTGGAAGCCTTCAGGCAGCTTCTCGCGGACCGTCTGTTCGATCACCCGCGGACCGGCGAAGCCGATCAGCGCGCGCGGCTCGGCGATGACGACGTCGCCCAGGAAGCAGAAGCTGGCCGACACGCCCCCCATCGTCGGGTCGGTCAGCACCGACACGTACGGCAGGCGGGCCTCGGCCAGTCGCGCCAGCATCGCGGTGGTCTTGGCCATCTGCATCAGCGAGAGCAGGCCTTCCTGCATCCGTGCGCCGCCCGAGGCGGCGATCGAGATGAACGGCACCTTCTGTTCGATCGCGACCTGCACGCCGCGACTGAAGCGCTCGCCGACGACCGATCCCATCGATCCGCCGAGGAACTCGAACTCGAAGCAGGCGACGACGACCGGCAGCGTGCGGATCGCCCCGCCCAGCACGATCAGTGCATCGGTCTCCTCGGTCTGCTCGATCGCCTCCTGCAGCCGATCGGGGTACTTGCGCGAGTCCTTGAACTTGAGCGCGTCGACCGGCAGCACCTCCTGGCCGATCTCGAAGCGACCCTCGGCATCGAGCAGCGCGTCGAGCCGGCGGCGCGCGCGGATCCGCAGGTGGTGGTCACACTTCGGACAGACGCTCAGGTTGTTCTCGAGATCCGCGCGATAGAGCACCGCGTCGCAGCTCGGGCACTTGACCCAGACGCCTTCGGGCACCTTCTTGCCGGCGGCGCCGCCGCGCTGGATCCTCGGGGGAAGCAGTTTGTCGAGCCAGGTCATCTCGTCCTCGTCTGTTGTTCTCGTCGGGTGCTCAGCCGCCCGGCGGCGCATCGAGCGCCTGCCGGATCTCCGCGACGAAGCGACCGGCCCGCGCCGCGGCGTCGGCGGGGTCGCCGGCCTCCAGCACCTCGATCAGCCGGGTGCCGATCACGACCGCGTCCGCGCTGGCGGCGATCGCGGTCGCGGTGCGACCGTCGCGGATGCCGAAGCCCACGCCCACCGGGATCGGGACCGTCGTCTTGATGTCCGCGACCCGGGCCACCGCCTCGCTCACGTCGAGGTGGCCGGCCCCGGTCACGCCCTTCAGCGACACGTAGTAGACGTAACCCGATGCAAGCGCGCCGACCTGCGCGATCCGCTCCGGGCCCGACGTGGGCGCCAGCAGGAAGATCGGATCGAGCCCCGCGGCACGCAGCTGCCTCGCGTACGAGGACGATTCCTCCGGCGGGTAGTCGACGACCAGCACGCCGTCGACACCGGCGTCCTTCGCACGCACGATGAACGTCTCCAGTCCCATCCGTTCGATCGGGTTGGCGTAGCCCATCAGCACGATCGGTGTCGTCGCGTCCTCGCGGCGATAGTCGGCGACGAACGCGAGCACGTCGCCCAGGCCGACACCCTGCGCCAGCGCGCGGTCGCCGGCGCGCTGGATCACCGGGCCGTCGGCCATCGGATCGGAGAACGGCACGCCGAGCTCGATCACGTCGGCGCCGGCGGCGACCATCGCACGCAGCACCGGCAGCGTGTCCTCGCGGCGCGGGAAGCCGGCGGTGACGTAGGGGATCAGGGCCTTGCGGCCGGCGCCGCGCAGGGTGTCGAAGACGGAAGTGATGCGCGACATCGGCGGGATCCGGTCAGGATCGACGACCGCGCGCACGGTCGCATTCGGCCACCGTGTGCATGTCCTTGTCGCCGCGACCGGACAGGTTGACCAGGATGATCCTGTCCTGCGGCAGCGTCGGCGCGAGCCGGGCCGCGTAGGCGAGCGCGTGGCTGGACTCGAGCGCCGGGATGATGCCTTCGATCCGGCAGCAGTCGTGGAACGCGGCCAGCGTCTCGCGATCGTCGACGACCTCGTAACGCGCGCGGCCCGAGTCCTTCAGCCAGGCGTGCTCCGGACCGACCCCGGGATAGTCCAGCCCGGCCGACACCGAGTGGGTGTCGATGATCTGGCCGTTCTCGTCCTGCAGCAGGTAGGTCCGGTTGCCGTGCAGCACCCCCGGGGTGCCGGCGTTGAGCGAGGCCGCATGGCGGCCGCTGCTGATGCCCTCGCCGCCCGCCTCGACACCGACGAGTTCGACCCCGGGCAGGTCGATGTACGGATGGAAGATGCCGATCGCGTTCGAGCCGCCGCCGACACAGGCGACCACGACGTCGGGCTGGCGGCCGGCCTGCACCGGCATCTGCCGCTTGCACTCCTCGCCGATCACCGACTGGAAGTCGCGGACCATCATCGGATACGGGTGCGGGCCGGCGACGGTGCCGATGATGTAGAAGGTGTCCTCGACGTGGGTGACCCAGTCGCGCATCGCCTCGTTGAGTGCATCCTTCAGCGTCTTCGAGCCGGACTCGACCGGCACCACCTCCGCGCCGAGCAGCCGCATCCGATACACGTTCTGCGCCTGTCGTTCGACGTCCTTGGAACCCATGTAGACGACACAGGTCATCCCGTAGCGGGCGGCGACGGTGGCGGTGGCCACGCCGTGCTGGCCGGCGCCGGTCTCGGCGATCACGCGCGGCTTGCCCATGCGCCGGGCGAGCAGCGCCTGGCCGATCGTGTTGTTGACCTTGTGCGCGCCGGTGTGGTTCAGGTCCTCGCGCTTGAAGTAGATCTGCGCCCCGCCCAGCTGCTGCGACCAGCGCCTGGCGTGGTAGATCGGACTGGGCCGGCCGACGAAGTGCTCGAGTTCGTCCGCGAACTCGGCCTGGAACGACGGATCGTTGCGGCAGGCCTCGTACGCGTCGCGAAGTTCGCGCAGCGCATGCATCAGCGTCTCGGCGACGAAGATGCCGCCGTAGGGTCCGAAGTGGCCGGAGGCATCCGGCAGGTCGTAGGGCTTCATCGCTCGCTCTTCATGCCTGGGCAGGAGGGCCCGGATGACACGGCGCGCTCACGACCGCGACGCCATCCGCCGGTGATCGGCGGCCAGCACGGCGGCGACGAAGCGCTGCATCTTCTCCGGGTCCTTCATCCGCGGTTCCTCGCCCTGGATCCCGGTGGAGACATCGACGCCGACCGGACCGACCCGTGTGATCGCGTCGCCGACATCGTCCGGCGCGAGGCCGCCGGACAGGAACATCGGCTTGGCACGAACCCCGGGGATCCAGGACCAGTCGAACTTGCCGCCGCTGCCGCCGTAACCTTCGCTGAACGCATCCGCGAGGACCACCTCGGCATCGCCGTGATTGACGAACGATTCTAGCAAATCACCCGGGCCGCGAACGGCAATCGCCCGCCAGTACGGCAGCGCGCCGCGGGCGGCATGACACTGTTCCGGCGTCTCGTTGCCGTGGAACTGGACGACGTCCAGGCCGACCTCGCCCGCGGTCCGCTGCACGGTCTCCGGCGTCGCGTTGACGAACAGGCCGACCGCAGCCACGTACGACGGCACCCACCGCCGCAGGCGACGCGCGTCCTCGATCTCGAGGTAACGCGGGCTGCGCGGATAGAACACGAAGCCGATCGCATCGACACCGAGGCCGACGGCCACCGCGACATCGTCGGGACGCACCAGTCCGCAGAACTTGATCCGGGTTCGCACCCGGCGATGATATCGGTCAGGCGCCCGCGGCGGGGGCACCCAGCCAATCGTCGAGGGGACTGGCGTCGTGCGCAGGCCACGACGGCACCGCGTACCGGTCCGGGTACTGCACGCCGGTCAGCACCAGCCCGCCGGCCGCCGACGTCGACGACGATGCGGAGCGATCGCGCGCGGCCAGCACCTCGGCCATCCACTGGGCCGGCCGTCGGCCGCTGCCGACCTCGAGCAGCGCGCTGGCGATGTTGCGCACCATGTGGTGCAGGAACGCGTTGCCCACGACGCGGATCGCGAAGAGTTCGCCGCGCCGCTCGAGATCGATCCGCTCGAGGTGTCGCACCGGGCTCTTCGCCTGGCACTGCGACGAGCGGAACGACGAGAAGTCGTGTTCACCGACGAGCGCGGCGGCGGCCTCGCGCATCGCGTCGAGCTGCAGCGGACGGAACGTCCACGCGGTCCGGTCATGTGCGAGCGGTGCGCGCTGAGGACGCGAGGTGATCGCGTAGACGTACGACCGGCGCAACGCGCTGCGACGCGCGTCGAACCCGTCGTCGACCTCGAGTGCGTGCTGGACCGCGATGGCCGACGGCAGCGATGCGTTGACGCCCCGGGTCCAGGCGCTGGCCGGCCGCTCGACGGCGGTGTCGAAGTGGACCACCTGCCGGCGCGCGTGCACGCCGGCATCGGTGCGACCGGCACAGCGGGTCGCCACCGGTTCGCCGGCGATCGTCGCGATCGCCGCCTCGGGCACGTCCTGCACGGTGCGCCCACCGGGCTGGGTCTGCCAGCCGTCGAACGGGGTGCCGTCGTACTCGAGGACCAGTGCCACCCGCGGCATCACACCTCGGAAAAAGAAAAACGGGGAAGCCCGAAGACTTCCCCGCAAAACGTCCCTGGCTGGGGAC
>CADEEH010000257.1 GCA_902826305.1 uncultured Burkholderiales bacterium
AACTGCGTGTCGCGCAGGTGCTCGAGGCGACGTCGGGCGTCGATCCGTCGCGGATCGCCTACAACTACGCGGCAGCCCCTCCGCCGGAGGCGGCGCACAAGGCGCTCGAGTACACCCGCCGTGCCGCCGCGCAGGCGATGCGGCTGCACGCGTTCGAGGACGCGGTGCGCCACGGACGTTTCGCCCGTTCGCAGCTGCAATCGGTCGGACGGATCGATCCGTCGGTCGCGCTGGCGATCGATCTCGATCTCGGTGCGGCCGAGACCGCCGCCGGTGACTACGACGGTGCCCGTGATACGTTCGGTCGCGCGGCCGGGATCGCACGTGCCGCGGGCGATCCGCAGTCGCTCGCACGCGCGGCGATCGGATTCGAGGGGGCGAGTTGGCGCCCGGGGTGGCCGGGTGAGATGTCGGTGTCGCTGCTCGAGGAGGCACTCGCACTGACTCCCGACGATGCGGACCGCGAGCGTGCGCGCCTGCTCGCCTCGCTGACCCGCGCGCTGATCTTCTCCGGCGCGGTGCAACCGGCCAACGATCGCTCCGATGCCGCGATTGCCGCGGCGCGTCGTTCCGGCGACGACGCCACGCTGGCCGATGCGTTGACCTGCGGCCTGTCCGCGCGCTGGGTACCCGAGCGTCTCGGCACGCGCCTGGCCGCCGCGCAGGAGGCGATGCTGATCTGCCAGCGGATCGACGATCACGAGCGCTGGCTGCGTGCCGCACCGTGGCGGCTGTTCGACCTGCTCGAACTCGGCGACCACGAGACGTTCGCCGCCGAACACGCGGTGGTGATCAGGCGGGCGGACGAGAGCCGCCAGCCGTTCTGGATCTACACCGCCGCGTCGTGTGGTCCCGCCCTTGCCTTGATGCGCGGTGATCTGGCCGCGAGCGAACGCGCCGCCGGCGAACTGCTCGCGCTGGGCGAGCGACAGGCCGGGCTCGACGCACGCGGCGTGCACGCGACGCAGATGTTCGCGATCCGGCGGGAGCAGGGCCGGCTGCGCGAGCTGGCGCCGCTGGTGCGGCACTTCCTCGCGACGACACCGGAGGCGTCGGTCTGGCGGCCGGGCCTCGCACTGGTGCTGGCGGAGATCGGTCTCGTCGACGATGCCCGTCGCGAACTGGATCGCCTCGACGGCGACGACTTCGCCACCGTGCCGCGCGACGGCATGTGGGTGGCATCGATCGCCCACCTGGCCGAGGTGGCGGCCGCGCTCGGTGATCAACCGCGGTGCGATCGGATGGCCGCGCTGCTCCGGCCGTACCAGCACCGCAACCTGCTGGCGGGCACCGCGGTCGCCTGCCTCGGCGCCGGATCGCGACTGCTCGGCATGCTGGCGACCGTCGCCCGGCGATGGGACGACGCCGAGGGGGCCTTCGAACACGCGCTGGTGATGAACGCGCGCCAGGGCGCGTGGCTGTGGCTCGCGCACACCCAGGCGGCTTATGCGGCGATGCTGGCCGCGCGCGGCGGTCCGGACGACGCGGCCCGGGCCCGACGCCTGTGCGCGGACGCACGTGTGATCGCCGGCTCACGCGGGCTGGCACGCGTCGAGACCCTCGTCGACGCGCTGTTGGCATCTCACGGCCCGCTCGGGTAGAGTCGGGGTGGTCCCTGCCGAGGAGTCCTGTCATGCCCCGATTCGTCATCGAGCGCCGGTTCGCGGAACAGCTCGAGCTGACCGCCGACGCGGTCACCTCGGTCCAGGAGATCAATCTCGAGGAGGGCGTGAACTGGCTCTTCTCGTTCCTCTCGGCCGACAGGAAGAAGACCTACTGCCTGTACGAGGCGCCCAGTGCGGAGGCGATCCTCGCCGCGGCCCGGCGCGCGAACCTGCCAGCGGACGCGATCGTCGAGGTCAGCGAGGTCCGTCCCGAAGCCTTTTCCTGACGCGACCCGTCACGGATTCACTGCCGCGGGACTCATCCGGATCAGCGCCTGCGCGGCCGGGGTCAGTCCATCCGGATCACGCATCGCCCACAACAGGTGGCGGTCGGTCCGCATGCCGGTCAGTGGTGCGGCGACCAGGCCGAGCGCCTTCAGGTAGGGCAGCGCACCTTCACGCGGCAGGATCGCGAGACCGAGCCCGGCGGCGACCATGCGCGCCATGCCGTCGAAGCTGCGGACCTGTGCGCGGATGCGAAGCGGTCGGCCGAGGGCCTCCGCATCGGCCGCGAGCTGGCGGGTCAGCGACGTCGGTCGCGCGAACGCGACCAGATCGTGGTCGAGCACCTCGCCGAACGGCACCGGGCGCCGGCCCCGCGCGAGGGGATGGCCGGTCGGCAGCAGCAGCGCCAGTTCGTCGACGTGTGCCACCTGCGTGTGCAGTCCCTCGGTCGGTGTGTTCTCGCCGATCAGCGCGAGTTCGGCCACGCCGCGCAACACCGCGCGCACCGCGTCGATGCTGATTGCATCCTCGAGGTCGAGCACAACCGACGGATGGGAGCGGGCGAATTCGCCGAGCAACCGGGGCAGGAAGCCGCCGAACGCCGACGTGTTCGCCCACAGCCGGAGATACCCGGTGGTGCCCGCCCGGACGTCACCGACCGCCTGCACGAGCTGCTCGAGGCGCGCGACCATCTCCGCCGCGTGCGGCAGCAGCACTTCGCCCGCGGCGGTCGGCACGACCCCGCGTTTGCTGCGCTCGAGCAGCGGCGTGCCGACGTGTGACTCGAGTTCGGCGATCCGCTTGCTGGCCGCGGCCAGCGACAGGTCGAGCCGCCGGGCACCGGCCGTGAGGCTGCCCGCGTGCACCGCGGCCACGTACAGCCGCAGCGTGATCAGGTCGAATCGGTTGAGGTTGATCTGCACCGGGGACGGTCCGGACGGGTGATGCCGATCCTCAACCAGAAGTTGAGGATGTGTCAATCAGATGCCAATCACCCCCGGCGCGCGGCTCGCGACAATGGCGCCGTTCCCAATCCACGCCGACCGGAGACAGATCCCCATGCGCACGACCCTTCGCAACCTGTTCGCTGCCGGTGTCGGCCTCGTCGTCGCCGCCGGTGCCGCCGCCCAGTCCTTCCCGAGCAAGCCGGTGACGCTGATCGTGCCGAACCCGCCCGGCGGGGTGGTGGACACCTCGGCCCGACTGGTCGCCGAGCCGCTGTCGCGGGCGCTCGGCCAGCCGGTGGTCGTCGAGAACAAGGGCGGCGCCAGCGGCAACATCGCGTACCAGCAGGTGGCCAACGCGCCGAAGGACGGCTACACGCTGCTGATCTCGTATTCCGCGTACCACGTCGGCAACCCGTCGCTGTTCGCGAAGCTGCCGTGGGCACAGAAGGACCTGGTGCCGGTGGCGCTGCTGACGGCGGCCACCAACGTGATCACGGTCAATCCATCGGTGCCGTCGACGACGCTCAAGGAGTTCATCGCCTACGCGAAGGCCAACCCGGGCAAGCTCAACTTCGCGTCGCAGGGCAACGGTTCGCTGTCACACGTCGGCACGGCGCTGTTCGAACAGACGACCGGCATCGAGATGACCCACGTCCCGTACAAGGGTTCGGGTCCGGCGATCCAGGACGTGCTCGGCGGCCAGGTCGAGGTGTTCATGACAACACCGCCGTCGGTGATGCAGCACGTGCAGGCGGGCAAGCTGAAGGCGTTTGCGGTCACCGGCAAGACCCGCCACCCCGGGCTGCCGAACGTGCCGACGACCGCCGAGGCGGGTCTGCCCGGCTTCGAACTCGAGGCGTGGGTCGCGCTGTTCGCGCCGGCCGGCACACCCGAGCCGGTGGTGCAGGTGCTGACCGAGAAGGTCAAGGCCGCGCTGCAGACACCCGAGGCACGAACGACGGCCGAGCGCGCGGGCATCGAGATCCGCTACCTGCCGCCGCAGGCGCTGGGTGAACTCGTCAGGCGCGAGACCGGCTACTGGAGCGAGGTGATCAAGTCGCGCAACATCCGGGCGGACTGATCGCGGGCCGGACGACGAGACCACCGGAGCATGGACATGGATGCGCTGCACGGATTGAAGGTGCTGGAGCTCGGCCAACTGATCGCCGGCCCGTTCGCCGGCAAGACGCTGGCGGATTTCGGGGCCGACTTGATCAAGGTCGAGCCGGTCGACGGCGGTGATCCGCTGCGCAAGTGGCGGATGCTGCGCGACGGCACGTCGGTGTGGTGGGAGGTGCAGTCGCGCAACAAGCGATCGGTGGCGCTCGACCTGCGCTCGTCCGACGGGCAGGCCGCGGTGCGACGGCTCGCCGCCGAGGCCGACGTGCTGATCGAGAACTTCAAGCCCGGCACGCTCGAGGCCTGGGGCCTGGGCTGGGACGTGCTGCACGCGCTGAATCCGCGGCTGATCATGCTGCGCATCTCCGGCTACGGCCAGACCGGCCCGTACCGCGGCCGGCCGGGCTTCGGCGTGCTCGGCGAGGCGATGGGCGGCCTGCGGCACCTGACCGCGGAACCCGGCCGGGTCCCGGTGCGGGTCGGCGTGTCGATCGGTGACACGCTGGCCGCGCTGCACGGTGTGATCGGCGTGATGATGGCGCTGCGTCACCGCGAGGTGAACGGCGGCGAAGGGCAGGTGATCGACGTCGCGTTGTACGAGAGTGTGTTCAACGTGATGGAGAGCCTGCT
>CADEEH010000258.1 GCA_902826305.1 uncultured Burkholderiales bacterium
TGAACATCTCGACGTAACCCGGCATCGAGCGCAGCGTCGCCACCAGCAGTTCGGGCGAGTTGTTCATCTCGACGCTGGCCTGGATCGGTCCTTTCGCCTGCGCCTTCAGGTCCTCGGCGCGGCCGTCCCAGAACTGCGCCTTGTTGAAGACCGCGTTGAGCACGGTCGGCGCGTTGCGCGGACCCTTCTGCCAGCCGTGGCCGACCGAGGTCTCGAGCCCGTCGACACCCCCCATGTTGACGCCGTGGCAGGTGTTGCAGGAGATCACGCCGCTGGCCGACAGCCGCGGGTCGAAGAACAGCGTGCGACCGAGCGCCACCCGCGCCGGGCTCTGGTCGATCCTGGTCACCTTGGCCGGCAGCGGCTGGAACAGCTTGGCGGCCTTCGCTTGCAGAACGTCGGCGGCGAATGCCGACGAACCGAATCCGAGCGCGATCGCGATCGCCGCGCAGATCTTCTTGGTTTTCATCCTGAGCCCTCTTCAGTCGTTTTGTTCATGTCGAACAGGTCGATCGTCGATCCGTGCCCAGGGCCGGACACTGATAAAACGCAGTGCAGCAATCGCTGTGTGAATCGGGCAACAGGATCGATGCACAGGCAGGGACGCGGCGCCGCTGACGTTGACGAAGATCAACGCGTACGCACGCCGGCGGCGCTACCGTGGAATCACACATCGAGAGGCGAACCATGAAAAGTGAATCGTCACGCGTCGATCCTCCGGCGGGAGACGAGGGACCGCTGCAGGATTTCTCCCGCTGCCATCAGGGCATCATCGATCACTTCGAACGGCTGCGCGGCCTGGCCGAGTTGCTCGCCGACCGGTCGAACGTCGACGAAGCCCGGCGCCTCGCCACCGACACCTGCAAGTTCTTCCGCGACGCGGTGATCGAACACCACGGGCAGGAAGAGCAGGAGCTGTTTCCCGCGGTGATCCGGCGTGCCGATCCGGGCGACGAGGCGGGACTCGCGAAGTCGCTGGTGCATCGGCTGACCGACGAACACCGGCAACTCGAGGCGACCTGGAAGAAACTCGAGCCGACGCTGCGTGCACTCGGCAAGGGCAAGGAAGTCGAGATCGACGCGGCGCTGATCGAGCAGTTCGCTGCCGCGTACCTGTCCCACGCGCGCTTCGAGGAGGCGGCGTTCCTGCCGCTGTCGGCGAAGATCCTCGATCGCTACGACCAGGCTGCGCTGGGCGTGCAGATCCACATGCGGCACGCGCTCGACCGGATCGTGGGCTACATCTGACGCCAGGGGGGTATCGAGTGCGTCGCCGTTCCGTTCTGCTCGCCGTTCCGGCGCTCTGGCTTTCGTCGGCACTCGGCGCGCCGTCGCTGCCGACGATCACCGTGTCGAAGGACGCAGGCTGCGGCTGCTGCGAGGCGTGGATGCGTCACCTCGAATCGGCCGGGTTCACGGTCGTCGCGAGGAACGTGCCGGATCTCGTCGCCGAGAAGCGGCGCGCCGGCATACCGGAGCCCCTCGCCAGTTGCCACACCGCTAGGGTCGGGGACTACCTGATCGAAGGGCACGTGCCGGCTGCCGACATCAAGCGGCTGCTGGCCATGCGGCCGGACGCGCTCGGACTGGCCGTTCCCGGCATGCCTGCGGGTTCGCCGGGCATGGAGGTGGCCGGGCGATCCGATCCGTACGAGGTGTTGCTGTTCGACCGCGCCGGCCGGGTGTCGGTCTTCGCGCGTTATCCGAAGGGCTGACGGTCCGGGGCCATCGTGCCATCACGCGCGCCAGGACGATCCGACGGGCGCGCAAGTCGACGATCGAGGTGAGCGCGTCAGACGTTGAAGCGGAAGTGCATCACGTCGCCGTCGCGGACGACGTAGTCCTTGCCTTCCAGCCGCATCTTGCCGGCCTCCTTCGCGCCGGCCTCGCCCTTCAGGCGCACGAAGTCGTCGTAGGCGATCGTCTCGGCGCGGATGAAGCCATGCTCGAAGTCGGTGTGGATCACGCCGGCCGCCTGCGGAGCGGTGGCCCCGATCGGGACCGTCCACGCACGCACTTCCTTTTCGCCGGCGGTGAAGTAGGTCTGCAGGCCGAGCAGTTCGTAGGCGGCGCGGATCACGCGGTTCAGGCCCGGTTCACTCATCCCCATGTCGGACAGGAAGACCTCCTTGTCCTCGTCGGACAGGTCGGCGATCTCCGATTCGATCGCCGCGCACACCGGCACCACGGTCGAACCTTCGGCCTGCGCGTGGCGACGGATCGCATCCAGGTGGGGATTGTCGGTGAAGCCATGTTCGGTGACGTTGGCGACGTACATCGTGGGCTTGGCCGTGATCAGGCACAGCGGCCTGAGAACCGCCTTCTCTTCGTCGTAGAGGTCGAGCGAGCGCACGGGCCTGGCCTCGTTGAGCACCGCCAGGCACTTCTCGAGCACCATGACCAGCCGTTGCGCTTCCTTGTCGCCGCCGGCGCGCGCGACCTTCGAATAACGCGCCATCGCCTTGTCGACGGTGGCCAGGTCGGCGAGCGCGAGTTCGGTGTTGATGATCTCGATGTCGGACACCGGGTCGATCCGGCCGGACACGTGCACCACGTTGCCGTCGTCGAAGCAGCGCACGACGTGGGCGATGGCGTCGGTCTCGCGGATGTGGGCCAGGAACTGGTTGCCCAGGCCCTCGCCCTTGGACGCGCCGGCGACCAGGCCCGCGATGTCGACGAATTCGACCGTGGCCGGCAGTACCCGCTGCGGCTTGACGATTCCGGCCAGCGCCGCGAGGCGCGGATCGGGCACTTCGACCATGCCGACGTTCGGCTCGATCGTGCAGAACGGATAGTTCTCCGCGGCGATGCCCGCCTTGGTCAGCGCATTGAACAGGGTCGACTTGCCGACGTTGGGCATGCCGACGATGCCGCATTTCAGGGCCATGGATCACCGCTTCGCCAAAACCGGCATTGTACCGGCGGCGGGCCTTGCGGGCCGGTCGACGGACCCCGGCGGACCGGGAGTCGACGGCCGCCGCGAGTGGGCAGGCCTCGATCAGGCCGATCGAAGCGCTCGGGCGCAGTGCCTCGCGATCATCCGCTCCTCGTCGGTGGCCATCACCCGCACGGTCAACGCGGAGTCGTCGGTGGTGATCACCGCATCGTCCACGGCACGGGCGAGGCCGTTGCGTTCGGCGTCCGGCTCGATGCCGAGCCAGCGCATGTCGGCGAGCACCATCGAGCGGATCGGGGCCGCGTTCTCGCCGATGCCACCGGTGAAGACGATGCCGTCCAGGCCGCCGCCGAGCGCGGCCATCGCACCGAGCTCACGCCGCACCCGGGTGACGTAGTAGTCGATGGCCTGTGCTGCCTGCGGGTCGGCGCTGGCGAGCAGTTCGCGCATGTCGCCGCTGATGCCCGACAGGCCCTTCAGTCCCGACTCGTTGTAGAGCAGCGCGGTCACCGCGGCGGCATCGAGGCCTTTCTCCTGCATCAGCCACAACACGACACCGGGATCGATCTGGCCGCAGCGGGTCCCCATCGGCAGCCCGTCGAGTGCGGTGAAACCCATCGTCGAGCCGATCGACACCCCGTCGCGCA
The DNA here is from genome assembly GCA_902826305.1 of uncultured Burkholderiales bacterium. Taxonomy (GTDB): domain Bacteria; phylum Pseudomonadota; class Gammaproteobacteria; order Burkholderiales; family Burkholderiaceae_E; genus CADEEH01. Next base: position 3,544 of record CADEEH010000258.1, read on the forward strand.
TCACGCAGATCGATGCGCCATTGCCCAGGTGTGCGACCGCGATCCGGCCGGATGCCTCGCGCGGCGCCCGTTCGCGCAGCCGTGCGGCGATGTATTCGTAGGACAGGCCATGGAAGCCGTAGCGTCGCACCCCTTCATCGTAGAAGCGGCGCGGCAGCGCGAAGACGTCGTTGACGAACGGGTGCCGGCGATGGAACGCGGTGTCGAAACACGCGATCTGCGGCACGCCGGGCCACGCCAGGCGTGCGGCGCGGATCCCGGCCAGGTTGTGCGGCTGGTGCAGCGGCGCGAGCGGTGACAGCCGTTCCAGCGCGGCGAGCACGTTGTCGTCGATCGACACCGGCGCGTCGTGGTCGATGCCACCGTGCACGACACGATGGCCGACCGCCGCCGGCACGAGTCCCGGGAGACGTTCCTCGAACCAGGTCATCACGTTCGCGAGTGCGGTCCGTTGGGCATCGGCGTGTGATCCGGCGGCCGGATCGGCGGCCAACGGCGTGTCCGCCAGCGAAATACCGTCGGCATCCTGCACCGTCAGCCGCGGCGATCGTCCGCCGAGCCCGCCGACCTGGCCGCGGACGATCACATGTTCAGCCCCCGCGTCGTGTTCGAACAAAGCGAACTTCAGCGACGACGAGCCGGCGTTCAGCGTCAGCAGCCGGTCGCTCAACGCGTCACCTTCATCGCCGCTTCAGTCGGCACCGCGGGCCTTGCCGGTGCGTCGCCAGTGCTCGTACAGCACCGCGAGGGCACACGACACACGACGTGCACGCGCGGAGTCGGCACGGCTGGTCAGCATGATCGGCACGCGGGCACCGAGCACCAGGCCCGCGGCCTCGGCGTGGGCGATGAAGGTCAGCTCCTTGGCCAGCATGTTGCCGGCCTCCAGGTTCGGGACGATCAGCACCTGCGCACGCCCGGCGACCAGCGAGACGATGCCCTTGGTCCGCGCAGCACCTTCGTCGATCGCGTTGTCCATCGCCAGCGGACCGTCGACGATGCCGCCGCGGA
>CADEEH010000259.1 GCA_902826305.1 uncultured Burkholderiales bacterium
GGTTCCTCGGGCAGTGGTTCCTCAGGCAGCGGTGGCAGCGGGACGACGCTCGTCAGCGGCCTGAACCAGACCAGCGGCCTGCAGGTCCGGGTGCAGGAGATTCCGCTGCTGGCGGACATGTCGTTCGTTGCGTCGTCCTCGACGCTGCATCTGGACGACAACCTGCGACTGGACGCGATCGGCAACTGCAGCGGCCTGGCCTGCCTGTCGCGCGGCACCACGCGCTTCGGCAGCGACACCGGGCACGATGCGTACGCGAGCTGGGGACGATGGACCGACGGTGATGCCCACCTGCGTTCGTTCGGCGTGACCTGGATGCGGTTGCCGCTGTCGGAGAACCAGGGTGTCCACTACCTGATCGGCACACCGACGGTGTCGATGCCGACCAGCGGCACGTTTTCCTACGGGATCGTCGGTGCCACGCAGCCGACGATCAGCGACGGTTCCACCGCACCGGGCACGTTCGTTGCCGCGGCCGTGGTCCAGTTCGCCAGCGGACTCGGCACGAAGGTCGGGCTGCAGGGCACGGTCGCGATGGCGACCGGCACGATGACGTTCGCGACCACCGGTGGCACGACCAATCCGCAGGCGAGCAACCTGCAGATGACTTCGGCCAACACGTTCAACGGCCAGCTCGCGACCCAGTCGGGTGGCGCCTCGCCGCTGTCGTGCGGCCAGGCCGGTTGCAGGACGACGGTGACCGGCGGGTTCTTCGGGCCCCAGGCAGCCCGACTCGGTTTCGGATATTCGATCTCGGGAGATACCGGGCAACGTACAATCGGCGGGGTTGGAGTCCTCAGCAGATAACCTGTCTTGAAAGCGCGCACGCTCGAGTTCGTCTCCGAGACCGGTGACAACCAGCGTCTCGCCAACCTGTGCGGGGCGCTCGATGCGAACCTGCGCCAGATCGGCGAGGCCTATGACGTGCGCATCACCCGCAAGGGTGCGACCTTCCATCTCGACGGGACGGGCGCGCCGCAAGCGCGCGATGCGTTGCGTTACTTCGATGCCCGATCACAGCAGCCGCTGTCGCTCGAGGACATCCAGCTCGGCCTGGTCGAATTGCGCGGCCCCGCCGTCGAGACGGCGGACTCCGCGTCCGCCGGCGACGACATCCCGGCGTTGCACACCCGACGCAGCGACCTGAAGGCCCGCACGCCGAACCAGCGGCAGTATCTGCGCAACATCCTGTCACACGACATCACGCTGGGCGTCGGTCCCGCGGGAACCGGCAAGACCTACCTCGCGGTCGCCTGCGCGGTCGATGCACTCGAACGCGATGCGGTCAAGCGGATGGTGCTGACCCGTCCCGCGGTCGAGGCCGGCGAGCGGCTCGGCTTCCTGCCCGGCGACCTCGCGCAGAAGGTCGACCCGTACCTGCGGCCGCTGTACGATGCCTTGTACGACCTGCTCGGTTTCGATCGCACCAACCGGCTGTTCGAGAAGCAGGCGATCGAGATCGCGCCGCTGGCCTACATGCGCGGTCGGACACTGAACCATGCGTTCATCATCCTGGACGAGGCGCAGAACACCACGCCGGAACAGATGAAGATGTTCCTGACGCGGATAGGCTTCGGCTCGAAGGCGGTCGTCACCGGCGACATGACGCAGATCGACCTGCCCAAGGGCCAGGCGTCGGGACTGATCGAGGCGCGGCATGTGCTGGCCGACGTGCGCGGGATCGCGGTGACCGAGTTCGACAGTTCCGACGTGGTGCGCCATCCGCTGGTGGCCCGGATCGTCGACGCATATGAACGCGCGAGCCGCGGCTGATCGCGACGGCGCCGGGCGCCGCGGATCGGCCGGGGGCCGGGTGGCGTCGCAGGCCCGTGCCGCGTCGGCATCGCCGTCAAGATACCCATCCGCGCGCGCACACGCATCGGCTGGCGCATCGATACTCGCGCCCGCGCTGGCGCTGAGTGTGCAGCTCGGCCCGGGTATCACCGAACTGCCGGTGTCGCGATCGCGGCTGCGACGCTGGTGCCGTCTGGCGCTGGCCGGACCGTCACGGATCGTGCTGCGGCTGGTCGGCACCGGCGAAGGACGCGCACTGAACCGGCGATATCGCGGCCGCGATCACGCGACCAACGTGCTGACCTTCGACTACACACACGACGCCGAGACGATCGCCGACATCGTCTTGTGCGTCCCGGTGATCCGTCGCGAGGCGAAACAGGCCGGCAGGCCGTTCGACGCCCATCTCGCCCATCTGGTCATCCATGGCCTGCTGCACGCGCAGGGTTACGACCACGAACCCGACGCCGCGGCACGGACGATGGAGCTGCGCGAGGTCGAACTGCTGCGCCGGCCGCGGATCCACGATCCATACCGGTGTCGGGCGCCCGGCGCGGTCGACGACGACCGGCCCGCCCTCGCGCGATGAACCGGGCCACCGGCAACGCGGGCGCACCCCACGCCGGTCTTTGCGGACCGTCCCTCGAATCGGGTATGCTCACCGCCATCCCAGGTCTTTTCAGCTAGCCGATGGCCGACGAACGCGCGGAGAGAGACGGCAAGCGCACGCTGTTCGAACGTCTGTCGGCGCTCCTGCTGCGCGCCCCCGAGGACCGTGTCCAGTTGCTCAACGTGCTGCGCGAGGCGCACGAGCGCAACCTGCTCGACGCCGACGCGATGTCGATGATCGAGGGGGTGCTGCAGGTCTCGGAGCTGGCCGCGCGCGACATCATGGTGCCGCGTGCGCAGATGGACGTGATCGACATCACCGAGCCGCCGGCCGAGTTCGTGCCGCACGTGATCAGCACCGCACATTCGCGTTTCCCCGTCGTCGAGGGTGAACGCGACAACGTGATCGGCATCCTGCACGCGAAGGACCTGCTCCGACTGTACGTCGAGGAAGGCGTCGACACACGCGATCTGCTGCGGCCGGTCGTCTTCATCCCCGAATCCAAGCGGCTGAACGTGCTGCTGCGCGACTTCCGCGTCAATCGCAACCACCTGGCGATCGTCGTCGACGAATACGGCGGCGCGGCCGGCCTGATCACGATCGAGGACGTGCTCGAGCAGATCGTCGGCGACATCGAAGACGAGTTCGATTTCGACGAGGAGAGCGATCACATCGTCGCGGTCGAACCCGGCGACCACGGTGCGCGATACCGCGTGCGTGCGCTGGCCGCGATCGAACAGTTCAACAAGGTGTTCGCCACCCATTTTTCCGACGAGGCATTCGATACCGTCGGTGGCCTGGTGACCGAGCAGTTCGGGCGCGTGCCTCGCCGCGGCGAGACGGTGACGCTCGAATCGATCCGCTTCGAGGTGTTGCGCGCCGACGCGCGGCAGGTGCAGTTGCTGCTCGTCGATCGCGTGCCGCAGGTCGAGGCGGCCGACGAACACCACATCGCCTCCGGCTGACCGGGCGTTGGATTCCCGGATCGCCTGCCGAGTCCTTCGCCGTTCCACCCGGCCCATGACCCGTCGATGCGTCCGGCGCTGACTGCTTTGCTCGCCGCGCTCGCCGGTGCGATCCACGCGGCGAGTTTCTCGGGCCCGTACGCCTGGCTGCAGGTGGCGGCGATGGTGTTCTTCCTGTGGCTGCTGCCCTCGCCCCACGGCGCATCCGCCCACCGGCTGCGACTGCTCGCCACGTTCCTGTTCGGCGTCGGCTGGTTCACCGCCGGCGTTGGCTGGGTCTACGTCAGCATGCACGACGTCGGCGGCATGCCCGCGCCGATCGCGGCACTCGCCGTGCTGCTGTTCGCGTCGTACCTGGCATTGTTCTTCGTGGCCGCGGTCGCCGTCGCCGACGGGATCGCGCAGCGCCTGCGCGCGGCCGATGGCGTGACCACCGTCGCAGGACTGGCCGCCCCCGGCTTCGTGTTCGCCGCCTGCTGGGGGCTGGCCGAGTGGGCCCGGGGTACGCTGTTCACCGGCTTCCCCTGGCTGGCGATCGGTTATGCCCACCCGGACGGCCCGTTGTCGCCGCTCGCGCCGGTGATCGGCGTATACGCACTGAGCGCCTGCGCGGCGCTCGTCGCCTATGCGATCACGCTGCCGCTGACGTCCGACGACAGCCGCCGCGGCCTGCGTGCAGCCGGTGTCCTGATCGCTCCGCTCGTGCTGGCCGTCGGGTTGTCGATGGGTCGCGAGTGGACCGTGCCGCATGGCGCCGCGCTGACGGTCCGGCTGGCGCAGGGCAACGTGCCGCAGGTGATGAAGTTCGATCCGGCGCGTGCGATCGCGGCAATGCACGCGTACGTGGATCTGGCCGGCGCGGCGCCGGCGCAACTCGCGGTGCTGCCCGAGACCGCGTGGGTCGTCGGCTGGCAGCGCACGCCGCCGGACGTCGCCGAACGGATGGCGGCCCTGGTCGCCCGCATGCCGGTGGCCGTCGGCATGCCGCTGGCCGCGCGGACACCCGCGGCCGACCCCCGTCTGCAATCGATCACCAACAGCGTCGCGCTGCTCGAGGCGGTTCCCGGGTCGTCCCCGAGCGCCGCAGCCGCGGTCCGGATCGCCGCGCGCTACGACAAGCGCCACCTGGTGCCGTTCGGCGAGTTCATCCCGTTCGGCTTCG
>CADEEH010000260.1 GCA_902826305.1 uncultured Burkholderiales bacterium
TGCAGAGCGAGGTCGAGTTCGAGGACAAGATGAAGGCGGCCGGCGTCACCTTCACGCGCCCGGACACCGGCCCGTTCCGGCAGGCGGTCGAGCCGATCTACGCGTCCTACGGCAAGAAACACAACGTGGCTTCGCTGATCGACACCGTGCGCAGCGGCAAGTGACGACCGGACGGATGCAACGATGAAACGGCTGGTGGATCGACTGGCGATCGTCGAGGGCGCACTCGCGCTCGTGCTGATGGCCTTCGTGGTCGTGACCAACACGGTCCAGGTGTTCTGGCGGTCCGCGCTGTCGGATCCGCTGTCCTGGACCGAGGAGGCGGCGCGTGTCGCGTTCATCTGGCTGGTCTACGTCGGCGTGGCGCGTGCGGTCCGCCGCCGCAGCCACATTTCGGTCGACTTCTTCGTCCGCCTGATGCCCGGTCGCCTGCAGGTCGCGATCGACTGGGCGAACCGGCTGCTCTACGTCGCCTTCTTCGCCCTGTTCTTCGCACTGGCGATCCAGCTGACGCTGCACACGTCGGCGATGTCGCTCGCGGTGCTGCCGCTGCCGGCGGCGACGATCTACGCGGCCGGTGTGTTCAGCGGCGCCCTGTCGCTGGTCTACCTGGTCGCACAACTCGTCGCCGGCCCGCGGCCGGCCGCGCAAGCGTAGCGACTGTCGACAGGCCCCGGTCCCGATGCTCACCTTCGTGCTGCTCGGCTTCCTGCTGCTGACCGTCACCAACACCTATCTCGGCGTCGCGTTCGGCGTCTCGGTGGTCGGCTGGCTGCTGCTCAAGGGCGTGCCGCTGGTGATCCTGGGCCAGAAGATGATGGCCTCGCTCGACAGCTTCGTGCTGATCGCGATCCCGCTGTTCATCTTCTCCGCGAAGCTGATGAACACCGGCGGCATCTCGGACCGCATCTCCGAGGTCGCGATGGCCTTCGTCGGCCGGCTGCGCGGCGGGCTCGCGCAGGTCAACATCCTCGGCAGCCTGATCTTCGCCGGCATGTCGGGCTCGGCCGTTGCCGATGCCGCGGGGCTCGGCGCGATCGAGATCAAGCACGCGAAGGCGGCGGGCTACCAGCCGGAGTTCGCCGCCGCGCTGACCGCCGCGTCGGCGACGATCGGGCCGATCATGCCGCCGAGTGTGCCGATGGTCCTCTATGGCGTGCTCGCGGAGGTCTCGGTCGGTGCGCTTTTCCTGGGCGGCGTCGTGCCGGCGCTGCTGATGACGGTGCTGCTGATGGTCTGGGTCGCCTGGGTCGCCCGGCGCGAGAACCTGCCCCGCGGCGAGGCGATGAACGTGCGCCAGACGACGCGTGCGTTCGTGCGCGGGATCGGGCCGCTGATCGCGCCGGTGCTGCTGATCGGGGGCATCACGTCAGGTGTGTTCACGCCGACCGAGGCGGCGGTGGTCGCGGTGCTGTATTGCCTTTTCCTGAGCGCGGGCTGGTACCGGGAACTGCCGTGGCGGGCCGTGCCGCGGCTGATGATCGAGACGGTCGAGGAGACCGGTGTCATCGCGTTCGTGCTCGGATCGGCGGCCGCGATGGGCTGGGTGCTGACCACCGAGGGCCTGCCGCGCATGTTGTCCGAGTGGCTGCTGCCGCTCGGCAGTCCGCTGCTCGTGCTGCTGATGCTCAACGTGCTGCTGCTGGTGCTCGGCTGCGTGATGGAGGCGGGTGCGATCCTGCTGCTGCTCGTGCCGGTGTTCATCCCGGTTGCCCGCCAGCTCGGCATCGATCCGGTGCACCTGGGCGTCGTCATGGTGTTCAACCTGATGATCGGGTTGTGCACGCCCCCGGTGGGTCTGAACCTTTTCATCGTCAGCAAACTCGCCGAGACGCCGATCGAGAAGGTCACCCGGGCGATCATGCCGATGGTCGGCATGCTGGTGGTCACGCTGTTGCTGATCACCGTCTTTCCGGAGCTGGTGCTGGCGGTGCCGCGCTGGCTGCTGCCGAACTGACTGCGCCGCCGTGCGCCATCGCGGCGCGCCCCGTTCGGCGGCGGACGCACCGCCGGCAGGCATCGGGAGGTGGATTCTCCGCTTTGGTGCGATTTCCGGCCCCCAACGGATCGGAACGCACAGGTGTCGTGCATTCGAAGCTGGTTGACCCGGTCCCCGACGTTGGCATGCTCCTTGCGCTCAACGTGCCGCGCTTCGTTCGCCGCCCATCTCCGCCCGGCGCGGTTGCACGAGCCTCAGAAGCTCGGCGACGAGGGCGGACTCTTTGCCAGGAAATCCATTCATGTCCAGAAGAACTTTTCTCGCACGCAGCCTGATGGCCGCCTCGGTGGCCGCGGCCCTCGGCGCCGCCGTGCCGGCCCAGGCCCAGAACACGATCAAGGTCGGAATCCTGCACTCGCTATCCGGGACGATGGCGATCAGCGAAACCGTGTTGAAGGACACCGCCCTGATGGCGATCGAGGAGATCAACGCCAAGGGCGGCGTGCTGGGCAAGAAACTCGAGCCGGTGGTCGTCGATCCGGCCTCCGACTGGCCGCGGTTCGCCCAGCTCGGACGCCAGCTGATCACGCAGGACAAGGTCGCGGTGACCTTCGGCTGCTGGACGTCGGTGTCGCGCAAGTCGGTGCTGCCGGTCTTCGAGGAACTGAACGGGCTGCTGTTCTACCCGGTGCAGTACGAGGGCGAGGAACTGTCGAAGAACGTGTTCTACACCGGCGCCGCACCCAACCAGCAGGCGATCCCGGCGGTCGAGTACCTGATGAGCAAGGACGGCGGCGGGGCCAAGCGCTTCGTGCTGCTGGGCACCGACTACGTGTATCCGCGCACGACCAACAAGATCCTGCGCGCGTTCCTGAAGAGCAAGGGTATCGCCGATGCCGACATCATGGAGGACTACACGCCGTTCGGCCACAGCGACTACCAGACGATCATCGCCAAGATCAAGAAGTTCGCCGCCGAGGGCAAGAAGACCGCGGTGGTGTCGACGATCAACGGCGACTCGAACGTGCCGTTCTACAAGGAACTCGGCAACCAGGGGCTGAAGGCCACCGACGTGCCGGTGGTGGCGTTCTCGGTCGGTGAAGAGGAACTGCGCGGCGTCGACACCAAGCCGCTGGTCGGCCACCTCGCGGCGTGGAACTACTTCATGTCGCTGAAGAATCCGGCCAACGAGTCGTTCAAGAAGCAGTGGGCCGGCTATTCGGCGTCGAAGAAGCTGTCCAGCGCGTCCAAGCCGCTGACCAACGATCCGATGGAGGCCACCTACATCGGTGTCTACATGTGGAAACAGGCGGTCGAGAAGGCCAAGTCGACCGACGTCGACAAGGTGATCGCCGCGATGGCCGGGCAGACGTTCGTCGCGCCGTCGGGTTTCACCGCCAAGATGGATGAGAAGAACCACCACCTGCACAAGCCGGTGTTCATCGGCGAAGTCCAGGCCGACGGCCAGTTCAAGGTCGTCTGGAAAACCTCGGGTCCGGTTCGCGCCAACCCGTGGAGCCCGTTCATCCCGGGCAACGACAAGAAGAAGGACGTGCCCGAGAAGATGTGATCGGCGTCGGTGCCCGCGCTCCGCACGGAGCGCGGCATGCTGACGGGCAGCGGCGGGTCGCGACGGTCCGCACGCTGTCACCGATCGAGTGCCACCAGGTGTCGCGCGATCCGCGCGAACCGGAGAGTTGTCGTCCGATGTACCGATTGCTGCGATCGTCCACCAGTGCGCTGGTTGCCCTGGTCCTGGCCCTCGCGCTGATCGCTGGCGCCTGGCCGCAGACGGCCGCTGCCGCGCGGCTACGCCCGACGGATGCCGACAAGCTGCGCCAGCTGGTGGCCGGCGACGGCGACGAGCGCTACGAGGCGCTCAACGCGCTGGCCGCCGCGGGCAACGAAGCGGTCGCACCGATCCTCGCCGCGCTGCGCGACGGCGAGATCCGGGTGCTCGAAGGACGCCGCATCCTGAAGGTCGACGGTGACGGCGCGATCGACGTCGTCACCGGCGAGAAGCTTGCCCAGATGCCCGCCGAGGCGGAAGAACCGGTCGTCAACAACCGGATGCGGGGCGAGATCGGCATCGCGATGTCGGCGCTCAGGCTCGGCTCTCCCGATGCCGACGTGCGGCTGCAGGCGGTGCAGGGCCTGGGCAGCGATGCCGACGAATCGCTGCTGCTGCTGGTGGCCAAGGCGCTCGACGCCGAACGCGATCCGCGGGTGAAGTCCGAGCTGCAGCAGGTGGTCGCCGCGATCGAGATCCGGGCCGAGGACCCGAAGCGCCGGATCGCCGCCGCCGAGCGGCTCGCCGGCAGCGGCAGCGCGACGGTACGCACGCTGATCGCGTCGCGACTCGAGAAGGACGGCGAGCAGTTCGTCGAACCCGACGCCGACGTGCGGATCGCGCTGCGCGCCGCGCTCGAGTCGATCGAGCGCCGGCTGTCCATCGGCGAGCGGATCGGCCAGGTGTTCTCGGGCATCAGCCTGGGCAGTGTGCTGCTGCTGGCGGCGCTCGGCCTGGCGATCACCTACGGCCTGATGGGCGTGA
>CADEEH010000261.1 GCA_902826305.1 uncultured Burkholderiales bacterium
TCCGACCACTCCTTCTGGAGTTTCTGGGCTTCGAGTTCACGGGAGGTCATGCAGTGGGCTCCTAAGGGAAGAATTCGGTCAGCGACCGGTCATCGGCTTGACGCCACCCGGTCACAAAACGTGAATGTTAAAGCAGTTTGTGCACGGCAACATCGCGCGTGCTGCGCAAACACTGGCCGAATTTTCCTCTAACAATCAACCTGCTGCGTGCCGTATTTCACGATACGGAAGTTTCTTTTTCACCTTGGGAGAGCCGGATGGTGCGGCGCCGGCCGTCGATTCCACGATGTGGAAAGCCGTTTTCTGGTGCAAAAAAGTCGCGTCGACGCTCACGCGGCCGGCGGGTCGGCGGGCGCGCCGACGCCATCGTCCGGACCATCGCGCACATCGACATCCGCCCCCGGTCCGGCCGGCGCACTGCCGTCGGCGCGGTCGGCCAGCATCCGGCGGGCGGCCGGCTCCGGGAGCTGCTGGACCAGCCGCATCTTCCGTTCGATGGTCCGGGTCTTGCCCTCGGCCTCACCGAGCGTGTTGGCCGCGGTCTGCAGTTGCCGGCGCGTCTTGGCGAGCATGTCCCCGAACTTGCCGAACTCGGTCTTGACCGCCCCGAGGAGTTCCCAGACCTCGCTGGTGCGCTTCTCGACCGCGAGTGTGCGAAACCCCATCTGCAGGCTGGACAGGATCGCGGCCAATGTCGTCGGGCCGGCGATCACGACCCGGTGATCACGTTGCAGGTCGTCGAGCAGGCCGGGTCGTCGGACCGCCTCCGCGTACAGGCCCTCGGTGGGCAGGAACAGCAACGCAAAATCGGTCGTGTGCGGCGGCGACACGTATTTGCCGCGGATCGACTTCGCTTCGGCGCGCAGCCGCAGCTCGAGCTGTCGGCCGGCCTGTTCGGCGCCGGCCGAGTCGGCGCGTTCCTGGGCGATCAGCAGCCGCTCGTAGTCCTCGCGCGGGAACTTCGCATCGATCGGCAGCCACAGCACCGCGTCACCGGTGGGGTCACGACCCGGCAGACGGATCGCGTATTCGACCCGCTCCTTCGAGCCGGGAACCGTCGCGACGTTGGCCGCGTACTGATCGGGGATCAGCAGTTGCTCGAGCAGCGAGGACAACTGCACCTCGCCCCAGGTGCCGCGGGTCTTGACGTTGGTCAGCACGCGCTTGAGATCACCGACGTCGGAGGCCAGCGCCTGCATCTCGCCCAGGCCCTTGTGCACCTGCTCGAGCCGCTCGGACACCTGGCGGAACGATTCGCCGAGCCGCTGCTCGAGGGTCGCATGCAGCTTCTCGTCGACCGTGCGCCGCATCTCCTCGAGCCGGATCTGGTTGTCGGTCTGCAGTTCCTTGAGCTTGGACTCGAGTGTGCCGCGCACCTCGGACAGTCGCTCGTCGTTGCGCCCGGTCAGCTCCGCGATCGAGCGCCTCATCACCTCGTTGGCCGCCCGCAGCGTATCGCCGATCTCCTCGCGATGCCGTCGCGCGTCCTCGGTGCTCGATTCACGCAGCGCACTCAGCCGCAACTCGTTGCTCTCGGTGAGCCGGGTCAGCTGCTGGGCGAACGCGTCGATCTGGTTGTTCTGCAGCGTCGAGATCGTGCCCATCTGATGGATCATCTGCGCGCCGAAGCGGCCGATCGAGCTGGCCAGTTCCTCGCGGGTGCCCCGGCCGTGGGCATCGATCTCGTCGCGAAGTCCGCGCTCCAGGTGCTCGGTGGCCTCGGCCTGTCGCAACGCCAGCTCGCGTACCGCCTCGGTTGGATCGGGCACCCTGCGCAGCAGCACCAGCACCAGCAGCACGACCGCGATCGCCGCCAGCACCACGGCGGCGATCAACAGGAAATCGTTCACGGTCAACGCCAGGTCCATCGGCTAAGATCGGTTCCACGGAGAAGTCCGGCAAGCTTAGCCGATCGCGGGCGGGGTCCCGCGCGGCACAAGAGAGTCGGGCTGGAGGGAAGGACATGCGGGTGCCGATGCGGGTTCCAACGTCGCGGGCAGCTTGGATGGCGGTGGCCGTGGTGCTGGGCACCACGGCCATGCCCGCGCAGGCCGAGTTGTACAAGTGCCGGACCCGCGACGGGCGTGTCGAGTTCACCGACCAGAAGTGCCCGGGTGCGACCAGCGCCGAGCCGTTCAGGCCTCGGCGCGAATTGACGGTGATCGAGAGCGAACGCTTCACCGGCAAGCCCAAGACCGCGGCGCCGAGCCGGCCGAGCTGGCTGAAGCCGCTCGATCCGGTCGGCGACTGCAAGGCCAAAGGCGGGCGGATCGATCCCGAGCTGCGGGCGTGTATCGTCCCCTGACCTCCCCGCGTCACACGGTGCACCGCTGATTCGTGCCGGTTCGCGCGCGCCGATCGCGCACTCGCTTTCAACCTTAGAATGTTAGGCTTCGGAGGACCAAAACGATGATGACGATGAAAACGATCCTGGCTGGATTGACCCTGGCGGGCCTGTCGGCCGCCGCACCGGCAGTTCTCGCCGCCCAGGCCGCGCAACCGGCCGCTGCCCAGACCGCGCTGCGCGCACCGGTCGCGGTCGCGAGCAAGGCCAATCAGGACCTGACGCGCTCGGTGTTCCGCTGCGAAACCCGCGACGGCCGGGTCGTGTTCGCCGACGAGCCGTGTGTCGGTGCACGCCGGGTCGAGGCGTGGACACCGAAGGACCCCGTGCAGGGCATCGCACGCGGCAATGACGCGGTGTCACCCGTTGCAGCCGGCACCCGTCCGGGGACCACGACCCCCGAACGCGTCGATCCGTATGTCGATTGCCGGCGCAAGGGCGGCCGCTTCGACCTCGGCTCGCGGGTCTGCCGTCTGCCCGAGGGCACGGCGGCCGCCAACCTGCGCCAGTAACAGACCTCACACCGACATCGAGTCGCACCGGGTCCCGTCGGACGGGCCCGGTGTGATTCATTGCTCGCGGATCGTGAAGTGCGCGGCGCCGGCGCGACGGCCGCCGTTGGTCACCGACTAGGCGGCGTTGCGCAGGCTCGACATCGGCGGCGCGTCGAGCACGCCACGCAGGCTCGCGCGGCCGGCCACCACGGCCAGCAACGCGCCGGCCAGCGTCCCCAGCGGCAGCGTCAGCCACCGCGGCGAGAACTCGAACCCGAACACCTGCGCGGCGAGCACCCAGCCGATCACCAGCGCGCCGATCGCCGCGAGCAGTCCGGCCAGGCCACCGGACAGGCCGAGCTCCCAGAACTGCGCACGCGACAACTGCTGGCGCGATGCGCCCAGCGCCCGCATCAGGCCGGATTCGCGCAGTCGCTCGTCGTGTGACGCCGCCATTGCGGTGTACAACACGACCAGGCCGGCGATCAGCGTCAGCACGAACAGCATCTGCACGCCGAGCACGACCTGGTCGAGCATGCGCTGCACCTGGCGCACGATGTTGCCGGTGTCGAAGACGGTCAGGTTCGGAAACCGCTGCACCAGCGGGCCGTCGAGCGCCGGCGCGCCGGTCGGCTGGTGATACGAAGTGACCAGCGTCTGCGGCTTGCCCTGCAGCGCGGCCGGCGACAGGATCATGAAGAAGTTGACCTTCATCGAATCCCAGTCGAGCTTGCGCAGGCTGGTGACCTTGGCGGTGACGGTCTCGCCGGCGACATCGAAGCCGACGCTGTCGCCGAGCGACAGGCCGAGTGTCGTCGCGATGCCCTGCTCGACCGACACCTCGTTGCCGTCGGTGAACCAGCGGCCGGCGACCACCTGGTTGTGGCCAGGCAGCTGCGTGTTGTACGACAGGTTGAATTCACGCTCGACCATCCGCTGGGCGCGTGCGTCGTCGAACCGTTCGCCGCTGACCTCGCGGCCGTTGATCGACACCAGCCGGCCGCGGATCATCGGATACAACTCGACGCGGGTCACGCCGGCGGCCGCGATCATCGCGGCCACGGCGTCGCGCTGGTCGGGCTGGATGTTGATCACGAAACGGTCCGGCGCGTCGGCCGGACTGGCACGCCGCCAGCTGTCGATCAGGTCGGTGCGGGTGATCGTCAGCAGCATCAGCGCCATCAGGCCGATCGACAACGCGACCAGTTGCGCGGTCGACGCACCCGCCCGCCGCGACCAGGACGCGAGCGCGAACCGGATCGGCGCACCGGCACCGGCCCGGGTCAGCACTCGCCTGAGCGGCGCGATCGCGGCGATCAGTCCCGCACCGACCGCGACGAACACCAGCGCGCCGCCGACGAAGCCGCCGAACGCGATCATCACCAGGCGCCGATCGGCCGCGAACCAGGACAGCAGTGCGACGAACGCGACCAGGGCGACCAGCACCGCGAGCCAGGAGATCGCACCCCCCGATCCGAGGTCCCGGCGCAGCACCCGCAGCGGCGGCACCCCGGCCAGCCGCAGGAACGGCCACGCGCCGAAGCCCAGCAGCAGCACCGCACCGGCGGCCATCGCCTGCAGTCCGGGCAGCACCGTCGGCGGTGGCAGCGTCAGCACGA
>CADEEH010000262.1 GCA_902826305.1 uncultured Burkholderiales bacterium
CCGATGGCCCGACTGATCCGCTACGCGCTGGTGTCGATCCGCGACCTGTGGATCAGCGCCGGCCCGTTCCTCCTGATCGCGCTGCTGTTGCTCGGCGGTGCGTACTGGCTGCTCGATCCCACGCCGCCGCGACGCGTGACGATCATCACCGGGCCGGACCAGTCGGCGTTCGAGGCGTTCGGCCGTCGTTATCGCGAGGCATTGCGTCGCGACGGCATCGACCTGGAACTGCGCCCGAGCGCCGGTTCGCTGGCGAACCTGCGCGCACTCGGTGATCCGGCCTCCGGGGTGTCGTTCGGTTTCGTGCAGGGAGGCACGACCTCGCCGGACGAGGCCGAGTCCGACGGACTGGAGTCGCTCGGCAGCCTGTTCTACGAGCCGGTCTGGATCTTCTATCGCGAACAGGCCGCCGCGCGACTGAAGGCGCCGCGGGGCTCGCCCCTGTCGTTCGCGTCCCTGGCGCAGATGACAATCGCCGTCGGTCCCGAAGACAGCGGCGTGCCGCGCCTGTTCGGCCGGCTCGCGCAGGCCAACCGGCTCGAGGCCGGCGTGTTCAAGCTGCTGCCGCTGGAACCGACACCGGCGGTGGTCGATCTGATCGACGGCCGCGTCGATGCGGTCGTGTTCGCCACCGCACCCGAGTCGCCGCTGGTGCAGATGCTGCTGCAGACGCCGGGCATCCGGCTGTTCGACTTCGTCCAGGCCGAGGCCTACGCGCGGCGGCTCGGATTCCTGTCGCATGTCGTGCTGCCCCAGGGAATCGTCGACCTGAGCGGCAACGTCCCGTCGGCCGACATCCACCTGATCGCACCGACCGCGACGCTGGTCGCGCGACGCGATGCCCATCCGGCGCTGATGCAGCTGATGGTGCAGGCCGCCGCCGAGATCCACGGCCAGGCCGGCTGGTTCCAGCGGGCCGGCCAGTTCCCGTCACCGGAGTACAACGAGATCGCGGTCGCCGAGGAGGCGCGGCGCTTCTACCGCAACGGCCGTCCGTTGCTGCAGCGGTACCTGCCGTTCTGGCTGGCCAACCTGGTCGAGCGGATGTGGGTGGTACTGGCCGCGATCGTCGCGGTGCTGATCCCGCTGTCGCGTATCGTGCCGCCGATCTACGAGTTCCGCGTCCGGTCGCGGATCTTCCGCTGGTACGGCCGGCTGCGGTCGATCGAAGACCGGCTCGCCGGGCCGGGCCCCGATCTCGTCAAGCTGCGCGTTGAACTGGACGAACTCGACGAACGGGTCTCGCACATCACGGTGCCGCTGTCGTATGCGGACGAACTCTATGCGCTGCGCTCACACATCGGGATGGTGCGCACGCGGCTCGGCTGACACCCGGCGCGGGCGGTGCGTCCGGTGCGGTCAGCCGCGCGGCGGCGTCTTGAACGACTCCAGGCGCTTCAGGTCGAGTCCGTCGAGCACCGATTTCAGCGTCGCCAGGTCGACCCCTTCGCCCTCGAGGTCGATCATCACGCCGTTCTCGAGCACCATCATCAGTTCGGCGCCGGTGCCGTCCTTCTCGATCTTCTCGCGCATCCAGCGGGCGCCTTGTTTGTAGGTGCGCTCGATCTCGCGCTCGTCCTCGCGTTCGCCGGTGACGTTCGCCCAGCCCGCCAGCGACATCAGGCCGGCCAGGCCGCCGGCATCGGTGATCTCGAGGTCGATCTTCCTGCCGTTGCCGCGATAGGTGGCCTCGGCGCTCGACCCGGCGATGCCCATCGCGCCGCCGGACTGCGCCTCGACGCGTTCGCGCTTCATGCCGCCGATCGAGGCCGGCAGCATCGCCTTCAGCGTCGCCGAATCGATCGGCTGCCGGCCGCCGGCCGCACCGGAGATCGCCGCCATCGCCTCGGCGGCGGCGCGACCGACCGCGTCCATGTCGCCACTCTTGCCGGCCGCCTCGACCTTCTTGTTGGCCGATTCGATCCGCTTGCCCGCCTCCTCGAAGCGTTTGGCGACCTCACCCATCGCCTGGCCGTCGATCTTGATCTCGCCCGACGGCGTCTTGATCGAGATGTCGCCCATGTCCGCGTCGCCCATGCCCATGCCCATCGGTCCCATGCCCGGCATCAGCATCGCCGCGCCGACGTTGATGACGAGGTTGGCGACGAAGCCGCAGACCAGCAGCACGATCGTGTACGGCACCGCCTTGTCCGGCGGGCACTTCATCAGCACCGGCAGGCCGAGATACATCAGGTAGATCGTGTAGATCGCGCCGATCAGCGCGAGGATCGACAACATCGGCATGATGTTCGCGATGCCGGCGACCGCGGCCGCGGTCACGCCGTAGGCGACCAGCTTGAACGCGTTGAGCATGTTCTTCTGGCCGCCGAACTTCGGTGCGAGCCAGTCGACGATCATCGCCAGCACGTAGACCAGCACCAGGAACATCACGAAGCTGAAGATCGCGATCGACAGCCCCGACGAGAACGGCATGCGCATCGAGACACCGAACATGCCGACGCCGATGAACGACCAGCCGATCAGCGAGGCGATCGCCGGGATCGCCGCCAGCCAGATCAGCCAGTCCTTGTAGATCGATCCGATGTCGCCCGGCTCGGCCTCGATCACCGGCCATTCGGTCTTCGGGCTGAACAGGATCGCCTTGACACGGTCGACGATGGACATCCGGGTGCCTCGCGGGCTACTGTGATGCCTGCACGATAGCCGGCCGCGCCGACGCTGGATATACCCCATGTGCGTGAAGCCCCTGCGCGTTCGGCGGCCGCACCTTGTCAGATCGGCCGACCGATGAGCCGCGACGCGCGCATCGTCCGCGGCAGCCGGGCGCCCGAGGCGCCGATCGCCGAGAACTGCTTCATCGTCGAGTGGAGCAACAGCGCCGACGATCCGGCGCTGTCGATCGCCCGTGCCCGCGTCGCCCCCGGCGAGACGACACGCTGGCACCGGCTGCACGGCATCACCGAGCGTTACCTGGTGCTGTCGGGCCGGGGCCGGGTCGAAGCCGGCGGCCTGCCGCCGACCGAGGTCGGACCGGGTGACGTGGTGATCATCCCGCCCGGATGCCGGCAGCGGATCAGCAACCGCGAACCGGTCGACCTGGTCTTCGTCGCGTTGTGCACCCCGCGCTTCACACCCGACGCGTACGAGGACATCGAGGGCACCCAGGACACCCGAAACATCGAAGACGGGTAGAGTCCGGCTCGAGGCGTGGCGAGCAGGCCCGATTGGCGCGCGAGGAGCGGAACCGTACGACAGTACGGTGAGCACCGGAACGCGTCAGGCGGGACGCGCAGTAGCCTCCAGCCGGGCTCTACGGGCGCATCACTTCGACGGAGATGACCTTCCCGCTCTCGTCGGCGGTCTCGAAGCGCACGTCGAAACCCCAGAGCCGCAGCAGGTGCTTGAGCACGTCCTTGTGTTCGTCGCTCAGCGGTCGCTTGCGGTACAGCGTATGCCGCACCGTCAGGCTGCGGTCGCCGTCGCGGTCGTAGCGTACGACCTGGATGTTCGGCAGCAGCGAGTCGCGGTTGTACTGCTGCGCGAACAGGCGGCGGACGCGCCGGTAGCCGGCTTCGTTGTGGATGCTGTCGATTTCCAGGTGATCGTCGGCTTCACGGTCGGCGATCGCGAACAGGTGGAACTCGCGGATCAGCCGCGGCGACAGGAACTGGGCGATGAACG
Organism: uncultured Burkholderiales bacterium; assembly: GCA_902826305.1. Lineage (GTDB taxonomy): Bacteria > Pseudomonadota > Gammaproteobacteria > Burkholderiales > Burkholderiaceae_E > CADEEH01. The sequence continues at coordinate 3,643 of CADEEH010000262.1, forward strand.
ACTCGTCCTTGTAGTTGCGCATCGCGAAGTCGAGGACCTTCATCCAGTCGCCGCCGGCGATGTCCGGGAAGAACTGGCGGTCCTCCTCGGTCGGGTTCTCGCAGATGCGGCGGATGTCGCTCATCAGCGCGAAGCCGAACGCGTACGGGTTGGCGCCGCCGTAGCCGCGTTCGTCGAAACCGCGCTGGGTGACCACGTTGGTGTGCGACTGCAGGAACTCGAGCATGAAGCCGTCGTCGACCATCTTCTTGTCGTACAGGCGGTTCAGGATCGTGTAGTGCCAGAACGTGGCCCAGCCCTCGTTCATCACCTTGGTCTGGCCCTGCGGGTAGAAGTACTGCGCCATCTTGCGCACGATGCGCACGATCTCGCGCTGCCAGGGCGCGAGCTTGGGTGAGAACTTCTCGATGAAGTAGAGCAGGTTCTCCTGCGGCTCCTCGGGGAACACCTCGGACTTGCGGCCGTTGGCGCGACGCGCCTTCTGCGGCAGCGTGCGCCAGATCTCGTCGTACTGCCGCCAGGCGTAGTCCTGGCGCTCGCGCTGGCGCTGCTGCTCCTCGGCGGCCGACAGCGGCTTGGGCTGGCGGTAGCGGCTGACGCCGAAGTCCATCAGCGCGTGGCAGGCATCGAGTGTGTCCTCGACCGCGCTCAGGCCGTAGCGTGTCTCGCAGTCCATCACGTACTGGCGCGCGAACACCATGTAGTCGATGATCGCGTCCGCGTTGGTCCACTGGCGGAACAGGTAGTTGCCCTTGAAGAACGAGTTGTG
>CADEEH010000263.1 GCA_902826305.1 uncultured Burkholderiales bacterium
TCGGCGCGGCCAGGATCTGCTCGGCGGTCTGCGTCGAGCCGACGAAGGTCACGTACACCGGCAACGCGACCACGATCACGCCGACGACCAGCACCAGGTGGGCGAGCAGATCGAGCCAGGGCCGGCGCTCGATCATCGCGGCCCTCCGCTGCCCGGCAGTCCGCGCGCGACCCGCATCAGTAGTTCACCCGCCGCTCGAGGAAGCGGAACTGCAGCACGGTCAGGCTGATCACGATCGCCATCAGCACGACCGACTGCGCGGCCGAGCCGCCGAGGTCGAGCGCCTTGAAGCCGTCGTGGTACACCTTGTAGACCAGGATCGCGGTGTCTCGCCCCGGGCCGCCCTGGGTGGCCGCGTCGACGATCGCGAAGGTGTCGAAGAACGCGTAGACGATGTTGACCACCAGCAGGAAAAACGTGGTCGGCGACAGCAGCGGGAACACGATCGTCGCGAACCGGCGCCAGGGCCCGGCGCCGTCGATCGCCGCCGCCTCGATCACCGACTTCGGGATCGACTGCAGGCCGGCGAGGAAGAAGACGACGTTGTAGCTGATCTGTTTCCACACCGCCGCGATGACGATCAGCGTCAGCGCCTGGCCGGAATCGAGCAGGTGGTTCCAGTCGACACCGAAGGCGCGCAACGCATGCGCGAGCACGCCGAGGGTCGGGTTGAACAGGAACATCCACAACACACCGGCAATCGCCGGCGCCACCGCATACGGCCAGATCAGCAGCGTGCGGTACCAGCGCGCCCCGCGCAGCACCCGATCGGCGAAGACCGCCAGCAGCAGCGAGATCGACAGGCCGAGCACCGCGACCAGCAGCGAGAAGACCGCGGTCACCCGGAACGAGGCGAGATACGCCGGATCGGCGAACAGCGTGCGGAAGTTGTCCAGGCCGACGAACTGGGTCGTCTGGCCGAACGGATCCTCGAGCAGCAGGCTCTGGAACAACGCCTGCCCGGCGGGCCAGAAGAAGAAGATGAAGGTGATCGCCAGTTGCGGCGCGACCAGCAGGTACGGCAGCCAGGCCGACCGGAAGACCGCTCGTTTCTCCACGCCGTCGCGCCGTCGACCGGATCCCGTCGCGCCGTCCGTTCAGCCGCGGTTGGTCTTCTCGAATCGTTCGAGCTGTTCGTTGCCGCGCTTGACCGCGTCGTCGAGCGCCTGCTTCGCGGACTTCTTGCCGCTCCAGACCTGCTCGAGTTCCTCGTCGACGATCGTGCGGATCTGCACGAAATTGCCGAGCCGGATGCCGCGCGACTTGTCCGTGGTCTTGACGATCATCTGGCGCACCGCGGTGTCGGTGCCCGGATACTTGTCGTAGAAGCCGGACTTGACCGTCGCGTCGAACGCGGCGGTGGTGATCGGCAGGTAGCCGGTCTCCTGGTGGCTCTTCGCCTGCACGTCGGTCTGCGACAGGTAGGCGAGGAACGCGGCGACACCCTTGTACTCCTCGGGTTTCTTGCCGGCCATCACCCACAGGCTCGCGCCGCCGATGATCGTGTTCTGCGGCGCACCTTCGACGTCCGGATAGAACGGCAGCGGCGCGATCGCGAAGTCGAACTTGGCGTTCTTGCGGATGTTGGCGTAGGCCGACGACGAGCCGGTGAACATCGCACACTCGCCGGAGAAGAACTTCGCATCGGGTTCGTTGCGCCGGCCGGCGTAGGCGAACAGGCCCTGCCGGGCCATGTTGGCGAGATTTTCGATGTGTCGCACATGCAGCGGACTGTTGAACGCGAGCTTCGGCGACCCGCTGCTGAAGCCGTTGTTCGGCGTCGCGAACTCGGTGTTGTGCCAGGTCGAGAAACTCTCGAGCTGTGTCCAGCTCTGCCAGCTGGTCGTGAAGCTGCATTTCTCGCCGCTCGCCTTCAGCTTGGCGGCCGCGGCGACCACCTCCGGCCAGGTCTGCGGCGGCTTGGCCGGATCGATGCCGGCGCGCTTGAACGCATCCCGGTTGTAGTAGAAGACCGTGGTCGAACTGTTGAACGGGAACGACAGCATCTGCCCGTTGGACGCCGTGTAGTAACCGGCCACCGCGGGAACGTAGGCCTTCGGGTCGAACTTCTGGCCGGCCTCGCGCATCACGTCGGCCACCGGCCTGACCGCGCCCTTGGCGGCCATCATGGTCGCGGTCCCGACCTCGAACACCTGCAGGATATGCGGCGCGTTGCCGGCGCGAAAGGCGGCCACGGCCGCGGTCATCGACTCGTCGTACGCGCCCTTGTAGACCGGCACCACCTTGTACGCGGTCTGGCTGGTGTTGAAGCCGTTGGCGAGCCCGACCACCCATTCGTTCAGGGCACCAGTCATCGCGTGCCACCACTGGATCTCGGTCTGCGCCCGGGCCGGCGACGCGGTGAACGCGAACACGGCGGCAACCGCGGATGCTGCAAGGCGCAACGACATGGGAATCCTCCAGGCCCTTCGGCGAAAGCGACGATGGTGCGTCACTTTCGTGATTGGGTGATGACCTGTCAAGCGGAGGGATCCGTCGACCGCCTCGCCGCCATCACACCCATCGGCGCGACGGCGGCGGGCGTGCGTCGAGGAGGTCAGCGATTGACCCCCATCCACTCGATCGCGGTCTGCCACCAGGCCGAGCCCGGATTCCAGCTCGGATCCGCGCCGGAGGTCTGCGAGGTGCCGAAGTAGATGATCCCGTTGCCGTACTTGCGGGCGAGGTTCATCTGCCGGATCCAGGTGTCGCGATCCATGTAGCCGGATCCTCCCGAGTACTGGGGCCAGGTGAAGACGTACAGCGGCTTGCCCTGCGAGATCTCCCGGGCCAGCAGCATCGTGTTCTCGAGATGGGCCGAATGTGCCGGGCTCGGATTGACCGGCAGGTACGCCGGTGTCGACAGGAAGTCGACGGCCTGGACGACTTCGGACATCTCGGGCAGGTGATGGGCCAGCACCTGGCGCTGGAACGCGACCGAGCCCGGCACTGCCATGGTCGTGGTCCAGGCGTCGACCGGCGCGACGCCGTAGAAGCCGAACTTCTTGTCGCCGAAACCGGTCTCGTCGAGCGCCTGGCGGAACCGCCGCGCACTCTCGGCGAAACGCGACAGATGCAGCCGCGTCGTCGTCAGGTTCGGATCGCCGCTGTCGATGCTGCCCTGCCCCACCTGCAGCCAGAAGGTCTCCCAGTCGAGGCAGAAATGCTGGGTATCACCGAAAGGCCAGTGCCAGTCGGTACCACCCGCCGCGGCCGCGACCATCTGCTGGATGCCCTGCTTCATCCGCTCGACCGTCGGCACCGGTGTCGAATTGTTCGGCAACTGGTCGAAGATGTACGGCGTCGGATTGAAGCAGTCCATCGCCACCGCGTTGTAGTCCTGCAGCAGCGACTGCGGTGTGCCCGGGAACTGCAGGTTGAACAGGACCCGGAACTCCGATGCGGGCACCGCGGGTGAAGTCACCGGTGCGATCGGCCCGGGTGGCGGCGGTGGCGGTGGTGGCGGCGGCGGGGGTGGTGGCGGCGGCGGCTCGGCGATGATCGTCCAGGTGGTGTCGCGCACCGACCGGTTGCCCGCGTTGTCGATCGCCTGCACCGACATCGTCTTCACACCGAGCGAGGTCAGTGTCACCGTGTGGGTGTTCGTACACGGCAGGTACGCGGTCTGCTCGCTGCTCTTGCAGTTCAACTGAGCGATGCCCGACCCGTTCACGTCGGTGGCCGCGACACTGAACGTCGCGACCAGGCTGGTCGTCGTCGCCGGCGGCGTCGACAGGTAGCTGACGACCGGCGCGGTCCTGTCCACCAGCACGGTCGTGCTGCCTTCGGCCGACACGTTGCCCGCGTTGTCCGTCGCTTTCACACGGATCGTGTGCCGACCCTCGGCCAGACCGGTGACCGGTTGCGGGCTCGTGCAGTTCACGTAACCGGCCGAATTCAGCTGGCACTGGTATTGCCGGATCCCGGAGGCGTCGACTGAACTGAAGGTCACGTTGGCGTTGCTGCCGACCGTGGCCACACCCGCGTCGTGGCCGACCACCGGCGTCGATGGTGGCGTCGTGTCCAGCGCGGCCGTTCCGGTGCCGATGATCCAGGTGTACGAGATCGTCGACTCCTGGTTCTGGTAGTCGATCGCGCGGATCGTGACGGTGTGGGTTCCCGCGCCGAGGTTGAAGTAGTACTGCTGATACCAGCATGACGCGTACGCGCCGGCGTCCAGGCGGCATTCGAGCGAACGCAGCCCGTTGACGGCCGTCACCGGAAAGAAGAAATACGCCGTCCCGTTCGCTCCCACCGCAATCGGCTTGTTCAGCAGATTGATCGACGGCGCCGTTGGCGACAACGCGGACGGCGACGGCGGCGGCGGCGGCGGTGGCGGTGGCGGTGGCGGTGGCGGTGGCGGTGGCGGTGGCGGTGGCGGTG